>CAYPSN010000004.1:0-72188 GCA_964413715.1 uncultured Candidatus Saccharibacteria bacterium | reverse complement strand
CCCAGTGTGGCTGGTCATCCTCTCGAACCAGCTACTGATCGTCGCCTTGGTGGGCTTTTACCCCACCAACTAGCTAATCAGACGCAGGCCCCTCCCAGAGCGATAAATCTTTAATCCGAATAAATCGGATACCATGGGGTATTAGCTACCCTTTCGGGCAGTTATTCCCCACTCTGGGGCAGGTTCCAACGTGTTACTCACCCGTCCGCCACTCAACACTACAGGCGAGAGCTCCTCACTAGTGTGGAGTTCTCTTATATAGTGTTCCGTTCGACTTGCATGTGTTAGGCATACCGCCAGCGTTAATCCTGAGCCAGGATCAAACTCTCCAAAAAAGTGAAACACTTATTGAAAAGCTATTGTTCACAAAAAAATTGACTGACTTTCCCGAAGGAATAGTCAGACCCATAAATAACAAGGTGTTACTAGCACTATTCACTTGTCAAAGTAACGATTCGTCTTAGACACATAAAGTCAAAATAAAATCAGCAACCTTTGTTTCAATCCGATTCGATTGAGTCGCTGTTTTATTTTGAGCGATAACGAAGTATCAAGACCTTACTATTGTAGTGACTCCGTCAAGATAAGTCAACACCTATACAGGTTCGCAGAGTAATTAAGCTTGAAGTGGCTTAGCCCATTCAGGCACTTGCCCGTTATTGTGACTATATTGCACCATGGTTTCTGGATTAATATCAGCACAAATTAACAGCTCACGAAAAGACTGTTTCGCAGCACTCGTTAACTCTTCTTGCGAGATACGAGCCTCTTTACTAGTCTAGCCTGATTCAACCTTAGACGTATAGAGCCTGGCAAAAGCAAGCTTCAGGGCAAGATCTAGCAAGCTTGTCACTTCAGTACCGAATGATATTTTTTCGCCAAACATTAAGCGGTTCATACTCCCATGCTCAAAATATTCCGGGCCATAAGATATGCCGCCAGCGATCATGTTCCCTGTATTTACCCCGGTTTCGTTCAATAATTCTGGTGGGCAAGTACTATGGAACAGTTCGATTGCCAGACGCAACTTCCCTGGATCAATACCCGGAGAGGGATATACAACTATGGTATCAAGGCGCGATGGATAGTTGCTGACTTTATACATCAGTTCATGACCTATTCCTACTTGCTTCAAAGCTGCATCCCAATAGCCAACTACAGCGCTTGAATCACCGTATGCTTTAGCAGAGATGTATATTCGATCTCGAGTTCCTGTTACTGCCTCACTGGAATGATTAAAATACCTCCAGTCCCCATCAGTCAACGTCTTATATTCGCCGCTCCTTATCATCTCGCTCGTTTTCGCTCGTAGTTTCTCACGATGGCGCACATGGGTCGCATGATCAACAGTGCCTGAGAGCGTGTGATCTTGGGAGTACCGGCCATACCAGCCTGCCGCAACCTCAACACCACCAGTCATGAATGCTGCGTACGCCTCAATGGCGTCGGTAGGCACGTCACCATTCTTGTAAAGCACCTGGAGACGATGCCAATGCTTCTGCAAAATCTCCATTGCCTTTTTTGGCCTATCTGGGCTCCCGTCCTTTTTCTGCCACTCTGGACCACCTTTGGCTACATAAGCAATAGCTCTTTTTCTCGACTCATCAAATGAACTTGGCTTGAATACTTCGATTCGCCCGTCTTTAATCTTGCACAGACCTAGTCTTACTTCTAGAGGAATTTGAGGCTCTGTACTCTGACTGGCAATTTTTTCAGCAACAAAGTCCGTAATGAGCTTGCCGGCAAAAGCATCACAGGCTGATTCCTTCTTCGTCTCAACTTCAGAACTGAGGCGTAGTTCCGGTCTTACTCTTTGAACTCCGGTAAAATCACTCGTTATGCTAGATTCATCCGGTTCACCCATGGTTTATTTCTTATGTGTGCGCTTGGCTTTTTTGAGCCACTTGGCTTTGCGCGCTTCGTCTTCGTCAGAGGCAGTAGTGCGCTTGAGCGCTTTGGCATTATTGTAGATGTAGACTGCGTTCCAACCAAGCCAGGCTAGCAGCACAAGCCAAGCAAGTCCGCGACCACCTAGAATGTTAATTTTTTCATACTGACTTACTGCCAAAAAGCCCAGAGTAATACCCGCCACAATATTAAGCGAGCCTAATCGTCGAATCACCTTGGCGCGCTCTGAGCGCTTTTTGCGCTGACCAATCAATGCTGCTGCACCACTTACAGCCAGGACTGCGCTAACGATGGCGTAAAAAATTAATTCGTAGCGATAAGGGCGATCGGCTAAGAAGCTGAGATACGGGCTTACTTTGTTGTATTCCATCAGTGCTGCCGAGACTACACCTAATACGGCGCCCACAATAACTTCGGCTGGCTTGTGACCCAGAACCTCGCGCAATTTGCCGTAACGCGCACGATCGGCAATAGTGCCTTTATCGGTCAGCTCATCAAGGAGCTTATTCAGGGCATGAGCTTGTTCGCCGGTAGCTCTACGCACCCCAAATGAGTCGTACATAACGATACCAGCATACACCGCAGCAATACCAAACACTGGGCTCATCAGGCCATATTCTATGAATGCGGCTGTCGCTAGGGAGCACACGACCGCCGAATGAACGCTTGGCATGCCGCCAGAGGCAAACAGATAACGCAAATCGAATTCACCACGAACGAGTGCTAAGCTGAATTTAATACCCTGGGCAATCACCCAGACCAGGAAAGGAATAATGAGAAGTGGGGTAATCTGAATCATAGTTATAGATTATCACTTTTATTATCATTCTGACCAGTAGGACGAAAAATAAGTCCATAATGGTAACCTGGAGTTTTTAATACCCGCTCAAATTCCATACCACACTGACTCATGAGCTTTACCGCTTGCTCACGCGAAACTCGCTTAGCAGGGTCTGGCCCAACTTCTTTGACTTCACTGTCCCAATCGATCAATACAACTTTACTGCTCGAGCTGAGGTATTGATTGATAGAAACACAAAACTCAGCTGGGTGCATAGAGCTTGAGAGGAGATTGGTTAGAATAACAAAATCAACCTTGTGCAGCGGAATATTTTTGCCAAGCAACACGTCGCGTAAGAGCACAGGAAGGAGGTTTTCATGATGGGCAAAATGACTCACCGTTTCTAGAGATTCATTGTCTGGCCCAGCTACATAAACGGTGCCGCTTTCGCCAACGCTTGCCAGGGCAGCTCCTGCAAAAAAACCGACGGGGGAACCTAATTCGAGCACAGTTTGACCAGAAGCCAAACCGGCTTCTTGAACCAAACTTTGCGGACTAATAAATCGATTGCTAACCCGGCTAAGTATCTTGCGCGGTAAGGCACTGAGCATTTTCCCACCCTGCTTATGCTTTTATTATGCCGTAATTTTTGTGCAATAGCTAGTTTAGTCTTTGACCTCTTCAGTCGGCTCAGCTGTAGCTTCAGCGCTATCAGCAGTGTCTCCAACTATTCCGCCTGGCAGTAGGGTAACAGACGCCACGCTGTCGGCCTCGGCCATGCGCATGATGCGTACGCCTTGAGTAGCACGACTGATAACTGGAATCTTATTGGCGTGCAAACGAATCACCTGACCTTGTTTGGAGATAATAAGCACATCTTGGCCAATGTCTTCGAGCACTCGTACGTCAACTACCTTGCCGGTCTTCGTGCTTACCACACCGGCCTTAATACCAACCCCACCTCGATTATGAGGACTAAATTGGGCAGTTTTGGTTATCTTGCCGTAGCCGTTCTCCATGACGACCAGCATCATGCCGTCGTCGCCCACGCCCAATACATCCATGCCAACAACCGTGTCGCCACTGCGCAACCGAATACCACGTACACCGCGGGTTGCTCGGCCCATTGGCCGTGCATCAGCTTCTTTAAACCGAATCGCCTGCGCCATAGCAGTCGAGATGATGATGTCGTCACTACCATGCGTTTTCTTTACCCACTTTAGCTCGTCACCCTTATCGAGCTTGATGGCAATCAGCCCACTTGAGCGAACATTTTGGTATTCAGCAATTGCGGTTTTCTTAATTACCCCACATTTGGTAGTCATAAATAGGAATTTAGCTGAGTTGTCTTTTTCCAGTGTGAGCAGGGAAGTGACCCGCTCTTCGGGGCTAAGATTCAACAAGTTCACAATTGCCTGACCTTTGGCCGTTCGCGAAGCTGCTGGTACTTCGTGCGCTTTTAGTTTAAAGGCACGCCCCAATGAGGTGAAAAAGAGTACCGTATCGTGGTTATTGGTCTGTACCATGTGCTCCACAACGTCTTCTTCTTTGGTAGCCATACCGATTTTTCCCTTACCACCCCTGGCTTGCGCCGTGTAGGTGTTCGATGGCATACGCTTAATGTAATTACCTGCGGTCAGAGTAATAATTACTTCTTCGTTTGGAATCAAATCTTCGTCGGAGAATTTGCCAATCGCCGACTTGACTACCTTAGTGCGACGCTCGTCGCCATGCTTTTCTTTCAGCTCAATGAGTTCTTCACGAATTACCGCCATAATGTTGACTTCGTCAGACAAGATGGTTTCCAGCTCTTTTATCAGTGCCATCAAGGCCGTATATTCATCTTCAATTTTCTTGCGTTCAAGTCCGGCCAGAGTACGCAGCTGCATGTCTAGAATTGCTTTGGCTTGAATTTCAGTTAGTTTGAAGTTTTTGACTAAATTGGTTAGAGCTTCTTCCTTCGTGGCACTATTACGAATCGTCGAGATCACCTTATCGATCTGATCAAGTGCAATGCGCAGTCCTTCTAGAATGTGGGCTCGAGCCTGGGCCTTTTTAAGTTCAAATTCCGTACGGCGACGTACTACAACTTTGCGATGATCGAGGTAATGACGGAGTACCATTTCTAAATTCAAAACACGTGGCTGAATGCCATCGACCAAGGCCAGCATGTTTACGTGGAAGGTTGTCTGTAAAGGCGTAAGCCTAAAGAGCTGGTTTAATAGCTTCTGTGCGTAAGCGTCTTTCTTGAGATCAATGATGATTCGCACACCAACACGGTCCGACGATTCGTCGCGCACGTCAGCTATGCCAATGAGCTTCTTTTCGTGATACAAGTCAGCGATTTTTTGCACCAACGTCGATTTATTTACCTGGAAGGGGATCGAAGTAACCACGATGCGCTGTTTACCCTTTTTGTCTTCTACAATTTCGGCATCAGCTCGCATAATGATGCTGCCTTTACCTGTGCCGTATGCCTGCGCAATACCGCCGTCGTCAAAAATAATTCCACCACCTGGAAAATCAGGACCTTTCACAATACCAATCAGGTCCGCAACCGTAGCTTCAGGGTTATCAATTAGATGCACCGTCGCATCGACAATCTCACCTAGATTGTGAGGGGGGATGTTGGTGGCCATACCGACCGCGATTCCCTGCACGCCATTGAGGAGTAAATTAGGAAGCTTGGCCGGCAGCACGGTTGGCTCTCGCTTGTTTCCATCGTAGTTGGGCTGGAAGTCTACCGTGTCTTTGTCGATATCAACGAGCAGCTCTTCGGTTAGTTTTTGCATGCGCGCTTCGGTGTAACGCATGGCAGCCGGCATATCGCCGTCGATCGAACCAAAGTTACCCTGGCCATCGACCAACATATAGCGCATCGAGAAATCCTGTGCCATGCGAGCCATGGCATCGTAAATTGCCGAGTCACCATGAGGGTGGTAGCTACCCATTACGTCACCAACCACGGTAGCACTCTTACGGAACTTCGAGCCATGACGCAACCCAAGATTGTTCATGACATACAGAATACGGCGATGAACTGGCTTAAGCCCATCGCGAACATCAGGCAAAGCACGTGACACAATAACACTCATGGAGTAGTCAAGGTAGCTCTTCTCCATTTCGGTTTCGATAGTACGAAACTCTACCTGGCCAATACCGCTTTCTACCATAGCCTGATTGGCCTGCTCAGCAGCAGATGATTTGTCTGGTTCTGGAATGTTGTTGTCCTTAATGTCTGCCATATCTACTCCTAAATATCTAAGTTTTGCACTGAAGTTGCGTGCGTCTGAATGAAGCTCTTACGCAGAGCGACTTCCTCGCCCATAAGCTTATTAAAGATTGCGTCAGCTTTCTCGGCATCGTCTACTTTTACTTGCAGTAATATTCGATTCGCTGGATCCATAGTGGTTTCCCACAGCTGTTCTGAGTTCATTTCACCCAAACCTTTGTAGCGAGCAATGCTCAAGCCAGGAATACCCAAGTCAGTTGTTTCTGTATTTACTTCGATCTCGAGCGAATCATCAGTAGCAGCCTCGGCCATTGCGAGTTCAGCAAGGTCTGCAGCCGTTTCCACATCGGCTGGTGCTTGTTCTTCGGCCTTCGCCTTATTTGCCCTGGTCTGCTTTCGCTCGGCCGCCTTAGCACGTAACTGCTCGAGCACCTGTTCTTTTTGCTCATCGGTAAAGGCATAATGCTTTTCGCTGCGGCCAACTTGAATTTTATACAGCGGCGGCTGCGCTATATATAAATAACCTTGCTCAATGATTTCGGGGAAATTACGGAAGAAGAAGGTAAGCAGCAGTGTGCGAATGTGGGCACCGTCAACATCGGCGTCGGTCATGATAATGATGCGGTGATAACGTAATTTATTAACATCGAAATTCTCACCGATGCCGGCGCCGAGAGCAATGATCATGTCTTTGATTTCGTTATTGCCGAGCATCTTATCAAGGCGCGCGCGCTCCACATTCAGCACCTTACCGCGAAGCGGTAGAATTGCTTGGAACTTACTATCACGACCGCCTTTAGCTGAACCGCCAGCTGAGTTACCCTCTACGATGTAAAGCTCACTTTCTTCTGGCTTGCGCGACGAGCAGTCCACCAGTTTACCTGGCAAGGCAGAACCTTCGAGGGCGCCTTTGCGGATAACGGTGTCACGAGCCGCTCGAGCAGCCAAGCGAGCGCGAGCTGAGAGCGAAGCTTTGCCGACAATCTTCTTGGCTTCGTTGGGGTTTTCTTCTAAGTAGTAGGCCAGGTATTCACTTAGGACTTGCTCAACATAGCCACGAACTTCAGGGTTACCAAGCTTATCTTTGGTTTGCCCTTCGAACTGAGGATCAGGCAATTTCACCGAGATTACTGCAGTCAGACCTTCACGCACGTCATCACCAGTTAAGTTTTCGTCTTTTTCTTTAATCAAACCATTCTTACGTGCGTAGTCATTAATCACACGCGTCAGTGCAGTACGAAAACCAGTAACATGAGTTCCGCCGCCGGGGTTATAGATATTGTTAGCAAATGCCCTGACCTGCTCGTTGAAAGAGTCGCAATACTGAATAGCCAATTCAACGTTTACTTCATCTACTTTCTTATCGACATAGAAGGTCGGTTGGTTCAGAGCCTCTTTATCGCGGTTTAAATGCTCAACGTACGAACGAATACCGCCTTCAAAGTAGAAGCTATAGCTTCGGCCTTTTGATTCGTCCTTCAATTTTAGCCTGACACCTTTAGTTAGGTAGGATTGATGGCGTAGATAGTCAAGAATTGTCTGATAGCTGAACTGAACCGTCTCAAAGATAGTCCCATCGGGGTTAAAACTAATAGAGGTGCCACGCTTCTCAGTTTTGCCCACGACTTTGATATCCGCTTGAGGCACACCTTGCTTATAAGTCTGAGAGTATTCTTTGCCATCCTTCCAAACTGTAGCGACTAGGTCGGTTGCTAAAGCATTCACTACACTTACACCCACACCATGCAATCCACCCGATACTTTATAGCCACTTTCGTCGCCACCGAATTTACCACCAGCGTGTAATACCGTAAGGACTGTTTCTAAAGCCGATTTTCCGGTAGTCTTATGCTTATCTACTGGAATACCACGGCCGTCGTCGGTAACGGTCACCCAACCGTTTTCATGCATTACGACTTCAACAGTAGTAGCCTCTCCAGCCATCGCTTCGTCGATAGAGTTGTTCACTAGCTCCCAAATCAGGTGGTGTAGTCCTTCAATACCGGTTCCACCAATGTACATTCCTGGTCGCTTACGTACCGGGTCTAGTCCCTCGAGGACTTGAATTTGCTCTGCACCATACTGAACTTTATCGGCCATAAAACTTGATAACCCTCACTTAGTCATTAGATTGTCACCAGGGCGACAACAGATAATACATAGTATACCCTACCTGATAATGGGCGGGCAAGTATTACTAGCCCTGTCGGCCAGTACTAATAGGCATTTTGCCCGGTTCCGGCTGAGGCGTAGATGGCACGACCTCGAGTGCCTTGGCAATTTCGGCAGCTACTTCGGCTTTAGGGCGCGCATAGTTTTGGCGAGAAATCTGAACCATCTGCTCGTAAATACCTGGTGTCTTTACCCCAATTGGAGGAAATATTTCTTTGAGTGAAAATGACGGTGTAACTACACCGCGATTGATAATGCGAGCTACTGCATTGAAGTTTGGAGTGTTAATAATGTCATCTTTATCGAATTGTGGCGCAAACTGCTTGGCCATAAACTCCGCATCCTCGGGACCAACACGGAATCCGACCATATTACCGACGTTACCGAATACAGCATCGCGAATTGGCTCCTCGAGCTGCGAGATAAACTGGTTGGCCATGATCATGCTCAAGCGATACTTACGTGCTTCAGACAGAATGGTTGAGATCGAATCAGTAGCATAGTTCTGGAATTCATCAATGTACAGACTAAAATCTTGTCGATCTTTCTCGTCCATGTCAGACCTACTCATGGCGGCCATTTGAAACTTAATGATAAAAACAATACCCAAAATCTTTGAGTTCATATCTCCGAGTAAACCCTTCGACAGATTAACGAGGAGAATTTTTCGATTATCCATAATTTCTCTCAGGTTAAAGCTAGAGTGCTTTTGACCAATGATATTGCGCATAATCTCGTTATTCGCAAAGTCCCCGAATTTTGAAGTAAAGTAGCCAAGCATTTCACTCTTGCTATGCTCGCTGGTTTGCGCCATTTGCCCTGTCCAGAATTCCTGCACGATAGGGTCTTTTACATGACGGAACTTTTGCTTTAAGTAATCGTCATTAGTGAATAGCTTTGGTACTTCAATAAGCGTCCCACCCTCTGGGTCAGACATAACCGTTAGGGCAGCGTTGCGGAACCAATCCACAAACATCGGCCCAACAAAACCTTGGCCCTTAGGGTCATAAAGCTTGTAGAACATATTGATAGCTTCAAGAACCAGAAAGTCCTTTTGCTCAGGGTGCGCTGGATCAAACTCAAGCAGATTAAAGCCGAGGGGGTAATCGGTGTCGGCAGGATTAAAGTAAACCACGTCCTTAAGTCGATGGGGTGGAATTTTTGCCATAATCTTTTCTGCCAGTTCACCGTGTGGATCCATGCAGCAGAGGCCCTTGCCCATGTGTAAATCTTGTACAATACAGTTCTCTAAAAAAATGGATTTACCTGTACCTGTTTGACCAATTATGTAAACGTGGCGGCGGCGGTCATCGTCGGTTAGACGCACCACTGTTTCTTGACCGCGATACATGTTGCTCCCCAAGATGAGCCCTTCGTTTGGTAGGTCGGGTGGTGCTGCCACCTCGCGGGCACCTTTACGCACCACCGGCGTTGAAACCTGCATGTCTTCACCGGGAAAATGAAACAAGCCAGCCAGCTCAGTTGAGTTCAGCACGGTCTTGTTCTTGCCAGCAGGAAAGAACCGGAAGATAAAATCTGTTGCTAGCTGCTGAGGGCTCTTCGCTTGTTCGAACTTGAACTGGTTTGAGTTTGGCAGCGCTAACTGAGCAAAGCCAGTCAGCACTGACTGAACGGTAGCTCGCGAGCGATGTGGGTCATCGGAGCTTGCAATTATCCGAACCATAGTTTCAAAAGCCGGCACACTGTACTTTTCTTCAACCAGTTGGCTCATTTTTTGATCAATGGCATCGGGCTGGAATTTTTGATCTTCGCGGACGGTGCCATCTTGTAGCTTCTTGGAGTAACCTGGTTGCTTCACTGGGGCCATGGCGATGTCACGTAACAACTTTTTACCTGTATATTTGCGCTTGGCAATCTCCTCGGGGTCGAGCAAGGCTTTGGCTTTTTTCTGAGCATTCTTGGCCCATTTTTTGTCCGCTGGACGCACCATAATTTGAATGCCCGCGCCTTCACCCTCTTTGAGCGCCGAAAGCGCGCTAAGCACCCCCGCCAACGGATCACTGTCACGATTCTTATACGTCGCTATGGGGAAGTATGATTCGTTGGCAAGCGCCAACTCTCCGCCAGCTATGCCTTCAAGCTTACTCTTTTGCGAAAAAATATTCGGATCATCCACCTGTTCAATCTGGACAGTTGGATAACCAGACACCAAAGCCTTCTGTACGGTCGATAAAAGCGTCACCGGCACTGCAACGTAAAAATATATCATCGTTCCATCGGCAATGATTTCGAAACTGACATAGCGATTGCCGTAAACGAGCGATTTATTAGCGGTGATACCCGAGAGTAAGTTAAAAATCCCTTCGGCCTTTGAGATGTTCTCCTTAAACAGCTCGCGGACGTCGCGCCCACCAGCTTCACTGGCCTCGGCTGGGGGTAGTTTAATTTGTAACGGAACGAGCTTTAAACTGCGTTCAATGTCTTTCGTGCGACGAACCATTTTGCGATACACCAGAAAGCATACAAAACCAAGTAACCCCAAAAACCCTACGGCGAGGAGACTAGTAAAAAGGATAAAGAGTTGATTTTGTGATTCCATAACCGCCCGGATTAATTTGCTTTACTTCGCCCCGTCAGTACTCCGCTTAATTTCTAAGCCAAAACGCTTTTTTAAATACGCCGCACTCAAGTCTTCGTGCTCCATATCTTCGGCATAGGGGTCGTTACTGTATTGCTGAATAATGGCATCTGCTCGATCAACCCATTCCTTTTCGATGTCGTCTCCGCCAGCAGTTTGAAGGTCGGCATGCTTTGGAGTATTGGCTGGGGCTGCGGGTGTCGAGCTGGCAGCCACTGCCGGTTGAGATGGCGCTTGAGCCATCGGTACGGCGACTGGCTGACCTTGTGGAGTAGGCGGTGCAGTTTCGGCAGCTGAAACCACCTGCTTTTCTTGTACCGGCAGCTGCTCAGCAGATTGCCCGCTGGGCTGCCTCGGTTCACTCGGCCCAGTAGCAGCACGAATGTTCTGATTATCAGGTGTGATTATTGGTTGCATATGCCTTTGCCTTCTGGCACTCATTATAGCAATAAAGCTTATGCTCGACCAGTAGTGGGCAGGAATTGATTAGGTATGCACCCAAACAGGCGTACCAATCTCCGCCCAATTGTAAATAAATGCAGCTGTCGCGAGTGGCAGATTAACACAGCCGTGGCTGCCATTATAGTAATAATCAGCTCCGCCGAATGTACTGCGCCAGCGCCAAGCATCATGCAGCCCAAATCCACCATAAAAAGGCATCCAATAATCAACTAAGACGCGATAGTTGTAGCGATCACCATAGGCTCTACCATCCAGCCAAATGTTCTGGGCTTTCGAATAGATACTAAACAGGCCCGTTACCGTAGGGAAGCCCATACCGGTAGCGCCGCTAGTGATTGGCGAGGTATAGATAACCTGGTTATCCTGATATACCCATAGTTGCTGGGTGGACAGATTGATCTCAATATATCGACCAATGTCGAGAGTCGTGACACGATTGTATTGGGTCTTATAGGCTACCGGACGAGTGGTAACGGTGTACGCCAGAGCTGCCTTATCAGTTAGGGCCTTTTTAACAGCAGTGAAGGCGTCATCTTGGTTAACCGCCAAGCCATCCTGTCCCTCCTGGTCGGTCTGACTAACGCCGTTTTTAATCGTCACCTTCTTGGTAACTGGCGCTACGTTAATTTCATTAGCAAGCGATTGCAAATAGCCACGAATCTTGGCGTCATCAATTGCTGCATGTAGGTCGACTTTTCCTGATGCGCTATTTTTTTCAGCTGGGAATACGAGCCAACTTGCAATTGTAGCTGCATCTGGCCTGAATGTTCGATCTTGGTATGTAAACGTCAAAGATTGCTGCGAAATAGACTTGGCTTCGGCGACTACCGGCGCGGTTGCGGCCAACACTACATCGGCTTTAACCGACGTAGGCTCAAGCGCAACCGACTTATCGGCACCTTCACCCAAAGCGGCTTGGAGAGTTTGGGTTAATTTGGTTTGATCAATCGCCACGCCATCTTTGTCAGGAGTGGTTACGAATTCGCCATTTACCACCTCGATCTTGGCGTTCACAGGGGAGCGTCCGATATCGTTTGTAAGTTGCTGGGTAAACCTCTCAAGCTTTGCAGCATCAAGTCGGTAGGAGAAACGAGCTGGGTTAGAACGCAATGCTTGCGCTATACCAACGAGCGGGAAGGGTGTTGTGCGACCAACTTGATAAGCAGTATCAACACTCACCGCGTCATCACGCTTCGCCCCTAGTTGCTCACTGCTCACCCTGTACGTCCGTTCGCCAATGCGTATGGTGATTTTGTGCGAAGCATTCACTCCTCGTAATAATGTAGTAGCCTCAGCTCGGGTTTTTAGCGCTACACTACGGTCTGCTAGCCGAACACCAGGATAAATCACCCCCGTCAAAGCTGCCGACAATAGTAAATTGACAGCTGCAAGCCCTAGAATAAGTCCACCAACCGTCCAGGCCAGAATCTCTAGTTTCCTAGGCTGCCCCGCGGTATTAGTAATGTGGTTTTCGTGCCGCCTCATAGTAGTTATGCTTTATTATAGATGTCGCGGCGAGAACTTTCTAGTTGATTACAATATTTCCTGCCGGCAAACCTCGCACCAGCTTATTACCCAGTTTACCCATTGCCTCTTGAATCTGTTCGGCAGTTGGATTGGCGCCTAAATCGAGCTTCATGCGGCAAGTAATGTTTTTTCGCTTATCCCGCACTAGCTTGTCATCCTCGTATACTCCCAGATACTGAACCGACCAGACGTTGCCTGCTTGCTTGAGTAACGATTCAACCTCTTGCCATAGAATGTCTTGATTACAAATAAACGACATGTCGCGCTGAATAAGCTGATAGGGTGGTAAGTCCACCACAGCATTAGGTAAATGAGTAAAGATGTTCTCCGATAAGATTATTTCGGCCACACTCACTTCATGGCGAATATCATAGGTGGCCAATAGAGTTTTGCCGACTTGACCAATCAAGCCGATGTTCTGTTTCTCTATATTTAGTTCGGCCGATCGGCCAGCAACAAAGTTAATCAAATCAGTCGGCTTCACATCATAATCAAGTTGCGTGTGGCGTGCCAGCAGATCAACTGCGCCCTTTACGCGCATCAAGCTGTCCTTACCAACTGCGAAAATTGCTATCTTCCATTCTTCTTGTGGTAACGCACCGTCCTGAGTCGGCTGATACGTTCTGGCTATTTCAAAGCAGCCAAACTGCTTACTGTAACCCTGGTTGTCTTGGATAACCTTTAGGTGGCTAGGCAGCATACTGCGGCGCAAAAACTGCTGTTCGCTGCTCAGCGGGTTGGCTATTTCCAAATGCTCACGTGTGTCTTGGAGTGCATCGAGTGCGGCCTGGCTAATGAATGAATATGTCACGATTTCTTGTAAGCCGCTGGCTATCATAACCTTCTTAAGATTTTGCAGGCTTGGTAAAAGTTGATGCTTGTGTGAGCTTGTTGGCGGCAGGGAAGGGATCTCGGCGGCAATGGCGTCATAGCCTACGATTTTAACGATTTCTTCCACCAAATCTTCCTCATTACGAATGTCCAGCCTCCACCATGGTGCCACTACTGCCAGAATATGATTAAAGTTCTCCACGTATCGACGTGCGCCAAGATACGTTGGATCGTTCACAAAATCGCTCAGAGGCACTTCTAAAACGCCTTGCTTTTCTCGCTTTACCCAGTCGTCACCCTTTCGCTCGTATTGAATAGCGGTAATAACCTTGTTTTGACCTATATAAATTCCGTTATGCCCTACAGCCAGTGGCTTCGGCAATGTCACCTTAGTGTGCTTACCGGCATCATCTGTCGTATAGTAGTGGTCCGTTACTGAATTTTCGATTTTGCCACCATAAAACACTACATCACCAGGCTTCAGATCACCAACTTCAACTGGCCGGCCATGATGATACTGACCCAATGCGGTGTGCCCAACCCGTACGCCAATTTTCGAATACACCCTGTCTATCAGATAAGAGCAGTCAAAACCTGTATCTCCATGCTGTTTAAAATTCGCACCCCAGATATAAGGTTTTCCCAAATGCTTGCGCAGTTCCTTAGTAATACTAAAGTGTTCTACGTCAAAGCCAAGTCGACTGAGGCCATCGACCACTTCACGCTCATCTAACTTAACGCCCAATATTCGCTCGGCCTTACGCAGGCGTAAACCAACGTGCTGTACCCAGGGCCAACCATAGAGCTGATCGACAGGGGAGTCAATGACTTCGGCCTGCGCCACCTGACATAATAAATCCACCAAACGTTCCGCTGCCTGCAGGGGAAGTGGCAAGGGGAGAGAGCGCTCAAATCGAGCCGATGCTTCAGTTCGTACCCCATGGCGAATTGCGGCCTTGCGCACCCGCGTTTTATCAAAATTCGCCACTTCCAGGATTATTTCGCTTGTACTGGTATCGACTTCGCTGTTAGCTCCACCAATCACACCAGCTAGTGCCACTGGACCACGTCCATCTGCTATCACAAGATCCTCACTGGTTAGCGTTCGTTCTACGTCATCTAATGTTGTAAGTTTTTCGGCAGGGGAGGCAAAGCGTACACAAAGCCCATCAGTGATTTTCTTGGCGTCATACGCATGAGAGGGCTGGCCGGTTTCGAGCATTACAAAGTTCGTAATATCTACAACAGGATTAATACTGCGCAAACCGTTCTCTTCTAAGTTATCCACAATCCACTGCGGACTTTTCACGGAATTGTCTACCCTCATTTTCACACTAACGAAGCGTCTACACTCCCCGCTTTCCTTGACATCTACAATTTCTGTGTCTTTATATGTTAATTGCTTAGATTTAGGCAAAATCAGCTGATTACCCTTATCTTTGGCTGCGACTTCCCTAGCCAAACCGATCAAACTGAGGTAATCCCACCTATTTGCAGGCGTCTTTATATCCAAGACATTCCCCTTTTGCCATATGTCGCACAATGTTGTTCCAACAGGTGAGTCTTCTGGCAGAACCAGAATACCGTTGTGGTCGTCTGAAATACCCAGCTCCTTGGCTGAACACAGCATGCCGTGCGAAATAACGCCACGCAGCTTGCTAGCTTTGATTTTTAAACCGTCTGGCAAAACTGCACCTTCTTGCGCCAGCACCACCATTTGCCCTTCGGCCAAATTTGGCGCGCCACAAACAACCTCAACTTTGCCGCTGCCAGTTTCTACTTGCGCTAAGCGTAACTTGTCTGCATCCGGATGCGGCTGTACTGTCACGACGTGCGCCACAATGATGCGCTCGTCCCACTCCTGATGAGGAGTTATAATCTCTTCCACCTCCACTTCGGTCATCAGCAGACGCTCCACCATCTGTTCAGCTGAAAGCTTGTTTTTCAGGTAAGAATTAAGTGAGTTTACAGATATTTTCATTAAAATTGCTCCAGGTAGGACAGATTCGGTCGCCAAAAATGCCGTAAATCAGTTATGCCATACTTCACCATGGCAATGCGCTCAGGGCCAAGCCCAAAAGCAAAGCCAGTGTAAATCTCCGGATCAATCCCCGCATTCTGCAGCACCTTAGGGTGCACCATGCCTGCCCCCAGTAACTCCAACCACTCGCCTTTGTAACTCACATCTATCTCAATCGAGGGCTCGGTGTACGGAAAATAGCTTGGTCGCAAGCGAATTTCGGTTTCTTCGCCAAGCAGATCCTGCATTACTGCTAGTAACGTACCTTTAAGGTGCGCTACCGAGACACCCTCGCCCACCACCAGACCTTCAACCTGTGTGAATGACCACAAGTGAGTCTTGTCTTCGTCTTCGTTACGAAAAACTTTACCCGGCACAATGATCTTAAAAGGCGGCTTATTTTCTTTCATGAAACGTACTTGCATACCAGATGTATGAGTTCGCGGCAAAATTGTATTGGTTGCCTGCTTGTCTTTAATATAAAAAGTATCTTGCATATCCCGTGCTGGATGATGCGGTGGCATATTGAGTGCTTCAAAATTATGCCAATCGTCTTCGATCTCATTACTATCTACAATCGCAAAACCAAGTCGTGTAAAAGCTGCGTACAGCTCTTCCATTACGAGTGTAACCGGATGGGCATGGCCATACTGCGTTCCGATTCCTGGTGTCGAAAGGTCCATCGGCGGTAGGCTATCGAGTTCAATAATCAGAGATTTTTCACGCTCAGTAAAAAGCCTTTCCAGCTCTTGCTTAAGCTGATTGAGCTCTCGCCCCTTCTTCTTGCGCTCTTCAGACGAGAGACCGCCTAGTGCCTTCATTTCTGCCTGTAGTACGCTTTTCTTGCCCAAATACTGGGCCTTCACTAACTGTAGGTCGTTCTGTCGCTTTGCATTCGACGCCTCCTGCTGAGCTCGTGAAATAATATCTGCTGGCTTCATAGTGTCTGTCTCCGATCAGTCGTAAAGAAATATACACCCACAACCAAAGTGACACCGGCAATCAGAAGCAAATCGACTGCTCCAAGCGAACCTAAGCTGCTCAGAGCCAATACTAGCGTCACAGCCGCAGCTGGAACCAGGGCCAATTTAAAAGTAGCTTTAAATTCAGCCGGCGTAATAAGTTTGCCGCGTCGCTTTTTGTTGGCCAAAAGCAATAGCATTAAACTAGACGTGAGTGCCGCCAGAAGTAACACAAACCAGATGGTCACCCCAGCTGGGCCGATGGAGTTAGGTGAAGCTAAGAATAGCAATGACAAAACAATGGTAGTCGAAACAGCGCTAACCACCAGTAATCCTGCACCAAGCATTCCCTTTTTTATCTTATTCATTAACTGCATATTGCTTGATATTATCGCAGATTTAGGTGGTTTTCTCAAGGTAAGACTATCCCCAGCCTACCTGTGGAAAAACACGATACCAGTACTCATTATCGAACAAGGCAGCAAATAAATTGTATACATGTTATATTTGCCTTAAGTTTAGTAGCCTATTGGACTACTATTTTATTCATTTATATTCATGACAATGTGCTGCATTATGTAAGGCCTTAGACTCGACGTAATGTATGAATAATTCAAAAATTTTTCTATACTAAAAAACTTCGCATTGTGCGAAGTTAAGAAATATTGATAATAGCAATGGTTACGGGCCTCTAATCGCATCTGCCCAAAAAGTTATGGAACTAAACTGGCACGCGGAGGCCCGGTAAGCATCTCTAGCCAATGAGGCTAAAAACGCGAGTGAGACCGAACTATCTTTGACACAAGCATCACTGCTTTTGTCATTTGGTCAACGCTTCCCCACCATCCGTACGGTTTAGTCAGAAAACCAAGTTCACCACGGTTGTGATCAAACTCAATCTGCTGACTAATCCTGCGGGTAGTGTGCTAGCAAACCATACGAGCGTTTGCTAACCCTAGAACAGTAGGGAGAGTCCGACTAGAAATAAGGGGGTTATTTCTATGCCGGGCTTCCCCTACTGAAAAGCGCCCTTTGAGATCAGGGCTACCTTATGGAGGTATTGCGGATTTCATTTTGTTTTTATTTTTGTTTTAATGAACTAACTTATGTTGATACAAGTATAGCAAACGCTTATGCTTATGTCAATACTTTTTATGCTTTTTGGGGCCCTCTAACCTGTTGTAAGTGTTGTATATTTTACAAGATACCTAACTTTTGTTTGACTATTTTGAGCTTTGCTTGGGCTACTTGGTTAGCTTTTTCTGCTCCCTCGCCCAAGATTTTCATTAAATAGTCCTCATCAGCCATAAGTGCGTGAAAAGTACGAGCCAAATCACCGAGGTTTTCTACGAGTACGTCTGCCAAAGCGGCTTTGAATTCACCGTATCCCTTACCTCGGAACTCTTCTTCTATCTGACCAGTGTCTTTTCCACTAAAACCAGCGTAGATCTCTATTAAATTGGTTATGGCGCCGCCATTAGAATCAGCCTTCACTTCACTTTTGTCGTCGGTAACAGCGCGTTTTACCTTAAGCCGAATGGTCTTCTCATCATCCAGCAGCATTATATTGCCATTTTGGTTTTCGTCACTCTTACTCATCTTGCTTGTGGGGTCCTGCAAACTCATAATACGGCCCCCGACAGATGGTAAAACGGCCTTTGGTGCTACAAAAGTGTCACCATATAGCTTATTAAAGCGAGCTACGATATCTCGCGTCAGCTCGACGTGCTGTTTTTGATCCTCTCCTACCGGTACAAGTTCGGCATCATAGAGAATAATATCTGCCGCCATAAGGACTGGGTAGGTAAACAAAGCGGCAAGCTGCCCTTCTGGGCCTCGTTTCACACTCTTGTCTTTGTAGGCGGTCATACGATTTAACTCACCAATAGTTACGAAATTATTCAGTATCCAGCATAACTCTGAATGGGCGGGCACATCAGACTGAGTGAAGATGACGGATTTCTTTGGATCTACGCCAGCCGCTAGGAACCAAGCAGCGTTTGCCAAGGTATCACGACGTAAAGTAGCTGGATCAGGGCGGACATTGAGCGAATGAAGATTAGGGATGAAATAAAAAGCTTCCCCCTGGTCCTGCATGGCCACGAAAGGCTTTACCATGCCAAGATAATTGCCAATATGCAACTTACCTGTTGCTTGTATTCCTGATAAGATTCTCATACTATTCCTCTTACCCTACTTTACTCGTCCATACTCGGCTTATCAACCAGCAGGTTCTCTACGGCAGGGGTTGTGCCCGAAATCTTCACTACGTCTTTATCAACCTTTTTCAGCTCTTTGTGGGCACTATTAAAGTGATTTACGGTGGTGCCCAACGAGTTACCGAGCTTCTGCATAAAGGTGTCGAATGCTCTCAAATGCTGGCCAAGTTGCCCAACGCGCAGCTGGATCTCTTTGGCCTGCTCTTCGATCTGCAAAGAGCGTAAGCCCTGCAGGACGGTCTGCAAGTAGGCCATGAATGACGTGGGCGATACTATAATCACCTTCTTGTCTCGAAATGCATATTCGATAAGGTCACGCGACGATGTTTGCACCATCCCTACCTTATTAACGAGCAAATCATAGTAAATAGCTTCGGATGGAATAAACATAAAGGCGAAGTCCATCGTACCCTCATTTGGCCGAATGTACTTAGATGTTTCGTCAATGCGGTTCTTCAAATCTTGCTTGAATGATTTTATAAGAATCTCACGCTGCGTTTTGTCTTGCTCATCGACCAGCCGATTGTAGTTTTCTAAGCTAAACTTCGAATCAATCGGCAGAATCTTATCTTGCTCCAAGAAAATTACCGCGTCGACCGTTTCGCCGTCACTAAACTTATACTGTAGTTTGTACCTATCCGGTGGTAAAACGTTCTTTAGAACAGTATCGAGGTAATATTCGCCTAATACACCGCGTTGCTTGGGGTTCTGCAGTACATTCTGTAACGTTTTAAGTTCATCTGCCACGTCTACAACGCGCTTATTAGTGTCATCAAGCTTCGTCAGGCGCTCTGTAACGTCCGAAATCAGCCTAGCCGACTCGCTCATCTGCTTATGAATCGAATCGCGCATAGCATCGTTATTTTTATCGAGCCTCTCACCCAACTGAGACTGCGTTTGGGCAAGGAGTTGGCTCATACCTTGCAAATCTTGCTTGAGCATAGCCAACGAGCCATCAGCCGCAGTGTTGCCACCTTTGCGCGACAGCACAAACAGAACTGCACCAAAGCCCAATATCATAACAAGTATAAGTATGCCCACCAAAACTTCCATAAGCGTATTATACACCACGCCAATACGAACACAAAACGAAATTACTACAAAGCAAGGGGCCCGATCGAAGTTGATCGGGCCCACGTGAGAGGTACGCCCCTCTGTTGTTCTCGCCCAGCTCAGCCAGGCGTCATCCTGCGCAGCACATCGATCCAGTCGTCACGCTGCAGGAGTGCATGGAAGTCCAGCAGGTCATCGTGATCGATTTCTGGATCGCCTTCTCGACCGAAGGCCTCATACATCTCGTCGGGGAGATGCCAGGTGACCAGACGGACACCTGACGTCACCAGCAGTTCCACGATGCGTGGCTCTGCGGACTTGACCACGAGACGTCCACAAGTGGGGCATGCGAAGCTGTAGCTCCCTGCCGAGTTGGCACTGCAGACACGTACGGTGACGTCTGCACTGGTCAGTTCGACATCCCCGCAGTCACTGCAAGTTGCCGTGATGGTAGCCATCCTAACCTTCTTTCCCGCCGTAGCGGATAGGTCCTCTTCGGCGCGGGATGCACCAAAGTTACTGCAAGAACAGTAGTGATACTCTAGCACATTTTACATAATTTTACAAGCTTTAGCGTAAACCACCCATCCACCATGGCATCGGCTCAGATGGTCGGCGGCCACCATTAGTTGGTCGCGCAACGAATCGCTCGTTTGGATAATGCTTTATCAGGATCTCCACCCAATGTTCCTGCAGCCAAGCCTGCTGATCCAAAAACAACTGCTCGAGCCCTCTTTCGGCAAACTCTCGGCGAATTACCCCGCCACTGTGCGGATGTTTGTGCTTTTGTTCAAGTGGAGAATTAAAGCCATGGGCATAGTGTGTCATTTCATGAACAATTGTTGCTTTTACAACGTATTCTGGAACTTCTAGGTCTTGGAATATTGGGTTAATAGTGATTACACTAATGCTCTTGTCGTGCTTATCCCAACCAATCGAACCTAACCGCCGCCTCGCCTTCCTGCCATAGACGATACGAACTTCGTTTCTCTGTGGCACGTCTTCGAAATGAGCATACCAAACCTCTGCTAGCATGTTCTCTAGCCATTCTTGGTCTCGATAGCTCAGATAGCGCTTGCCACTCATGCCATAAGTATAACAGCGCGAACCAGAATTACCAGGGCTGCTGTACCCTGTAGATGGAATTTTTGCCGCCCCTAAAATCTCGCCTGGCTATGCCATCAGCCACTTTCTTAATTTGCTCTAGGGTTTTGGCATGATCAATGTCGGATTGGCTAACCACAATGCCTGGCTCAACGAAATCAAGCGCCACTCGGGCTACAGGAGTCTTAGCAGTTCTCTCCCAAGCCAAAGCATATATCGGCAGCTGAATATTTTCTTTCAGCTTGCGCTTGGCGGCCGCTTCGTCTTTGACCTGCGAGGTCTTAAAATCACGTATCTCAACGGCGCCTTGCGCTTCTTCAACTCCGAAGACAGCATCGTAGCGCCCCGAAATCCGCACTTTATACTCGGGCAGCAGCAAGCTGAAGGGTTGCTCTACAAGCTTAGGCAGCGGAGAATCACCATGGCGAGCCAAAAATTCCTTTACCACCTCGCGACCTCTCGTTAAACGCTGCTGCTCGTGCAGCTTAGAAACAAAGCCTTCACTGCGCCACCCATCCTCAAAAGCTTGTTGTACGTCCTTGAGCGACGGAGTATGCCCAGCTAACTTATTGCGATAATAGAACTCGATCGCATGGTGAATCGCCGAACCATACGCTAGGGCATGAAACGGACCTTGCGGTAGCCTCAGAACATGAAAGAGCCAAAACTTTTCTGGGTCGCGCAGGTAATCATCTATTTGATGTGGCGTTAAATTCAGCCACTCGCCATCGTACAGGTGTGCCACACCATCATAGGAGGACTTTTGCGCTTGCGTCGGGGCAAATTGCCCAATAAGCTCCAGTGAGCCAGTTTTCGTAGATAGCTCAATTGGCGTAACATCACCAAGTGCTTCGCTAACAAATGGCGATATTTTGCGCAAGCGAGCACCGCCATGATCGAACGAGCAGCTTAAAAATAGGTTTTTGCGCGCTCGCGTCATCGCTACATAAAACAATCTCCTCTCCTCGGCTACATGCCACTCTCTCGAAGAGTCAACCTTGATAAGCCCATCTGGAATACTGATTTTTTCGCTCATTCTTCGAGAAGGAAAAACATCACTTACCAGGCCAATCACAAAGACCGAATCAAATTCCAAGCCCTTAGCCTTATGAACTGTCATGATTTTTACAACATTCTGGTCTAGCGGCGATTCTTCTGCCAAGATATCTGATTCGGCGGCCTTCATTTTCGAGACATAGTTCCAGAAATGATAGACCGTGGGGTCTATGCTTGTACCCTCGAATTCACGAATTATGCCAAAAAAGTGAGCTATGTTCTGGATTTTCCTGACTGCCTCACTGCTCTGTTCGGCGGCAGACAGCAGTGAAGCCAAATATCCCTGGTCGTGAATGAACTTATACAGCAATTGGCCAGCTGTCAGCTCGGAAGCAAAGTCCCTATAGGCATCAATTGCCGTGAGCACATCCAGAACCGTTGGATGTTTCTCTCCCAAAGACTTCAGATGAGCTTCAAGGCTAACCCGTTCACGATGGGCAGCTGAGCTTACATCGGCCAAGGAATTGAGCGTTAAGCGATACATGTCACCCGCTAACAAACCATATAGGGCGCCAGAATCGTTCGGGTCATTAATAACAGCTATAAAATTAAGGAGCGCTTTAATCTCTGCCTGATCAAACAGGCTGGCTCTCTGAGACGATTCTGCAGCTACCCCTTCTGATTCTAGAGCCAGCATTATTGCCTGCGCTTGGCTGTTTTTGCGTAGTAAAACCGCAATATCCTTGGGCTGTGCACCCTGATCGATCAACTCGGCTATCTTTCGAGCTACAGCCTGCATTTCCTCGGGTAGCGTCGTAGCCTGAATAAGTTCTGGTGTAGGGCCATTGCTAAAGCCTACCAGGCGCTTATCAATATTGTTTTTCACCTCAAGACGATCTGGATCGTTGTGCCGAATCAACCTATAGCTCGCATCCAGGACCTCTTGCGAGGATCGATAGTTCTCATTCAGCACAATTTGCTTGGTTTTTGGATAATGTTGCTTAAACTGCAGAATATTAGTAATTGCAGCACCTCGAAAACGATAAATTGACTGGTCATCATCACCTACAACCATAATGTTTTGATGACTTTTTGACAACATTTTTATTAGCTCGTTTTGTGCGTAATTTGTGTCTTGAAACTCGTCAACCATTATGTATTTGAAGGTATCTTGGTACTTTTTGAGTAAGTTTGGCCGCTTTTTAAAGAGCTCGATGGTCAGGCTAATTTGATCACCAAAATCAAGCCTCGCCTGTTCGCGCGCCAACTGCGTATAGACGGCGTAGGCGCGCGCCAATTCACTCACTCGGTTCGCCTCATCGCGCTCCTGCTCACTCACCGCCTTACTTAGCAGCGAATGGGCAAATTGCTGGTAAATATCAGGGCTAATACACTCATCTTTCAGCCGCGAAAAGTGTTGCATAAGTGCCTCTAGGAACTGAAAAGGATTCCCAAGTGGCGCATAGTAATCAAGCTCCATGTCTGGCAGGATTTCTTGCAGAAAAATAAGCTGCTGGAACCCACTCATGACTTTAAAATCAGTCGATATACCAATTTCCAGAGCCTGGTCGCGCAGAATCTGATCCCCCAAGGCATGAAACGTCATGATGTTGGTGCTAACCACTCCATAGGGTAAAAGATGGTCTACACGCTCCTCCATCTCGCGTGCGGCCTTATCGGTGAATGTAAGTGCCAAAATCTCCTCAGGCTTCGCCTTTCCACTGCCGATAAGCCAGGCGATGCGCCGAGTAATCACAGTGGTCTTGCCCGTACCCGCACCTGCCACAACTAAAGCCGGCCCTTTATTATGCATAACGGCCTTTGCTTGATTCTTATTTAAGCCGCTGGTGTGCTCACTCATTCTCCACCCTCTTCATACCTATTATTATATCAGCGTCTACCTGGTTAAGCACTGTAAAAAATGGTATGCTACTGCTATAGCTTAAGCTTTAAGATAATCCAAGATATGAATCCTCTTTTTCTCCACCGAGTCGGCAAGCTTTTGCCATACACGGCATCACAGCCAAGCACCACCCCTGGTCTCGCCTTCTCCTACCACTTTGAGCCACCAATCGAGCAAGACAACCAGCTAGGCAGCCTCTATATCGTTATTGAAGTGCTGGCCAAGGACAGTCTGGCTAGTCAAGTTGTCGATATGGTAATCAGAACGATTGGCGAGGAATATTACAATAAAAAATACACAGCTGAAGCAGAGAACCGGTTTGAAAAAGCCATTGCAGTACTTAACAAGCAGATAACGCAGCTTAAGGCATCGCACCATGGGAAACAGCTTAGCGACATCCATGCCGTAATCGCCGTCATCAACCAGTCTGAGCTCTATCTTACCTCCTGTGGCAAAGCCCATGCGCGATTGTATCGCAAAAAATCCATCATTGACCTAGCAAGCGGGCTCTTTGACAGCAAGAATCAAGCGAAAGTATTTCAGGGTGTAGCCGAAGGCAGCCTCCACGAGGCCGACAAGCTGTTTTTTGCTACTCCAGCAGTTATGTTTGAGTTTGAAACGAATACACTTAATAGCATTATTCAAGACAACTCCCCAACTTCCACCGCCCAAAAGCTCAAAGCTCTTCTGAAAAACGACCAAAACGCCGCCCGCTGTGCCGCCCTAGCGGTAGAGCTAACGAACTGGGATAGCGCAGCCGATCAACCCCTAGAACACGAACCCGAAACTGCCATGGTAGGCAAACCAAAGACAAAAATTGATAGCCTCAAAGGAGCCCTAGCCCCTACAGCCAGCAAAGCTGCTGGTAGCCTGAAGACTACTTTAGGGCGAGGTCATCATTGGGTGAAACATTCGTTAGCACCAGGCGTGAAGGACAAGAGTAAAAACTTCTGGAACAAGCTCTGGACCAATCATATTAACCCAAATCCAAAGCGTGCCTTGATTATTGCGCTCACGATTGTTGCTGTCCTAATTGGCGGCTATATGTTTGCTTCAAACAATAATTACAATCGCAAGAACCTCGTAACCTCCTATAAGGAGGCTATTGCCCTTACTGAAAGCGCCGAAGCTCAACTGAGCCTTGGCAAGTCAGAACCAAGTCAGGCTTCAGTCGCTGCAGCAAAGACGAAAATCGCCTACATACGCAAAGAATACACACCAGCCCAGATTGCTCGCGTCAAAAAAGACGATACCTACCTGGCCTCGCAGCAAGCTGCAAGTCTTGATAATCTCAATCAACGCTTGAGCGATATCGAAGATAAACTGAACAACATCACCAGGCTTAAACCCGATGTTGTTGTAGATTTCTCATCGATTTCAGGTTTTAAAGCAAATTTTATAACGCAAATTGACGACCGACTCTACTCCGTTGATACTAATTCCGGCAGTCTATATCAGATTGATACTGCCAAAAAGTCCTACACTCAGGTAGCAAAAGACTCGTCGCTCAAGAAAGCAGTTGCAGCCACCACCTCATCAAGTGGCTCGACACTCTATATATTAACTTCAGAGCCAAGCGTATGGCAGTATAGCCCAGGCAAAAGCCTTAAGCAGGTGCAGCTTAGTGCCGGTGATTGGTCAAATGGAAACGCCATCGCCAGTTACATTGGCAATCTCTACATACTCTCTCCTGAAAATAATCAAATATATCGTCACAGCCCCACTTCGGTTGGTTTCAGCGCCAGCTCAAGCTACATCAAGCGATCCAATGACGTCAGTATTAGCTCGGCCACCGGCTTAGCCGTCAACGGATCAATCCTAGTAGCCAATGCTTCGAGAGATTTAAAACTATTTAGCAATGGTATTGGTGAGAGCATAGCTGTCAGCAAGCTACCCCGTTCAATTGCAGGACTCACGCTGCTTGCCCTCGGCAGCAACGATACGCTCTATGCGCTAACGAACAGCAAGCAAGGCATTGTGTCGCTCGACATCGGTGATGATACGCCAAAGTTTACGAAAGAGTTTGCCTTGCCAAGCTCCACGAAGACTACTTCTTTCATAGTTAAAGACAATACTGCGTACTTACTGAGCGGTCAAAGGATTCTTACGAGCAAACTCCAGTAGAGTTCACTACATCTTACTCGGAACTTCTAGGCCTAGGCAGGCAAATGCGTGATTGAGTGTTAATCCAACAGCCTTGCTGAGTTGCAAACGTGCCTGCTTATCAGCTTCGTCCGCCGTTAAGATTGGGAAGTTATTATAGAGATTGTTGTACAGCTGAGCGAGCGAGAAGATGCATGTAGTAATTGTACTCGGTTTATACTCAAGAATGGCTCGTTTTAGCTCACGATCGTAATTATCAAGTAGAATGACGAGCTCACGCTCTACCTGATTATTCCAAGAATATTGCTGCGTGTTCACGCCCGTTAAGTCCTCGCCTGACTTAGTAAGGAGCGATTGTATTCTGGCGGCAGTGTAAGCAAGGTACGGAACACTGTTGCCGTCGAATTTCAAGATCGTATCCCAGTCAAAAACGATATCAGAAAGACGATTTTGAGATAAAATGTTGTATTTAATACTACTAATAGCTATTTTCTCTGCTGCATCTTGCTGTTCGTCACTAGTGATTGCCCGTGAATTGTCTTTCACAATCTGCAAAGCGCGTGTACGGGCTTCTGTAATGAGGTCTTTAAGTAAGAGTATGTTGCCCTTTCGGGTACTCATTGAGCCGTCGGCGAAACGCATGCGGCCAAAGTTCACTTGTACCAATTCAGCATCAGTCAATTTAAGCTTGCGTGCGACTTCATACAGCTGTTTTTGGGCGAATTGCTGCGCAGCATCCACAACAACCAGCATCACGTCCGGCTGCCAAGTCTTCTCCCAGTAATCAATTCGTGCCAAATCGCGCGTAATGTACAGTGTAGCGCCGTCACTCTTGCGCAATATAGCTGGTGGCTGGTCTTCGTTGTCCGAGAAACACACCAGAGCACCTTCACTCTCCTCTAGTACCCCAGCATCCTTGCCAGCCTTCAGGATTGATGTCATTTTTTCTTCATAAAAACTCTCGCCGTGCATGTAGTCGAACTCAACCCCGAGCGCGTCGTAAATGGGCTGAATCTCTGCCTTGCTCCACTCCACTATCTTGCGCCAGAGCTGACGATTTTCTTCGTCGCCCTGCTCTAGCTTCAGATACTCAGCCCGACCAGCGTCGTCCAAGGCCACATCGCTATCGGCTTCAATATGGAATTTTACATAGAGTTTTTGTAATTCATCGATAGGGTTTGCCTCAATTGCCTCAGTGTCGCCCCATTGTTTGACCGCCCATATCAGCTTACCGAATTGCGTGCCCAAGTCTCCAATAAAGTTATCAGCTATGACCTCATAGCCTGCTTGGCGCATTGTCCGCTTGATTGCGTCACCAATGATCGTGGAAAGCAGATGGTGAACACCCATCGGCTTACCAATATTTGGATGCGAGTAGTCCATAACAGCCCGCTTACCAGCACCAAAATCGCTCAAAGGGGCTGTTTTGGTGGTGTATTGCGCTAACACGCTAGAGAGATAAGTAGGTTGAAGTCTAAAATTAAGATAGCCCGGGCCTGCAATCGTGACTTCATGCACTACATCGTCAATTGCTAGCTCATGCTTAATAGCATCGGCCGCCTCTCGTGGGTTAGTTTTGTGTATGCTGGCTACGCGTAAGGCAATACTAGAAGCCACATCACCAAACTGTTGTTCGGGAAAATCAATACTCTCCTCAACAATATCGGGTGTTATGCCCTCAGTAGGGTAAGCGGCCTGGAGGGCGACATGCACCTTCTCTGCTATCTGGTGGCGAATTTTTTGCATGGGCATATTATACCTTACTACCCCAACTCGGAGCGAGACCTGCAGCAAGAATGCTATAATCATACAGAGACAATACCATGAGAATTATTGCAAAAAACAAACGTGCACGCTTCGACTATGTCATCAAAGAAGTCTATAGCGCAGGCATTGTGTTGTCAGGACACGAGGTAAAGAGCGTCAAAGCTGGGCATATTAGCCTCAAGGGCAGCTTCGTTAGTGTAAAAAACAGCGAAGCCTACTTAACGAATGCCCATATTACACTGTATAGCAATGCAGCCAATATTAAGGGTTATGACCCGGTTCGTAGCCGTAAACTCCTGTTGCACCGCAAAGAACTTGATCAAATATTCAGCAGTTCTAAAACACAAGGCCTCAGCGTAGTACCGCTAGCCATCGGCGTAGAGCGCGGGCTAGTGAAAGTTGAACTTGGCGTGGGACGAGGTAAAAAACGTCACGATAAGCGCGAAACCATAAAGAAAAGAGACATGTTGCGCGATGCCGATCGCGAAATTAAACCTGGAAAAGCCCGATAAGTTCTGCTACTTAACTTTTATGCTTTAGCATTAAACATATGTAGATAGTTTTACATCTGGATAGTCCTTATGCTATGCTTATAAGCGAATATATCTCGAGAAGAACATATGCCCGTAGACCCACAACACCACGCTCGCCTGTATGCAACCATTGACCACTTAACAGATGGCAATAAGGGCCTGCTTGCTGCCGACGAAAGCACAAACAGCGCCAATAAGCGCCTAGCCAGCCTCGATATACCCACCACGAGTGAAAGCCGGCGCAAATGGCGCGAGCTGCTATTTACTACCCCTGAACTTGAAGACTTCATTAGTGGTGTTATCCTCTATGACGAAACAATCCAGCAAATGGACTCAACTGGAAGGCCTTTTACCAAAGCCTTGGCCGACAAGGGTATCTTGCCTGGTATAAAAGTTGATTTAGGCCTAATAGAGCTCACCAATTTCCCTAATGAGACATTCACTCAAGGACTAGACGATCTGGACAACAGGCTGAAGGACTACTACCGTATGGGCGCACGTTTTGCGAAGTGGCGCGCCGCATTCACAATTGGCACCGACACACCCAGCGAGGCGGCAATTCATGCCAATGGCAACGTACTAGGCCTTTACGCGAGTATATGTCAGCGCAACGGCATTGTACCCATTATTGAGCCTGAGGTGCTCTACGAAGGCTCTCATAGCCTGCAGCAAGCAAAATCAGTGACCAAAGAGGTGCTCTCTACTATTCTTGCCATTGTTGCAGCCTACAAAGTCGATCTACGAGGCATCATTGTCAAAACCAGTATGGTGTTAGCTGGCAATCAACATTCAGTGCAATCCACTCCTACAGAGGTTGCTCATGCAACCCTAGAAACCTTGAATCAAGCCGTGCCAAAGCAAGTGGGTGCTGTTGTATTCCTGTCAGGTGGACAGAGTCCGCAGCAAGCCACCGCCAATTTTAACGCCATAGGCCAATTAATCCAGCAACACAAGCAGCCTTGGCCAATCACCTACTCATTCTCACGAGCCGTTCAAGACCCCGCTATGAAGGCCTGGCAGGGCAACGCCGCAGACGTCACAAAAGCCCAAAACATCTTCTACCATCGCCTGGCCTGTAACAGTGCCGCTCACGATGGTGCCTACTCTGACCACATGGAGATATTTCCTAGCTAAAAGTTTTTTATATTTATCCACAACTTTTTTCAAAAAAGTTGTTGACAGCACCTAGGCTTAAGCTTTATCATGAATTCAGTGCTGCACACATAAATTACTCAAAAACAAAAACAAAGTTCTCACGAAGCCCCGCAACAGGTTAAACTGAAGCGGGGCTTCGCTTTAACAGTAAAATATAGCCAAAGTCATTTAGATGAAATTAAAAACTCCCCGGACTATGCCGAGGGAGTTTTTAATAAGGAGCGCTGACTACCCAAGCGGAGGCAATGGGAACAACTTGGTCAGAATCAGCACAAACACAAATACACTCGCCTGGATGCCCATAATTACCCCCGCAACGCGTGCGTACGATCGCTCCTCGCCCGCTCTAAGTTTTAAGATCATTGCTAAACTAACAGCTGCAAGCGCAAGCCCAGTGCCAAACCCAGCAACTAAGCCTTCGCGCAGGTAGGCTAAGCCCGAATTAATATCTACCCCTGCGGGATTATAGTGCTTATACATCTGCCCTACTGCCATCCCTGCTGCATACATGGCTGGCAGAATACTACTCGCTACGAGTACTGCTCGCTCACCTTTAGAAAAACGCATAGACGCCTCACTTTTGTTATTAATAGTTCTGCGCACAAGTATATACCTTCAAACTAGATAAACAAGTGAGATTTTAGGCATGGGCTGCAAGGTGTCGGCTGCCAGCTTTCGACTTGTCTGCCGAGTTGTGCTTTGTTGCCTCATGATGCTGAACCTCTAGACCGGTAAACGTCCATTCAAACACTGAGCCTTGCTTACTGTCGGCGATTGCAAGACTACCCCCGAGCAAACCAGTTGCCAAGCTTGCCAAATACAAACCTAGGCCTGCACCTTCATAGTTGAACCTTAGAGCATCCTCACCGCGCGAGAACGGCTTGAATAGCTGACTACGACGCTCCGGAGCGATACCAGGGCCATTATCTATCACCTGCAGCTTAAAGCCACCCCTGAGGGCCTCTAATTGGACGACAACCTTACCCCCACCCTCCGCATGCTGGCTAAATTTAATGGCGTTATTAATAACCGGGCTGATTGCTTGCTCAAACAAGAGGGGGTCGAGTGTCGCTTTATGCTGCTGTGCATGCAACTGCACCTCTACACTGGCGTCGCGATACTTTGCCTTACAATCCGCAATAATGTGCGCCAGTTGTGATGATAGCTCAATCTCTTCAGTATTCAATACATAATCAGCCCCCCGACGGGTTAGGTTCGAAATTAAGCTCATACGGTCGAGCAGCTCCATTAAGCGATTAGTAGCGTCGTCGATCGACTTGTTCTGCCCAGGTGGTATCGCACTTGTTATGGCGAATAAATGGCCCTGTAGCTCCTCGGTAGCGCTACTAAAGAGTTCTGCGCGGGCTTTTTCGAGCTTTAGCTCGTCTTCTACCGCCAGGCGGGACTGCTTGGCTATACGATGATGAAGCTGAAAATTACGAATGTTGCTTACTAATACCTGCAGCACAAGTAGCGCAGCAACGCCCACGGTGAGCAGGTAGACAGTATCTGCCTTTAGTATGCCTGCCAAACTAAAGAGCCATATCCCGACTGTAATGATCCCTACCAAAACAAGGGCGGGCACCAAGAATGCTAGGCTAAGGAGGGGGTTTTTAGTTTCAGGGATTATGTAATCATGATCAGAGCTATTCTCTACAGCGTTAATCTTGGCAGAAAGCGTAGCTACAATCTTAGCCATCGCTTCGGTATGTTCGCTCAACTCTGCGGCAGCATTGCCGTGCTCTTGAGCATACTCTGCCACGACCTGTGCAGTCTTGGCTACTTCGGCGTTAAGCTGATTGTCAGAGGCCTTAGCAACATCCTTCTCCAGCTGCTTTGGCTTAGATGTAATGGGTGGTATTGTCTTCATATCTTGCTTATGCTCTAGTATACGAGCTACTGCGTCGCTCATCAACGTTTCCTCTCCTCATTCTCTACTCCGCCCTGGATGATGGTGATAGGAGTGTTGAGGTAGTGCGAGGCTAGAGCTATGAAGTTGTCCTGTTGGGCACGAATAGATTTACGTTTAGCGAGGAACTGTTTGTTTAAGGCATCTTTGCGTATTTCATTACTACTCTGGTAATAGAGAGATAAAGCAAAGACAAGCAGAAGCATAAACAAGAGATATGGGAAGCCAATGGCAGCTTGCTCGGGGATAAAGCGTGCAAGCGAGAGGACGCTACGGTCAAACCAACCCAGGCGTGAGTTCGTGGGTGTAGCCTTGGAGGCTGGAGGGAATGGTGTGGAGATAATGGTAGGAGTGGTTGTAGTGCCACCGGTGGTAGTAGTACCAGGGCAGGAGTTGGTGGTGGTACAGTCTGTTAGTGGAGGCTGAGGACATGAGTTGGTGGCAGTACATGGCTGGGGGCAGGTGCCACTCGTCAGAGTACAGGGCTTAGGACAGGTATTGGTTGCATTACAGTCTACTGGAGGGCAATTGCCCTGTTGCTGGCAGGCGGGAGGCTCAGGAGTCGATGGTACAGAGAAGGCCATACTGTCCTTAGGTGGGGTGATAGGACCGATGAAGTTGGGGCCAAATTGGTATGCAATGGAACTACCAGGTGTGCCGTGTGTAAGCGGATAGCCGCTACCCTCTACAAATTGATTATTAGAAAGTGAGAATGCGTAAGTAACGCCAGTATAATTGCCCCCTAGACCTGTAAGATACAAGCGCTCATTATTTCCCCCCCCATCCATACCCCAACTCAAAAAGTTCAATAGATACATGTCGGCCAGGGAGGCGTTATCCTGCCCTTCTTGAATCTGATCAGATACAACCGTGTATTGATCGACCGAATTACTTACTAAATTCCATCGAGCAAGGCCAGGTTTAAGCACTGACTGGTCATTATCAATACTAATAGTCTTAAAGAATACATTGCCGCGAGTAGAATCGATGTAACCCCCCCCTGCAAGGATATCATCCTGCGGGTAATCAGCAGAGATATTGTGACTGTATAATAATGCGCCACTTGACAAGGAATATGCCTTGAAATTAGTTTCTACCTCAAAGTCAGGAGGGGTTTGAGTCGCAGGATAACTTCCAGATGGCACATATGCGACTCCATTGGCATAGGCAAACCCAAATGGAACTTCATACCCTTCTGTCTGCCAATTAGTATTATCAATTGTATTATAACTACTAATAACACTCAGGTCAGACGTATTAATGACGAATATCTTCCCCATGTATGGCAGGGCTTGCTCGAGCCAATTATTTGAGTATGAAAGGAAAGAAGGCAAACCAGTTACGATACCCGAGTAGGCGTAAAGTCGTGTACCGTCTTCAGAGAGCTGTAAGTTAAAAGGAATGTTCAGCTCTGAAGGGATGCCAAGATTAATCGGACCAAGTGAGGAGCCATCTGACACCCGAGTCGCAAAAAGTCCGCCAGCTACCGATGTAAACATAGTATCTCTGTTAGCTGCCATGTCATTGGGATAAACGGTACTGCCAGTAGAAATAGTAGTGATGGCGCCAGAATTTAGATCTATTTGCCAGTAAGTCCCGAATGTAGAACTCGCATCTATACCATAGGCCACAATTTTTTGACCTTGAGGCGGAACATACGCGCCCCATGCAAATGCGTATGGGGGCAACGCCAACTCTTTGACTACAGTGTCAGTCGCCGTGTCGTAAACTGTCAGCTTTGTAGTGAGAGCAGCAAAGTCCAGAGAGGTTCTAAACATCACCTCTGCTCCCGGCACCCACTTGGCGTCCAAGTTGTGGCTACCGGCTGCAATGTTCTGTGCAGTATACGTCCATATTCCTTCAGAGTTGGCAGCGGTAGTACCTATTTGCTGGTTATCTACGAAGATAGTAATAGTCTGATTGGCAGGACCAGTACCAGTTATAACGCTTGTTCCACCGGCAAAGGTAGATCCTGTAGTTGGTGAGGTAATGGTTACGAATGGGGTGTTTACTATAGGCAGTGGAGGCGGGGCTATAGTCAAGGTGAGTTCTTGGGTGTCACTGCTAAAGCCATCGTCAACTTGGACTGTGAAGGTGTAGGTGCCAGCCTCAGTAGGTGTACCCTGGAGGTAGCCTTCCAGGCTTAAAGAAATACCTGGTGGCAACGAGCCGGAAACAAGAGAGAAGACAGGTTGAGATTGAGCATCTTGATAGTAAATAGTGGAATTATATGGGATACCTACAAGGCCATTGCTGAGTGAAGTGGTATCAATATAGAGACTAGGAAGTGAAGTAGGAGGAACAACAATAGTATATTCTTGCCACGCAAACCCAGGTGATCCTCTCCAGCCATCGTTTGCCTCGACTGTGAACGTATATACTCCGGCCTGTGTTGGAGTGCCAATTATAGCTGCATAATAAGTGTTGTCTTGGAGGCTAAGTCCGGGAGGCAATTCACCGCTAACTACTGTAAACGCAACGTCGTTAGTTATAGCACCCTGCACATAAATGTTCGAATTGTAGTAATCGTATTGCATACCAGACAGGGTGGCATCCGGCAATAACGGGGTCGTAATTTCTAGCTGTGGAACGATATTCTGTATGGTTAAATCCCAACACCTCAAGTCATCCGAGTTGTCGTCCATTGCCCGGATACAAATGTTGGCGGTTCCAGAGGCTTGCGGGTTGCCGGAGATAACACCTGTGTTTGGGTCCAAGCTTAAACCAGAGGGCAGGTAGTCCGATCCGCCTGATAGGAAATATGATACGTTTCCAGTAGCACCAGTGACATTAATGATCTCGCTATAATTCTGCCCCACATACCCTGTAGAGAGGGAGGACGTCGTTATTGAAATTGGAGTGTCAGGACAAGCGTCTGTTGTAAATACTTCATCGTCACCATATTTCGTACCATCAGTGCTTGTTGCAAAGGCACGGTAGTGATAAGTGTTGCCACATACTAGGCCTGAGATAGCGGATTCAATACCTGAGGAATATTTGATAAGTTGATTTGGATTACCCCAAGTAGCCACAAAGAGATTCTCTTCAGCATCCACATCAAAAGACAAGCCACCATTTGCAATATGCGAGCTGGATTTAAATACACCAGAGATGCCAAACTTTTGAATTCTCCAGCTATAGTCACCTACAAATACATTGTTATTCGCATCAACAGCCAATGAGGCGGGATGATCAAACTCCCCATTACTCTGACCTGCTCCATATATATATGGGCCCATTCCGCCAATCTTCAAGATAAAACTACCATTGCTATCGAATTTCTTAACGCTATTGTTATACATGTCTGCAGCATACAGATCATCATTGCCATCAATAGCAAGATCATGCGGAGCAGTCACCCTAAACTGAGAGTCTCCGGTACCTTCCGTGCCCCAATCTAGTAGCAAGTTGCCTTGAGAATCATATTTTCGGATATATGGCCTGCCCTCCCTCAAGTACCAAGGCCCACTCCACTCATCGCCACTTACGTAGATGTGCTCTTGCGAGTCTACTGCAATAGCTTTCCCTCCCTCTGAAGGCAGGGCGAATTCACCAACATACAACCCAGATGAGTTTAAAATTTGCACTCGATTATTGCCTGCATCGACCACGTAGAAGTTGCCACTCGGTCCAATAGCAATATCAGCTGGGGCGTTAAATTCTACTTGTCCCGTTCCTGCTGACCCCCAAGTTGCGAGAAGAACGCCGGTCTTAGAATACTTGAGTATACGACTATTAAACGAATCGACGATATAACTATTCCCACCTGCATCCATTGTCATACTCTCATTGGCATTTGACATGGTGGTGCCGCTCGCAACTGTATTCCAAGTCTGAGCAGCTTTGTAGCTAGAATTTGCTGTATTATCAACAACTGTATTGCCATAATTCGTATCGAGGCCATATTCAAAACCTCGATTTGTTATCTCGTCCGGATAGTTGGTGGCACCATTTAAAACCGCCTTTATGCCCGTAATTGTATCCTCTAAACCTGTGGCTGGCAGCGTTGTAACAGTATGTGCGGATTCTATAGTGACGGTGACTGTAGTGCTTGTAACCCACCATCTATCGTCATATGCTTCCAAGGAGAACCTCACTGTAGGACTGTTTGAATTAGGTGTTCCAGTAATCATCCCCGTCTGAGGATTAAAGCTGAGGCCAGAATTCCAAGGTTGTGCATTGATTAATTCATAATGCGCCGTCCCCACTACATTGTTTAAGTCGACGTGCTGGGAGTACGAGCGGCCAACTCTTGCATGGGGCAGCGGAGCAGAAGAAAACGCGAGTGGTGCAGGAGGAGGGTCAGTAATCGTAATTGTAGTGCCTGGTGTAACTGCAGAAGTCTGGCCATCACTGACGGTTATATATGAGGTATACTGGCCAGCCAAAGTAGGGGTACCACTAATTACGCCGGTCGAACTATTGAGGGAGAGGCCGGGCGGCAAACTACCGCTCGTCACAGTGAACGTTGTGGGACCCTGAGGATCGTCTATACCTACTGTGCTTGTGTATGGCTGGCCGGTCACGCCATCACCGCCTCCTGTATTAGATATTGATAACCAGAAATTGTATTTAAATTGCTGGATTCGATTGTTTGAAGTGTCTGCTACATATAAGTGGCCTTGTTCATCAACGGCAATCCCCTGAGGGTTAGAAAGGACTAAATTACCTGCTGTTGTAAATTCTGACACAAACTGCATATTTGAATTAAAGCGCTGAATCCGCTCACCCGCCCCAAGAATACAAGATACGTAAATATTATCTTGAGAATCAATTGATATGGCATAGGGATATTTAAAGCCGCCCTGGGCATCACTAAATGAACCCCATTTACCAAAAAATGACCCTGTAGAACTGAATTTTTGGATTCGGGCGTTATGCATGTCCGCTACATAAACGTTCCCTTGGCTGTCGACATCGAGGCCTCGGTTGGGGCCTGTACCATACCAGTCGGTCATGTCGAATTGCCCGTCGCCGTTACCTGCTATACCAGTTTGACAGCCAGAAGTGCAGGTTTGAAACTCAGCTGTGCCATTTTGAACACCCCAGCCCCACATGAGCAAGAAGCTTCCGTTCGCATCGAACTTTTGAATACGGTGGTTGGCTGTGTCCGCCACATACACGCTGCCATCTTCACCAACGGCAAGTGCCTCTGCCCCCTTGAACTGGTTTTCTGCCTCACCAAAAGTACCCCATTGTGTCACCACTGTGCCTGAAGATGTAAGCTTTGTAACCCGTGCATTTGGATCAGCCCAGCCTGAGGCAAGTACATATACATAGTTGCCGTCAGGAGATACATCTACAGAACTCCCTGTAATGCTTGTAGAGAAGACTAGCTTACCATCAGAACGCCGAATCTTACGCAGGTAGCCATTGCCTACCTGGTAAATGTTACCACCAGAACCGTCTGTTGCCACATCCTGCACGCCGCTTGCCTTACCACGACCAATATAGACACCTACATATGATCCTGCAGCAGTGAACTTTTGGATATGCGCATTACCATAATCAGCCACGTAAACATTCCCAGACGTATCTAGGGCTAGGGTCCCATCGAGGTACGGACCGCTAAATGTTCCGGCACCACCGCCACTTCCTCCCCAACTGTTCTGCAAGATTCCGCTGGTATTATAACTCCTTATTACGAGGCCACCCAAGCTAGTTACATAAATTACATCTCCTGGGCCACGCGCCATATAACCACCCCACCCTCCTGGCGTCCAAGTGGCCGTAGGTGCCCCCCCAGCTGCACCAAACTTCTGCACACGACCAGAAAAACCTTCCGACACATATACCGAACCTGTAGAATCGGTGGTAATCCCGTATGGGTAATTAAACTGCCCTGCGCCAGAGCCTGCCGAACCCCACTTATTTACAAAACCACCAGAAGAATTAAACCTCTGGATGCGACTGTTGCCTGCATCGACTATATAGATGTCATCAGCGGAGCTAATCGCAATTGACCCCAACGAGCCAAATTCACCATCCCCCGTACCATAACTCCCCCAACTAGTGCCGCTGTAGCTACCATTTGAACTATACTTGATAACTCGATTGTTGCCAGAATCTAAAACATATAGGTTGCCTGAGCTATCGGTTGCCATGCCGCTTACATTTGCATACTGCCCTGGGTCGCTCCCCGAAGCACCTACTTGACCAAGTAAGTTGCCGCCAGCATCATATTTCTTAACTACATAATCACTTAAGTCAAAAACGTAAAAGTTATTTTGACTATCAGCCGCGATAATTTTACCCGACCCATCACCTTCAGCGTAGCTCTTCACATGTTGCAGGCCACTCGCCGCCCTGATTTGCTTTGCATACCACAATAAGCCGCCCGCTACGGTCTGAATAGAAATCATGGCAAGGAGTACAAAAACCGCACCTTTACTCACCTTCAGGGTAGTAGAAGGTTTGAGATGGAATCTTTGTAGTAATAATTTGGCTTTATCGGCCATGGGTTGTTTTGTTTTTGATGGTATCTCTTTTACAGGAGAAAAGCCACCATCTATTCCCTGTTAATAATGCTTATGTATATTTTAGCCTTCCCAACAGGATAAGTCCAGGAGAAAAATTATCATTTTCTGCTAATTGAACACAATTCATATTCGATCCCAATTTTTCACGCCCCCAACCTGTTAATGCATGTTGTAATTTCTACATTACAAATACAAATATAAAAGACCCCCACGGAAGCTTAGGGGGTCTTTTATAGAAAATTACTGGTGGAGCTGCAGGGAATCGCACCCTGGTCCGCTAGTCCATCTATATAACCTACTACAGGCTTAGCTTACTTGAGCTTTGTTTCAAAAGGTTTGCGCGCTATAAGTAAGCGAAACGCACGCAACACTTTTCTGTTCTTTGTCTTAACAACAATCGGACAGAACGACCATTAGGCAGTCAGATAAAGTGACGTCTTGTAGCGTATCTGACGTCAGCTACGAAAACGGCTTTCATCAATTAAGCGAAAGCTGGCGCAAAGCTTGGCATGCGAAAAGCAGCTTTTACTTTGCTAACGAGTGTGTTTACACTTATTGGGTTTAATCTGTAACGTCGATTAGGCGACCTGCAGTTATATTTCAAGATTCCAACGTCGAAGCTGATCAGCCCCATAACACAATTATACCTTATTTTAAGCTAAAACGCTAGTGTTTTAGTGTCATAAAGACTAGGCAGATGCCTCGAAAACAGCCATAATAATCATTATGAACATCCTGCTCGTAACCGAATCATACTGGCCCAATGCAGACGGCGGTGCTTTGTTTGAGCGACGCCTGGCGCTTGGTCTAGCCGACAAGGGTCATAAGGTGTCGATTTGGGCTCCAGCCAAGAACTTCTCCAACTACACCGAACCGGATGGTAAAACTACGATCTATCGCGAACGAGCCATAACGCTGATATTTAACCGTAAGTACAAGGTTAGCTTTTGGCCAGCAATGCATACCAAGAAGATTTTCAAGGCGACTAAACCAGATGTAATCCACATTCACAACCCCGGCCTTCTCGGCCTGACTGCGCAACGCTACGCCCGCAAGCATGGCATACCTATTGTTGCTACAAACCACTTAATGCCCGAAAACATCTTGCTCAATCTGAAGTGGACAAAGTTTTTGTATGCCGCTCTCTACAAGATCGTCTGGAAGTACTTGGTCTGGTTCCATAATCGCTGTGATTTTGTCACCTCACCCACCCCAACGGCAACCGAATTTCTAGAAAAATTCGGTGTTACAAAACCTTTGCAACCGGTCAGTAACGGCATAGACCTGGGTGTGTTCAAACCAGGCCTGGACGCTTCAGCTTTGAAGAAGAAATATGGCCTACCAAACCTGCCAGTATTACTCTACTTAGGCAGAGTGGATGGCGAGAAGCGAATCGACATCATTCTACGCGCCATGCCAGAGGTACTGAAGAACAACAAGTGCCACCTGATGATTGTTGGCTTCGGCAAAGAAATGGATAACCTAAAAAAGCTTACCAAGTCACTGCGTATCGAAAAGTCGGTAACCTTCACGGGCTACATCGATGAAAGCGACAAGCCATTGTTTTATAACCTATGCGACATCTTCGTGATTAGCTCACCGGCAGAGCTTCAGAGCATTGTTACGCTAGAAGCCATGGCGACAGCTCGCCCTGTTGTCGCAGTTGACGTAGCGGCCCTTAAAGAACTTGTGCATGATGGCGAAAATGGCTATTTATTTAGCGAAAACCAACATCAAGAGCTGGCAAAACGGCTTATTGACCTGTTGAGAGATGATGTAAAAAGAACATCGTTTGGCAAAGAAAGTCTAAAAATTGTCCAAACCAGCCACTCTACCGACGTCATGTTCGACACCTACGAAGCAATTTATAAGAAACTCCTGCCATGAAGATAGGCTTTTTTACCGACCGATACTTCCCGCTGATTGACGGCGTAAGTGTTTCAATTGATATCTTTGCGCGCGAGCTAGAAAAGCTTGGTCACGAAGTTTTTATATTCTGCCCTGCTCCAGCAAAAAAAGTCACCCATGAACCTGCCAATATCATTCGTTTTCGCTCAGTTAAAAGCATATTCCACCCTGATCATCGCGACACAATGCCCTGGACTCCAGCTAACGCACGGCTGATTCGCTCCTATAACCTCGATGTAATCCATGTTCACACTCCTACACCAATTGGCTTTATGGGTGCGCGCATTGCTATTGCTGACAACATACCGCTCATCACCACCTACCACACCGACATCGAACAATACGCCAAGATATATAAGCGCCTCTTGGGTGGTTTTGTGGTGGGCACCCTTGTCGGGCCATTGATTTTGAATGCGCCAGTTGGGTTACGTGACCGTATTGCATCCATGCGCAACAGCGAGGACAACGTTAGCTGGAGCAGCAAGCTTATTCGCGAAACCCTAAACGCCCTTCACCAGAACTTTGACCTAGTTATTGCGCCATCGCGTAAAATCGAACGACTTCTGCATAAATACCACACACCAGCCCCTATCAAAGTGCTGCCGACAGGTATAGACCTAGCCGAGACCAAGAGTAAAAGCGACTATGACCTGCGTAAGCAATATGACCTTGATAAGACAGCGCGCGTTTTGCTCTACCTTGGTCGTATTGGCCAAGAAAAAAATCTAGAACTTCTGGTTCGCAGTTTGCCGCATATTCTCCATAAAGAGCCTAATGCGAAGCTTGTTCTCGCTGGGCCAGGCGAAGAAGAACGCGAGCGACTGAACGGGCTTGCTCAAGAGCTTGGATTAGATAATTCTGTCATCTTTACCGGCGGACTAAACCGAACGCAGGTCATAGGCGCTCTACGTAGCTGTGATGTGTTTGTATTCCCTTCTATCACCGACACTCAAGGGCTTGTCATTAACGAAGCCTGCGCGCAGAGCAAACCAGTTGTGTTTGTCGACAACAAGATCTCCGAGCTTACTCAAAACAACCATAATGGCCTCCATGCCCGCAACCATCCCAGAGACTTTGCTCATAAATGTCTAAAGCTCCTCAAGCACCCTCGACTGATTGAGCAATTCGGCGTAAAAAGCCTTGAGCTTGCCCAGAACTACTCAGGCACCAATCAAGCCAAACAACTGATAGAAATGTATAAAGAAGTCATCGAGAAGCGCAGCCATAACCTTTAAACATAAGAAGTAAGCTGCTATCATTAGGGTAATTGAACTTGGGCGGAGCAACATTGCGCGGGAAAAAGGCTAATTCATTACACAAAAAGTCAGGGGCTTCTGTTTCCGTGCCACAAAATGCACCAAAATCAAACCAGACCCAGCCAGCCCTCAGCAAAAGCACACCCCCTAAAGACCGTAAGCCAGCAAAAGAAAGCTCGATCGGCCTGACAATTACCGATACCGAAGCCGAAATACGGCGAGATTACATTTATGACGAATACGTGATTATTGCCCCCAAGCGCCATAACCGTCCATTTGATTTTCGGGGCAACGACCATCCGCTCATTGAAACGGCTTCGAGCCCCCATTTGGACGAACAAGGCCTTATAGACGAGCTAAAATCACCACTTGGTGGCTGGCCTGTCCGCGTAGTAAAGAACAAATTTCCCGCCATCACCCTGGATAACGTTAAGGCCTATGGCCAGCAAGAGATCGTTGTAGACACGCCGCTTAGTAATATGCCTCCGGGCAAGCTAAGCTTAGAATCTACCGAGGACGTACTCATGATGTTTCAAAAGCGCCTTAGCGCCTTAAAGAGAGTACCTCATATTCAATACGTACAGATATTTAAGAATGATGGTCACCATGCTGGCGCCTCTCTTGCCCATGCCCACACACAGATTTTTGCTCTCCCAATTGTGCCGCCTCACCTGCAAGAAAAGGCAAGAGTCGCCGATACTTATGCCTCTAAACAGCATAGCCATCCATTCGACGACATTATTGCTTATGAACTCAAGCAAAAACAGCGAGTTATTTTTGATAGCGATGAGCTTCTGTGTATTGCCCCGTATGCTTCGCAATGGTCGCTCGAAACCTGGATAATCCCAAAGCGACAGATTATGAGCTTTGAGGAATTAAACAAAAAAGAAATTAAAAGTTTTGCAGATACGTTGTTAAAACTTCTACATAAACTCAACAAATTTGGAATAAACTACAATTATTTTATTGAAAACGCGCTTTCCCCCAACCAGCGCTGTGTTATGAAAATATATGGACGCAATGTGGTCAGCCCCCTGGGCGGCCTTGAAGTTTCTACCGGCGTCATGATAAATACCATATCTCCAGAAGACGCTGCAAGGTGGTATAAAAGCCAATAAAGATAGTGTTGACAGTTCGGTTTTCATTCGTTATTCTCCTTTCAAAAGGAGGTTTTTATGCTGGCGACAGTTCGAAGCGTGGCCCACATTGGGCTTGACGCCCAAATAATCGATATCGAATCCGACATGAGCAATGGCCTACCCGGCTTTACAGTGGTTGGACTGGCCAATAAAGCCGTTGAGGAATCAAAAGAGCGAGTTCGGAGCGCCATCAAGAACTCAGGACTCAACTTCCCGCCCAAGCGGCTAACAGTTAACTTAGCTCCAGCCGATTTACCCAAAACCGGCAGCGCCTTTGACCTAGGTATCGCCATTGCAATCTTGGTGTCATCTGGTCAAATTTCAACCGACCTTTCAGAAACAATCTTTTATGGCGAACTGGCGCTCGATGGCACAACCCGTGGCGTCTCGGGTTGTTTGGCTGCAGCACAAGCTGCGGCGACCAGAGGCTTCAAGCAGATTTTTGTACCCCACCAGAACGCCAACAGTGCTGCGCTTATTAATGATATCGATATTTATCCGGTTAAGAATCTTCAACAGCTTTACTTGCATCTCATAGGGGAAGTATGTATACCAGCCACCTCTCGAGGTGTAAGCCACAACCCAGAGTCCAGAGTACATGAAATCGATCTAGCAGACATCTATGGCCAAGAGCATGCCAAAAGAGCTGCTGAAATAGCCGCAGCCGGTGGACACAACATCTTATTATCAGGCCCGCCAGGTTCAGGAAAAACGATGTTGGCAAAAGCAATTGCCGGAATCTTACCTGACTTAACGTATCAGGAAATGATAGATGTAACCCGTATACATGGCTTATGCAGCCCGAGTGAGGAGCTTGTAACTGCACGGCCGTTTCGATCACCACATCACACGGCAAGCAGCATAGCACTTACCGGCGGCGGCCAGTGGCCAAAACCTGGAGAAATCAGCCTCGCCCACCACGGCGTACTATTCCTTGATGAGTTGCCAGAATTTCCTCGCCACGTTCTAGAGGTACTACGTCAACCGATCGAAGATGGCGTGGTAAGCATTGCTCGAGCCCAGGCCACATATCAATTCCCGGCAAATTTCATGCTTGTAGCAACCCAGAACCCATGCCCATGTGGCTACGCCGGCGATCCATCAACCACCTGCCAGTGTAGCCCGAACCAAATTAATCGTTACCAAAACAAGGTTTCTGGCCCCCTGCTGGATAGGATTGACCTAAAGGTTCAAATGAGTCGGATAGAAAGCCCCGAGCTACTCGAGCAAAAGCGTGGTGAATCTAGCAAAGAAGTGAAACTCCGCGTCATGCAAGCTCGCAAGCGTCAACAAATGCGACAAACCAATGGTCATGTTATGGCAAACAGTGGTCTTACCAACAAACACATCAAAGATTTCTGCCAACTTGACTCTGCAACCCAGGCGCTGGCAGACCAAGCAGTTCGTAAGCTGTCGCTTTCTGCCCGATCATATATGCGGATATTAAAGGTTAGTCGCACAATTGCAGATTTAGCCGACAGCCAGTCTATCCAACAAACACACTTTGCCGAAGCGCTGCAATACCGGCTCTAACCTGCAGCCTACAGCTTGCTAAGTCTATTTGATGAGGAACAATTTATAAACTTCGCGTCCTAGACTCGTAAAGCTAAACAAGCACCATAGACCAATCAAGCCAGCCATCACGGCCGCAGCAATAAGAAGTGAGTGACGAACTTCCCGGCGTGCCCTGTCTCCAACCTCATCGTCAACTTTCTTCTCAACTTTAGCCTGAACATTAGTTTTCGCTTGCTTAACTTGATTAGGCGCAGCTGTCTGAGAACCTACTGCCACAGGGCTTTCTTGTTGTACTTCCTGATTATTCTCGGACCGTCGAACTGTACTTGGCTGCTGTTTATACGTAGATCTTTTTCGGTTTCGCTTCTTTTTCTTTGCCATATCCTTCACTCCTCACTATCACCTATTATTGTACCATCTGATTCTCGTTGCCAATAGTACCATGTTCTCGCTATAATGGTAGGACTGTAAAGTCGAGATTTTGTGGACATCATTCTAATTGTCATAAGCCTTATATCTGTTTTGACTGCCGCCTACTGCTTGGCGCAAATTTTTGCACTTAAGAAGTCCTATGGAGTGTTTTTTGACAAACAAGACCCAAAATCAATTGAGCAGCTCTTAAAAAAGTATGATCTTGAAGTAAAAGAGACTGCCCACAAGCTTGATGAGCTTGCAACCTTCAGCGCAAGCCTCCATAAACTGAGCTCGCGCGGCTTAACGAGGGTAGGCATGGTACGCTTTAACCCATTTAACGACAAAGGTGGAGACCAGAGCTTCTGCCTAGCAGCTCTTAATCGCCACTTAGATGGCTTTGTCTTGTCGGCAATCCATTCACGAACCGGCGCGCGCCTTTATGCCAAAGAAATCAACGAAGGAAAAAGCAAACACCACCTTTCCGATGAAGAAGTTCGAGCCATTCAAAAAGCTATGACAAACCGAGACGAATAAGGTAATGTTGTCTCAATTACTACATAATTTCAAAAAGGTACGCCAAAAAACCAGTCTTGCAGAGAATGAGCTCTACATTCTGCAGCCAATTGCCGCGAAGGGCAATTATGCCAGTGAAGAAGATATCGTTATCGACAGCACTTTCTCGGGTAATGTTGCGAGCGATGGGCATATTACGATTGGCCCGAATGCTATTTTTAACGGGAATGTTTCCTCCCGAGTCACCCACATACAGGGAGCTATGAGTGGCAAGGTTTCTGCCAAAGACACTGCTGTTGTTCAGGGCGGTTCAAAACTCAATCAAGTGACTATAGTTGCCGAAAAAGTTGATGTTCAACCCGGTAGCACACTAAAAGATGTAAGGATTACAACAAAATAATGCACCACTACCTATTGGATTCCCGAGCAGCCAAAGTAACTTCTGGAGCACAGCTAGCAAAAATTCAAGCCTGGATAAAGGCAAGTCATATTGCCGGCCAGCAATATGACCTGAAAAGCCCCCAACAAATTGTCGAGCAGGTTCAAAAAACCGCCGCTATGCATACGAAGCCAACGATTGTCGTGATTGGAGATGACTTTAGCCTTGATACGGCTATTACTGCCCTGCTTGATGATCAGCGTGATATCGCTTTGGGCTATATCCCGCTAAAAAATGAGACTCCGAGCTCCACCCTGCTTGGTTATACAAACTGGAAGCAAGCATGCGATGCATTATTAAAAGCAAAGCGAGCTGCAATGCCCTTGTTGCGTGTTGAGGACTTTACCATTTTATCGGAGTGCGAATTGCAGCCTATACAAAGCGATACAGACGCCCCTTCGTCCGCAATTAACAGCGTAGTAAGACTAGATGCTCGGCTTGAACTGAGCGTTCCGCGCGCATCATGGCGCATCACCAATCTCCAGCATGACGCCGACAGACAGATGCAGCCCAAAGCCTTCTGCATAGAAGCTAGAATTCTTTCAATTGCCGAGCGGCATAAAAAAGAAGCCAGGCAGCGCTTAGATTTGGCAACAAAGATTATTGCGCCATCGCACCAATCGATCTTGAAGCTGAAAGCGAATAGCGCCAAGCTGTCACTTGAAGCGCCTTTACTGCTTCAGGGTATTGTTCAACTAAGAAACGACATCAAGATAGAAAAACTTACTAAAACACAGCAGTTTATCGTCCAAGCAAAAAGCAGCGCTTTAGCATAAATTGTATTGATTTACTGACCAAGAAATGTTAACATAGCTTTTGAGCTTTAAGGAGATCTCTTATAAAAGGAAGAATTCGGCTGAATCACGAGATAACTGCACCAACAGTTAGATTGCTCGACTCCGATTCACAGCAGCTAGGGGTAGTCTCTATTCGAGAGGCCCTTACTACTGCAGAGGAAAAAGGACTAGACCTAGCCGAAGTATCTCCAAACGCCGATCCCCCAGTAGTAAAACTACTAGATTGGGGCAAGTATCGGTACGAACAAGAGAAGCAGCTGCAAAAAAGCCGACGCAATCAAAAGAACGTTGAAGTTAAGCAAGTCCGCCTCGGACTCAAGACTGGCGTTCACGACATTAGTGTCAAGCAAAAAGCGGCTGTAAAATTCCTTGAGCAAGGCAATAAAGTAAAAGTAAACCTACGTTTTAAGGGCAGAGAGATCACTCACCCAGAACTAGGAAGAGCTATTCTAGACGATTTCTACAACCAGATTGCAGAAATCGCCGTCAAAGAGCAGGAACCGAGCCTATCAGGTCGCGAACTCTCGATGGTGATAGCAAGGAGAAAAGATGCCCAAGCTAAAAACGAATAAAACTATGAGTAAGCGAGTTAAGGTCACTGGTGGTGGAAAAATCCTTCGCCGTAAAGCTACTCGTGCCCATAAGCTAACTATTAAGTCAGCGAGTCGCAAAAGATCATTCACCCTGGAACACGGGGTTAGCTTAGGTGACAGTAAAAACATCAAGAAAATGCTGGGGTTATAACAAATGAGAGTAAAACGAGGCGTAACAGCCAGAAAACGACACAAAAAGGTATTAAAAGCCGCCAAGGGCATGAGCCATGCGCGAACTTCGTCGTACCGTAAAGCACACGAAGCAGTTCTTAAAGCACTTTCCTACCAATATCGTGATCGACGTAACCTTAAGCGCGACATGCGAAGCCTCTGGATCACCAGAATCAGCGCCGCTGCCAAGCAAAATGGCATTACTTATTCTCAGCTCATTTCACAGCTCAGTAAAGCGCAAGTAAAGCTAAACCGTAAAGTACTGGCCGAACTAGCGGTAAACCAGCCAAAAGCCTTCACGGCGGTCGTAAAAGCTAGCGAAAAATAACATTCCTCCCTCATGGTGCAATGAGTGGCAAAAACCTCGGGTTCTCACCGAGGTTTTTGCTTATATATGCAGTGCGCTAGCTGACTACAAACCCCTTAGCCCATTAGACCGACCAAAAACTGCTTCGTAAATAGCGTCGCCCTGCTGCACACCCTGGACCAAACTCCCGCGCTTCGCGCCATACTTCGCCCCCTCAAATTCAACCTGCTGCTGAATATTCTGGTTAAAACTACCGATTGGCTTCTCGACCATGCCTCTTATTACAACATCGCCAGATACATCATATCGAAAGGGCAAACTATATGAGATCTTAAACTCATGTGCTTGTCCGGGCGCGATCGACGCGAAGTAGGTATAGACTGTCCTGCCAGATTCGTTGTAGCTGGGGCGCGAAAGCTCCTGAGAGCTACTAATAACCTTTGATCCAGCGGGCACGGCTATTTTTACGAAGCTCGCATTATCACCCACCAGCCATTTTGTCTGACCATCATGTGGGTCAACGTACTGATGCAAATACTGGCCATTGTGTTGTCGCCGAACTGTGAGCTCTACCCGTGCCTTGCCAGTTGCAGAATCTACAATTACTTTCTGCGACACATCTTGTTGTATGAATGGGCTACTTTTGTTTACACCCATATTAGCTTCGGCTACCATCAAATAATTTCCCTCTGCCGGTGCTAGACCACCATCCATATCCAAACTTTCCAGCTTGCGCTGCATACTGCCGTTCTTGCTATAAATTGCCAGTTGCTTTTGTTGAATCATGCTTTTTGTCAAACGGTAATAATCATCGGCTTGGGCAATGTTACCCGATTCAACCAACCGAAGTAAAAGCTGGTTAGCCAATACTCCTAAAATAGTCTTCGGATCTTTGCCGGCCTGCTTATCCGTGCCACTCTCTACTTCTAGCTGAACTTTGCTTAAAAAGTTATCTTGAGTGACGGTCAATTTATAGTCACTTAAGTAGATAGGACCAGTTATGCCAAGGAGTTGCCGGACAACATTTGGTGTAAGCATTACAACATTATCAACTTTCTTTCCTGACTCCAATTCAAACAGTTTTGCGGCGCGACGAGCATTAGATTTCCAGTCCAAATCAACCCCGCTGTCACGCAGATAGATTTTTGGCATCAGAATCAGCTCAGGAGTCGCCCCTTCCAGCCTACTGTCATCAATTGGCAGCCGATGGTCATAATAATAGACACTATGAATGGGGTCGACCGAAACTTTACCAGTACTTTTTGCTTCTAAATACCCGACCGACCCAATAAAACCGCCGCCATAGCGCATTTCGGCATTGTTACTAAACAGTATGAGCGTGCGGGTTTGACCCTTGCTGCCTCCTAGATAGCTGACAATATCTGCTAGATTGGCAGCTTTTGTAGTTTTTTTCTCAACAAAACTAATAATTTTACCGCCCATCACAACTGCTACGAGACACAGCGCGGCCACGAGAAGATATTTACCTAGCTTATTGCTTTTTGAGCTGCGCTTCGACTGTCGCTTTAATTTCATCAATAAATCTTTCTTCGCTAAACTCCTCTGCTCTCTTGCGAATGACAGATGATTCCCAATTAGTACTATTAAAATCCTCGATAGCTTGTTTTAAGCTGGCTACGGTCTGCGTTTGAAAATGTACGCCAGTCTTGCCGTGTATTACACTCTCTGCAGCGCCACCTTTACCATAAGCAATCACCGGTTTACCACACGCCATGGCCTCTACGGGCGTAATGCCAAAGTCCTCTTCTCCCGGAAATATAAATCCCTTGCAGCCTTCAAACAACTCTGTAATTTCCTCATCGCTCTGCTGACCCCTAAATTCGATAGTTGGGCCAGCTAGCTTTTTCAGTCGGGCTAACTCCGGCCCAGTGCCAGCCACAATAAGCTTCACCCCTAATTCACTACAAGCCTGGACTGCTAAATCGAATCGTTTATAAGGAACAAGTCGCGAAACGACCAAAAAGTAGTCGCCATCTTTGGCGCTTTGCAGTTGAAAACGCTTTGTGTCTACTGGTGGGAAAATAACTTTTGCCTCCCGCTTGTAGTATTTTTTAATACGCTCGGCGACAGTTTGAGAGTTTGCCACAAGTACGTCAGGTCGCTGGGCAGCAGCATAGTCCCAGCGCCGCATCTTACGCACAAAAAACGGCGTAATGGCACGCACAAGCGAGTTTAGTAAACCAAAACCAGGGTCTTTGAGGTATTGATCGTAATTGCTCCAATAGTATCGCACCGGAGTATGTATATAGGAAATATGCGTAATTTCGGTGGGGGTTATTATACCCTTGGCTTCAGCACTGCTGCTAGATATAACCACGTCATAGTTAGAAAAATCAAAGCTTTCAAAGGCCAAAGTTCTGAGTACAGGAAATAGCTGATGCTTGCGCTTCGCCAAAGGCCAATGCTGCAAGAAAGATGTCCTTACTTTACCTTTAAACTGCGGTAATTTTTCCTCATTATAGACGCTCGTGTACAGGTCTGCATCTGGATACGCCTTTAGGAGCGACTCCACGACTCTTTCGGCCCCACCGATGTTGGTGAGCCAATCGTGCACAATGGCTACACGGATTTTTTTAGTAGCCCCGGCCACGTACCACCACCCCAATTGTTCGCCATAAAATCACCAAGTCCAGCCATAAGCTCCAGTTTTCTACATAATATATATCAAGCTCAACCCGCTCCTTGTAACCCACATCATTACGACCAGAGACCTGCCAGAGGCCGGTTAAACCAGGTTTAACGTGCAAAAACTTGCCGCCCATTTCTCCATATCGTTCGAGCTCCGCCTCGATAATTGGCCTCGGGCCGACTAAGCTTAAATCACCTTTAAGCACATTGAACAGCTGCGGTAATTCATCAATGCTGGTTTTGCGCGTAAACTTACCAATTACACTAACCCTTGGGTCATTCTTAACTTTCTGCGTCTTACGAAACTCCTCGACAATCTTTGGATCACCAAAGCTTGCCAAAATTTCTTCAGGGCTCTTGTGGGCAAACTTTCCACCATCCGAATACTCAGCCTTCATAGAACGGAACTTATAAATGTTAATCTTTTTACCATTGCGAGCTAAGCGTCGATGAGGGTAAAAAATTGGACCCGGATCGATTATCTTGGTTAAAATAGCGAGTACGGCAAACAGCGGACTCAGTACAATGAGGCCAAACGTTGCAATAATCACATCAATTATTCTTTTTACAATTCTACCCCAACCTTCTAGTGGAGTTGTACGTATCTCCAGCACTGGAACCCCGCCGTAAAGCGATGTTTGGACGTTAGCATTCAACAAGCCTACAATGCTCGGCACAAATCGATAGGCAATTTGTCGACTCTCACAAAAACCAATTATCTCAACGTCTCTATTACCGCCCGTTTGTACATGGATCAGCTCATCGAGATGATGTTGGGCTTGGATTTTTTTAAGCTGTTCTACATCAACACTGCGGTAGTCCCCAATGTCAACCTGGTCATTAACGAGCGCAAAGCCCTTACCAAGACCGTTTTTCAGATTGGCAACCACCTTCTGAGGACCAACAACTAATGCCTGGTGCACACCAATGCCGTAGTTAAACAGCAGTCGCTGAATGGCACTTACCAGCAAACGTGCCGCCACAACTAACACGACGGAAAAGGCAAAGCCATAAATTACGATACTTTTCGAAGGAAAAAGTGGCTGAGCATTGAAAAAGTCCAAGACTACCAAGGCCATTACGCTGCAGGCGCTTGCTATGAAGACCTTCACAATCTCATCAATACGACGACGGGTACTTTCGAGCGAGTATAAGCCCAAAATTGCAAAGATCAACACCCAGATTGGCAGCAAAATGAGGATGTATTTTAAGTACGTATAGCCACCAATGTTATAGGCAAGCGGCTTAGAGCTGCCGGCTCGATAAAAATACGCTGCAACAAAGCCAAGAATCATCATAAGATAATCAATCGGCACGAGTATTAAACTAAAAGCGAGTTCGCTGTGTTTTTTCATAGTTGCTTCTTGCTCTATTCTAGCATACAAAAAGCCCAACACTCCTATTAGGGTTGGGCACTTTGCCTAGCTAGATAACGTATAAGCCGAATTCTGTTTTGCTTCGATAAAGAAGCTAGCGATCATCTATCTCATGCGTCATAACAACGCCCGCGTCTGCCGGTAAAGGCAGATCGTGCGACAAACCCATAAAGAGCGAGCAGCTCTGCCAAATGGCTGGGCCCATAGTCTTGCAGCAAGTGGGGTTTACCTCCACACGTGGTCACCCACGCATGCTGTGCGCTTTTACCGCACTCTTTTCACCCTTACCCCTCACCATTTCATACACTTACGCTCAGAACAAGTCTATAACCAGTAACTATACAAAATGGTGAGGGGCGGTATTGTCTCTGTGGCACTTTCCCTAGGGTTGCCCCCGGTTGCCGTTAGCAACCACTCTGCTCTATGCTGTTCGGACTTTCCTCTCCCTCGGAAGGGAGCGATCGCACATTAACTAGCTAGATCAATATTCTACCATAATATGGCCTATTTGTCGACGTCTAAATCTGCTCGTCGAGACACTTATTGACCTGTGCATCGGCGAGCTTATTAAACTCTCTACGCACGTGGACAAAACGCACTTTGTGAGCCCCCACCACGCCCACAAGCTCTTGCACCCGAAGGTAAAGTGGCTGCATGTCGGGGTGCTTCACGCGGTATTCGCCGTTGAGCTGCTTCGTAACCAGCTCGCTGTCCAGGTAAAAATTAGCCTGCTCGACTCCATGCTCGAAAATTGTCTCAAGCGCCAATATAACCGCTTGATACTCTGCGTAATTATTTGTACGTATACCTAAGTATTTATTTACTTCGAGCAAGACTTTATCATCTGTTGTAGTTATTACTACGCCTGCTGCTGCTGGTCCTGGATTACCGCGTGAACCACCGTCGCAAAAAACCTTAATTTCGGCTGGTAGCTTCATAGAACAGCCCGCCATAGCCATATGGCGATCACGATTACGCCAAATGCTACCCGATAAACCACAAAAAGACGCAAATTATGTGAACCAACATAGCGTATCAGCCACCGTATGACAGCCAAGCCCACCAAGCAGGACGCGACGATGCCAACCACAAGCTGTAAAATAGACAGATCTGGGTTAGGATTTTTAACCAATCCAAGGGTTTTATATAGTCCTGCGCCGAGGCTAATTGGTGCAGCCAGCAAGAAGCTAAACCGTGCAGCATCTTCGCGCTTTAGCCCGCGCCATAATCCGGCAGTCATAGTAATTCCTGATCGTGATGTACCCGGAATCAATGCTAAAGCCTGTGCAAACCCAATGATTAACGTATCCTTGAGCGTTATGTCTTTGCTTGTGTGCTCTAGCTTGGCCGTGTTGTCGATGTAAAGCAGCAAAAAGCTGAACAAAATCATGCCCAAACCAACCACAAGCGGTGCTATCGAGCTTTCGTGCAAGACAGATTCAATCCATTTATCACCGAGGAATCCAAAGAGTGCTGCCGGCACCGAAGCCACTACAATGTACCAGAGCAAGGGGTTTTTCTCCTTAACAAGTCGCCAGAAATCTTTGTAGAAAAATAATAAAAGCGCTATTGCTGTACCGATGTGAATGGCTGCATCGAATGTAAGGCCTAAATCTTGTAGGTTAAAAAGCCAAGGCACAACTAGCAAATGAGCAGAAGACGAGATAGGCAAAAATTCACTAATCCCCTGCACGACGGAAAGTAATAGAACGATAAGCATAATAGTTATTGTAGCTCTCTAAGCGGGTGCTGAGCAAGGTATGAACGGATCTTCTTGCCTTCCGGGCGAATTATTTCTAAGCCCACGAACTTTGCCCTATCCTGATCCAGGTCATGTTCGTCCTCTATTGGCACGACGTGAACATGGACGTGATCGACACCCAAGCCCATCACCTCCAGTGCAACTACCTTGGGCTTGTAAATTTCATTCAGTCGTTGAGCATACGCGCGCACGAGCTGCATCATTGATATATACGCCTCGCTGTCCATTTCATAAAACCGTGTAACTTCGCGTTTCGGCACAACCAAACTATGACCCGGCCGCTGCGGCGCGCGACTGAGCAAAATGGCGTGCAGACTGTCTTCGTACACTATTTCGCCCGGCTCTTCACCGCTAATTATGCGTGAAAAAATACTTTGACTCATCGCCCTACATCCTCCCTATATACACCTGAAAGAGAATGATCACTTTTTATACTCACATCCGCATTTTCATCGACTTGGCCGGTCGCAGGCGAAAACATTGCAGCCTGCGAATACATAGCAGAAATTTTACTTATTTGACTGTCAATTGCTGCTTTTGTGCCTTGCAGGTAATAGCCATAGGCCGCTAACAATAAAGCCAGGGTTAAGATTCTTAACTTCATGATACTACTCCTGCCTAGAGTGTACTCCACCATAGCTATGTGAGCGAGCATAAGGGTCATTTCGATTTCCTCCCCTCATTCTCTACTCCACCCTGGATGATGGTGATGGGGGTGTTAATGTAGTGTGAGGCCAGGGCTATGAAGTTGTCTTGCTGGGCACGAATAGATTTACGTTTAGCGAGGAATTGTTTGTTTAAGGCATCTTTACGGATCTCATTACTACTTTGATAGTAGAGAGATAAGGCAAAGATAAGCAGAAGGATAAAGAGCAGGTATGGGAAGCCAATCGCAGCTTGTTCAGGAATAAAGCGTGCAAGTGACAACACGCTGCGATCAAACCAACCAAGTCTACTCGTGGTAGGCGCAGCATCAGATGGGAACGGTGTCTTTATTATATTAGGTATAGTCGTGTTTCCGCCGGTCGTCGTAGTGACTGGACAAGAGTTGGTAGCGGTACATGATACAGGGCAAGTTCCGCCAACACTGCCACATGGCTTGGGGCAAGTGCCTAATTGCTGACATGCACAGGTGTTGGTCTTGGTACAATCTTCATTGGGCAAGCCGGGAACTGTAAAGGTAATGCTGTCTTTTGGCGGCACAATGCTGCCAAGGAAGTCAAAACCTGCAGCATAAGACGCCACGCCCGACAAACGAATTAGCTTAGCGAATGCAGGAGTCGCCCCTGTAATGTTCCACTCAACAACATTCGCATACACACCACCTCCATCAGAATCACTTAGAGCCGTATACAGTTTGTCTTGAGACGCATTGGAACCAATGAGGTAGCGAAGGCTCGACCCGCCATAAGCACCCACATCACCAAATGGAACCGATGTAGATGTAAGGACGTTGTCCGAATTGAGTCTGCCAACAATAGCATTATTACTGTCAAAACCCTGCAAATACGTTGCACCATTTCCTAGTATGTGTAGACTCAGCCAGACAGATCCAGCTGTCGGTATACTTGTCACGGCTTGAGTGTCGGTATTTACGACAAATACTCTCGAAGTTTCTGTCAGGTAGTTATTCGACGGACCCAAAGTGTCCATAAGTGACAATACAGCTGTATTGCCTTTTCTATCAAATCCAGTGATTACTACACCATTCCCTCCTACCTGGGGGCTAATTGGCGGGGTTGTCTGACTTGAGAAATCACTAGTGTTAACCACGGTGAAACTAGCTCCGCCTGCCGTATTGGCTACTGCTAGCTGCGTTCCATCGTCCGACAAGACAATGAAGTGACCATTGCCCACCAACGTTGAGGCATTAAATTTGTCGCCTAAATCAACGTAGCTGGCATCCAACGTCATAGTACTAACGTCAAACTTCCTAAGTTGAGCCGATAAACTAAATATTGACGCATCGACGACGTAACCGATATCACCATTCGGAGACAATACGACATCTTCGAAGACTCTTCCTACTTGATTTGATTCCAGGGTAGTTATCGACATGTCACTTAGCCGAACATTCTTAATGCCGGCTTTGCCCGAATATTGATTGAGGCCGGAAACCAATACACTGCCACCATCTTTAGCCAAGGTTGCACTGATTGGGATAAAACCATTGTTATTAAGAGTAATTGTCTTAACGATCGCTCCGGAGCCGCTGTCAATCACCTTCAGCACATCAAAGTCCCCCGAGGGGTCGAGGCCGGGAATAAACATTATCTCTGATCCAGGAATCCATTTGGCATCTAGAGTATGCTCGCCTGTGGCAATATTTTGGGCCGTGTAGCTCCATATACCCTGTGAGTTAGCAGTGGTTGTGCCTATCTGCTTGCTGTCTACGAATAAGGCAATGGTTTGGTTAGCAGGACCAGTACCTGTTATGACACTGGTTCCTCCAGTGAAGGTAGCACCAGATGATGGTGAGGTAATGGTGACGAAAGGTGTATTTACGATTGCAGGAGGGGCGGGGTCAACGATTAAGGTTAGTTCTTGAGTGTCAGAGCTAAAACCGTCATCAGCCTGAACTGTGAATGTGTAAGTACCGACTTGCGTAGGGGTACCCTGAAGGTAACCATTGAGGGTGAGGGAAATGCCATCGGGTAAAGAGCCTGATATGACAGAGAAGGTGGGCTGATCCACATACCATTCGTAGGTAATAGTCTTATTGTACGGTATACCTACTCGACCATTGTCTAGTGTCGTAGTTGTGATGTTAATGTTTGGTAAAGATGGTACTACAATGGTGTATTCCTGAGTATCTGTACCTCCTATGCCGTTCCCTCTTTCATCCTGCGCCTGAATAGTAAATGTATAGGTGCCTGCGACCGGTATGCCCGTAAATCCAAGCAAGTGAGCGGAAGTAGAACCGCTATCAAGCGCCATACCGGGAGGCAATGAGCCACTCACAACACTAAACTGCACGTTCCCCTGATTATTCGCAGTGTATACATACTCGTTATACGTCAAAGAGTAGTCCACTAACTGTGCATCAGGAAGCGCCGCTGTAGTTATTTCCAAAGGAGGTGTGTAGTTCAAAATAGTAAGATTGTAATTAACGATATCTTGAGAATTACTATCACTCACTGTCACATCGAAATTATATGTGCCGGCAGTAGTTGGCGTACCATTAATGTAGCCCGTAGTCGCATTCAGGCTTAAGCCCGGAGGTAGATCACCGCTCGTTACATAATACCCTACGGGACCAGTGGCATTCTCGACGTTTATTAGGTCTTGATACTCAACCAATTCCATACCATCTTGCAGCGTAAGATTCGTAATATTTATCGGGACGTCAGGGCAGGCATTTGTTGTAAATGCTGCATCATTTCCGTAAACAGTCCCGTTTGTATCTGTAGCAAAGGCGCGGTAGTGATATGTTGTATTACAAGTTAGCCCGTTAGTGAACACTTGTATTGGTCCTGCAAATTTCTGAACTCTATCATTCGCAGCGTCCGAGACAAATACCGTCCCATCTGGGGCAACAGCGACTTCTAGTCGTTCGTTTCCAAACTGGCCATTCCCTGCCCCAGCGGCGCCAAACTTTGCTATATATACCCCATCAGCATCAAGCACCTGAACTCGAGAGTTCCCTTCGTCAGCAGCAAAGATGCGATTTGTATCGAGATCTATATCAATACCGTACACACCATCAAACTCACCGTTAGCCGAACCAGCGCCATATAATCCACCGCCTGTGCCACCAATAACTCCTTGAGGGGTGCCCGTAGAACTGAACTTCCTAATTGTATTGTATCCTCCTTGGGATACATAAACGCTGTCAACCGAATTCACGGCCAATCCTTTGGGGTTGGTAACGGCCCACTGCCCAAGATACAGCCCTGCTGCGTCAAACTTCTGCACCCGATTGTTCGCTGTATCTCCAACATACACATTACCCTGACTGTCGGTATCAATACCCCCTTGAGGATTGATGAACTGCCCATTGCCCGAACCATACCCGCCCCACTGTGCAATGTAGGCGCCTGACGAGTCAAATACCTGCACCCTCTGGTTGCCGTAATCTAGTACATAAATGTTGCCATTTTGCCCAACGGTAACATGAGTAGGAGTGTTGAACTGACCGTTTCCGGATCCTGCACTACCCCATTGCCCAACGTACTCACCCGACAAGGTAAAAGTCTGGATTCTGTTATTCTGGGTGTCCACAACGTAGACTTTTCCTAGTGCATCAGTCGCCACATCGAGCGGCTGGTTCATTTGACCATTGCCTGAACCGTATCCGCCAGCTTGACGTTCATAAGAAAAAGAATTTTGAAAGTTATTACCTGGATCATAAGAGAGGCTGGAGCCGTAGTTGGTATCTAGGCCATACTGAAATCCGGCTTGTAAAACATCGCTCGGTAGGTTCGTAGTGCCCTTCATAGTTACCGAATCCTCATTCGTTGCTGTAACCTGCAAGGTTGTAACCTGCCTACCTACAGCATCGACCACAATTACAAACGCCTGCGTGTCACTCGCCTCATTGTCAGCGGCCTGGACGGTAAATGAGTATGTTCCAGCTGTAGTCGGCGTACCAGTAATCGCACCAGTAGAACTATTCAGGCTTAGCCCAGCAGGCAAAGAACCTGAAGTTGTTGTATATGCAACATCACCCTGCGCATCGGCCACGTTAATCTGCTGTGAATAGGCCTGGCCAACCGCACCATTTGGCAGGGAATTAGCCGTGATCTCTATTGAAAGAGTATCTTGCAAACGGATAAGTTTAGCGACAGATGTATTACCATCAATCGGTTCGAGAATTGTTGCAACAAAGTACTTACCTCCATCACTCGCCAGAGCATAAAGCAGACTTGATTGTGAGCTGGGTAGTGCTGCTTGGGCCAAAAATTGACCTGATGACGTAAATTTCTTCAAGGTCTGTGCACCAGCTATATTTTGGTCAACATCTTGAACGTACACATTGTTATCGGCCGTAACAACAATTCCAAATGGGCCCAAAAACTGATTTCCATTTGACCCCTGCGACCCCCACTGCGCTATATAGTTACCTGTTGAATTAAACTTCTGAACCCTATAATTCCCGGAGTCGACTACATAAACATTATTAGAACTATCAGTAGCTAGCTGAAGGCTCGCAAGGGATAGATTTGAGTTGAAAAACTGACCATCCCCACTGCCCGTGCTTCCCCATCGTGCCAATGTCGCACCACCATTAGGGCCAAACTTCATAATTTGATTTGGCGCGAACTGCTGATCTTGGATATTTGGTCCAGCGGCTACGTATACGTTGCCAAGTGAGTCCACTGTTATTCCGCCCATAGTTCTATAGCCGTCCGGCAAGATCCAGCTTGTCACAGAAGTACCTGTATTAGTAAATCGTTCTATATGGTCTACGTTCGTGGCATAAATATCGCCAGATGGGCTGGCGGCTATCGCATAACTCCACTCACCAGTATAGAACTGTCCCTGGACATACTCATTTAGAAAGTTGCTACTTCTACCACCCCATTGCACCAACTGCACGCCCGAGCTGTTATATTTATGGATAATGCCACTAAACCACTCCATAACATACTTATTGCCACTAGCATCTACCGTGACGCTATTACCAAACGCTGCCCCATTTGAGCCAGGTATGCTTGCAACAAGTGTAGAGGTCTGCACTATGCCACCGCTGGCCCTGATCTTCTTGGCATACCACAGCAATCCGCCAGCTACCGTCTGAATCGAAATGAGTCCAAGCAGAATAAATACTGCACTCTTACTCACCTTCAAAGTAGTTGAAGGCTTGAGGTGGAGTTTTTGTAGTAGTGTTTTGGCTTTATCGGCCATTTTTGTTTGTGCTGGACGCTTTAGGAGAAAAGCCGCCTTACTTCTCCATTAATAATGCTTGTGGTTATTATATCGAGAAAATAAGGTTGCAACAAGTATATTTAAGCATCTAAATAATTGCTTGGTCAGGGTGACAGGACTTGAACCTGCGACCTCACGGCCCCCAGCCGTACGCGCTACCTACTGCGCCACACCCTGTAGTCGATCCTTCCCCATTATATCACTCCAACAGATACAAAAATCTACCAAAAAGTACTTTACATAACTCTCATGCTTTGACATAATACTTATGTAACGAGTAAATGTGTGCCAAGGATCAACAAATCAGCTGAGGTGCTGAAAGTCATAGCGGGCAAGCGAGTCATCGTCGAGGATGAACTAACAGCTGCCCGTTCCCTTTTGAACTTATTCGGCAGCAATGGCCGCCGCCGTATCATCGATACTGCCGCCCTGCTAGCCAAGCAAGGCTTTGTTTCGGTTGGGTCAATCGATGACGAGAAAATATATAAAGTTACACCCAAAGGTATCCGCCACCTAGAGCTTTACACCCTGAGTAAGAAAGGTGTGCCAAAGCCCGCTAGCTGGAATGGTACGTGGTATATGGTGACATTTGAAATACCGGACAGCCAAAAGGTCACTCGCAACTACCTCACATCGCAGCTGAAGCTACAAGGCTTTGTAAACTACACCAAGGGCCTCTGGCTGTACCCATTTGACCCCACCACCTACATAAAAGGCCTACGCAAGCTCCTTGGCCTACAAAAAGAGATTAAAGTGATTGCTGTAAAAGACTTCGACGGATCCGAAAGCTATAAAAACCAGTTTGCATTATAAAAACCACCCGTTACAGGTGGCTTTTTGGTTATAGGAATAAATCCGCTCCGCATGCTCCGCAAGGGCATTAACTCTTCCCGGAAATATCCAGGTGGGTGCTCGCAACACTCAGGCTTTACAAGCCGAGGTAATCTAAAGCTCCCAAAGTAACTATCTAACAGGAAAAAGTTACTTACCCACTCGGGGCGTGAGCCGCAGAACATGTTTATTATAACACAGAGGTGCCGAGCAAAAGGTAGGCCAACCAACCGACTATTCGAGCAATGAAGGGGCCTAAGAACTGATAGAACAAGAAGAGTATTAGCATAATGCCGGCAAGACCAAATCGCTCTATTCGATCCATTACGTCTGCCAGAGCAGGTGGCGCAGCTGCATAAAGCACCCTGGAGCCATCCAGTGGCGGAATTGGCAGCATATTAAACACGAAGAAGCCCAGATTAACGAGGATAAAGCTGATTAGCAACTGATCTACGCCGCTCGGCAAGTTAAAAAGTCGCACGTAGAGTGCTACGAAGGCAGCCATGACTAGGTTGCTAAGTGGGCCAGCAGCTGCCACAAGCGCCGCACCCCATTTACCATGCCGCACAGCATACGGATTAAACGGCACTGGCTTGGCCGCGCCAAACACCACTGGAGAACCGGCAATAATCAGTAAAAGCGGCAATGCCAAGGTAAGAAGTGGGTCAATGTGAGCTAAGGGGTTGAGCGTTAAACGGCCTTCACCTTTGGCTGTCACGTCGCCCAGTTGGTGCCCAGCCCACGCATGCGCAAACTCATGCACGGTGAGCGAAATCACCAAGGTAACCACATAGCCAACCAGAGTAATGATGTCGGTATTCATGCATCTATCATAACCGAAATACCTATCACATAAAACCACCTAAACTCTTGTAAACTCTTGCCAATTATGCTAGTATATTCAGGTTACTTCAGCGCAAAATAATTATAAGTACCGCGCCGAAAAAGGAATTAACTATGTCATACAAATGCGACATCACAGGTAAAGGCAAGCAGTTCGGCAACAACATAAGCCACTCTATGCGCCACACAAAGCGTGACTGGAAGCCAAACCTTCAGACCAAGACCCTGATTATTGATGGGCAAAAGGTTCGTCTTAAGCTTGCCGCTTCGACGATTCGAACGCTCAACAAATACCAAAAGCAAGCTGCCATGCAGCCAGAGCAAAAAACCTCCTAAATCAGGAGGTTTTTTCTTTTTAGTGTAAACTTTTTACTCTAAAAATTACTAATCAGCCAGGAATTACCCAGCCAGCACCACGACTTCTTGCTTGTCATCTGCGATGTCTTTGCGCTGAAACTTATACTTCTCGACCGCAGCCACATCTTTGGCACCAATTTCTGCTAAAAAGGCCTTAAGCTCATCATCGCTGTAGCGGATTGGGATAACGATTTTTGGCTCGTACGAACCAATTAATTTGGTTACCTTCTCTACTGTCTCGCCACTGAGAGGCACAAATAACACCTCGCAGCCGCTTAGCGCATCGGCTGTTTTGTCTTCTTGGCCCGGGAATGCCGGCAAGTAGCCCAAACGAACTTCTTCTACATCAACTCGGTAGGCTGTCTTGTCTTCGCCAGCCTTAAGAGCATCGATCATACAGCCCTTCACCTCAAATTCACCAGGGCTGTCAAAGCTGGTGAGACTTTTTAGCTCACTTTGTGGCTCAGAAAACAGCAGCACGTCTGCTTTCGTATCAGCCGAGCCATCAATTGCTACCGCCACATTCTTACCAGTAATTTTTACGCCATTTTTTTGTGAGTATGTTATATCCATGTAGCCATTTTAGCAAAAGCTACAGGTATAACCAAGGGTGTAAGGCAGTGACTTTAGCTATTCTTTCGAGAAATCTGGCTGTCGTAAGATATCTTCAGCGATCACCAGAATCGTCGCAGCCACCGGTGCTGCTAGGAGTACACCCACGAGACCAAAGAGCTTACCGCCAATGAGCACAGCGGACAGAATAATTACTGGCGGCACTCCAAGTGCCCGCTTCATAACCTGCGGAACGATTACATGGCCTTCAATCTGTTGAATGGCCAGAAAAAGCAAGGCTACCGCCAAACCTTTACCGGGCGAAGTTGTAACTCCTACTAATACGGCCGGAATGGCACCAAGATATGCTCCCACGAGTGGCACCAGCTCCATAATGCCGGCAATCACTGCCAACGTAAGCGCGTACTCAATACCTAGCAAGCTGAGACCAATAAAACTTGCCACGAATATAATCAGCCCCAACACCGCCTGGCCGCGTAACCAGTAGCCCAGTCGGGTCGAGATTGCCAAACTAAGGTTAATCAAGCGCTTCTTGAGGTGCGGCTGAGGTATAAAGTCAAATGCCGCCACGGCCATACGCTTGCCCCCAGAAAGCATATAAAACGTCAAAACCAAGAAGGTAACAAAGCCTAATGCGCCACTAAATATGCCGGCGGCAACGGGAGCCGCATTGCGCACCAACTGGTCACCTAGGCTGGATGCCTGTTCGGTAAGCTTGGTATAAACCTGCTCCAACTGAGGCCAGTGCTGTGCGAATTCTTTGAGACGTTCTGTGTAGACCGGTAAATTCTTAGTAATAATATCAACCTGGGCTGAAACTGTAGGTATGATGAGCAAAACTGTACCGACCACAAATGCAATGAATGCCAGGTAGATGAGGGCCACTGCGGCCGCCCGAGGCACCTTAAACTTCTGAATCGCCTTAACGGACGGATCAAGCGCAGCGGCAAAAACGATACTGGCAAATAACAGAATCAAGATGTCAGAAATAAACCATAAAAACGCCACCGCCGCCAAAGCACCGAGCAAGTACAGGTATGACCGGAGCGATATATCGGCAATTACTCGCTCGCGTTGCGCCATTTAGCCCTGCACCTCGACTTTTATGGTTTCTGTTGGCTCACCCGTAAACGGTGGGCGCCCCGAGCCGTCTAATGACCCATCGCTTGAGTCGTCCTCCACCTCGTGCTGATTTTTACCCCCAAACACTTCGAGCGTATCAACCAACACCTTCTTCTTCGCATCCAGAATGTCCATCAGGAACCGATCGTTAAGATTACGTCGGTAATCAAAATCCTCAACTCGCATCGCCCAATAGTTAAGCTCCCGGCTCATTTCTTGCTCCATATCACCAATCACCTTGGCAAGCTGGGCTTTGTTCATGTCGCCGACTATGCATATATCGACGTTTTGATTACTACCACGCACGAAGGCACCAGTCAGGAACAACACCTTTACATTCCCGGCCTTCGAAATCTTCCGTAGGATCTGATCCTCTTCCTTAGTCTCTTTAATTTCTTTACTCTTTGCAGGTATCTGCTGGAATATAGATTGCAGCTGCGTGTGGAACTTATAGCGCGGATCCACCTCGTAATAAAGTCGATTCGATTGGTTAACCGATTTTACAATCCCAATGTTGAGTAAGTTCTGCAGCTCACGACGTACAGAGTTGATTTGTTCATTTACCTTGCGAGTAATTTCACGGACGTAAAAAGGGCGCTCTGGATTGTTATAAAACAAGCTCAAAAGCTTCACGCGCGTCTTTGATCCAAACAAGTGTTCGAAGCCCATTTTTGCTGTCCTCTACCTCGATAATGTGTACAATGCTGCACACTTTTTGCTATATCTAGCTACCATTATAAGCTTTGAGTCAGCCAAAAGCCAACACTTTTTGAGTAAATAATTACACAACTAACGCGACAAATAGTTGTCGACGAGCACTGCAGCCTCAGACATATTGTGAAGCCAATTAATAGCCTGATTGCGCTTAAACCATGTCGCCTGCCGCTTGGCTAGAGCCAAATCATCGTGGGCGAAAAGTTCGCGCATTTCCTCGAGGCTAATCCCACCTTCCAGGTAGGAAACGGCGTGTTTGTAGCCAATTATTTTGAGCTGGGGACAATCCCGACCATAGCGTTTCAAAAGCTCTTTTACCTCTTGAATAAATCCGTTGTTCAACATGACGTCGACCCTATCGACTATTTTTTGCTTTAATAAAAGTCTATCCGGATTAAGGCCCAGTATAAGACAATCATAAGCTAGTTGCCTTCGGTCGCTATCATGCGCCAACCCGCGCTCTAGGATTTGCTCGAGTCGTAACCTATTCTTTAGATCAATCGACTCTGCCCCTTGAGGGTAGCGCTGCTGCACAAGACGCTGTAGCTCCTCAAGGCTAAGCTGGCTGTAGTCCTCTGAATCATGCACCTCGCCAGTGCGAAAGCTGTAGTTAAACAAAACGGCATCAATGTACATGCCGCTGCCACCCACTAAGAAGGCCACCCTACCTCGTTTCCATATGTCTTGCATGGCCTCTTCGGCTAGCTGCTTAAACCTTGCTACGCTAAATTCCTCACCAGGCTCGCAAATGTCCAGCAGATGATGAGACACAAGCTGCTGATCCTGCTTCGTTGGCTTTGCAGTACCGATGTCAAAACCTCGATAAATCGTCCGTGAATCAGCGCAGATGATCTCGCCATTAAACTGCTGCGCCAGCTCCATGGCCAATGCGGACTTTCCGCTCGCCGTCGGACCCACAACTGCTATGAGATTATGTATTGCTTTGCCCTTTCGAGTATTTTTGATTCATCGATATCTTCATAGCCTGTTTCTTTAAGCTGCTGCTTCATGCGAGTCATTAAGAAGTCTACATCGTGCCATTCAAGCACACTTTCAAACTCAATGTCGGTGTTCTCCCTGCGCGAAACATCCTGATCAATAACATCACACAGGAAGTACAAGGTTGTCTTTTCCTGATTATTGGGCAGTCGAGGACTGCAAGTAAGACTCCCTATATAGTGTCGAACGGATGCCGTAGCGCCAAACTCCTCTTTCAACCCCCGCACTAGAGTTTGGACCGGCGACTCGTTGCCTTCAGGTGTTTCCCGCATAAGTATATAAATATCCTTGGCTTTGCGACCTGCGTGCTCAACCGTATCAAAGTGATGAACGCAGACCTTGCCATCACCATTTACAAGCACCGCACCAATTGATACATGATACGGAAATTCTTTACTACCCTGGAGGAGGTTTACCATCCTAGCCTAGATCTTTCTGGACTTAATTTCATGGGTGATATCTTTTGCAAACTCCGCAGCTGCTTTGCTGCCTTTATCACCCTCGCCTCGCTTACGTACAGCCACCTCTCCGGCGGCTTGCTCGCGCTCACCTACTACCAATATATATGGCACTTTCAAGGCCTCAGCGGCCCGTATGCGCTTACCAAGCGACTCATTGTCGGCGTCACACACTGCCCGCACTCCAGAAGCCTTAAGCTCAGTTGCTACTTTTTTACCGTATTCTGAGAACTTATCAGACACTGGAAGAACGCGAACCTGTTCGGGCGCCAGCCACAGCGGGAATGCACCGGCCGTGTGCTCAATGTATACCGACAAGAAACGTTCAATCGAACCGAGTAAGGCAAAATGGATCATAACGGGAACTTTCGCCTCACCGTCTCGGTCAATGTAGCGCAATTCGAAGCGCTCTGGCTGCACAAAATCAAGCTGCGGCGTAGCCAACTGGTGCTCTCGACCAAGTGCATCGGTCGCCATAAAGTCGATCTTAGGGCCATAAAAAGCCGCTTCGCCTTCTGCCTCGTAGAATTCTAGTCCGCTTTGCTGTAAAACCTTCAATAGTGTCGCCTCAGCGCGCTGCCAGGTGGCCAACTCCCCTAAGTACGCCCCCGAATCATCTCGCTTCGACAGTCGAGCGCGCAGCTTCATGCCGAGCGCGTCATAAAACTCTTTCGTAATTGTCGTGAGTTCGCCAAGAACAGACTCAATTTGTTCGGGTGTACAGAAGATATGGCTATCGTCTTGGGTTATAGAGCGCACCCGCGACAAACCACCTAGTTCGCCGCTCTTTTCATCGCGATACACAGTAGTTGTTTCTAAGTATCGGATTGGTAAGTCTCGATAACTACGTGGGCGTGAAGCATAGATCTGCTGGTGGTGCGGGCAATTCATGGGCTTTAAAACCAACTGATCGCTGGTTTCTTGGCTTTTTACCAAAAACAGCTCGTCACCAAACTTATCCCAATGGCCAGAGGTTTCATACAGGTCTTTTTTGGTCACGTGCGGAATCCAAACTTTTTCAAAGCCAAGATTAAGGCGCAGTTCTTGAGAATAGTCATTGAGCAACTCGCGCAAAATAGTGCCTTTTGGAGTGAATAGCGGCAAGCCAGAGCCAACTTTTGCTGAAAACACAAACAGGTCCAGCTCTTTACCTAGCTTACGGTGGTCACGCTTCTCTGCCTCTTCAAGCATGTGTAAGTAATCATCGAGTTCTTGCTGAGTAGCAAAGGCCACACCATAGACTCTTTGCATCTGTGGGTTGTCCTCCTTGCCGCGCCAGTAAGCTCCAGCCAGCTTGGTGAGCTTAAAAGCGCCGACTTCAGAGCTATTTTGAACGTGTGGTCCACGACACAAGTCAACGAAGTCACCCGTGCGATACACGCTCACTGTTGTAGCTGACGCAACATTATCCCCAACCAAGTTTTCATCGCCAGAATCTTTCAGCGCTGTTGTGCCCTTTGTCTTGAGGTCACTTAAAAGCTCCACCTTAAATGGCTGCTTATGGCCTTTGAAATACTCAATCGCCTGCTCAATTGGCCACTCTTCGCGCACAAAATCATGACCAGCCTCGACAATCTTGCTCATTTCGCGCTCAATTTCAGCTAAGTCGTCTGAGCCGAGTGTATGGACTAATTTTACGTCGTAATAAAAGCCGCGCTCGATTACCGGCCCTACCCCAAACTGAGCGTCTGGGTGCAGTTTGTGAATTGCTGCGGCCATTATGTGGGCTAGTGAATGCCGCATTGCCTCTACATTTTGTAACTCTTCCATAATTTCACATCCTCTCTTTAGAACATTATACAAAAAACCACCTGCATATGCCCGGCCCCAAGTATCTCGGGGGGTTCCACCGGGCTTATCCTTGGTGGATCACTCTTTCTGACTTGTAACGCGTCGTCAGTCGCGGAACTCGTTTAGTTGGTAGCTAAACTCAAACGTTCTCTTTAATATCTAGCCAAAGCATAGCCCAAAAGCCATGATAATTCAAGCGTGACCAAGCCCTTTGCTCAGAGGTATGCCAGCTTTGCACAGCGGACATTCACCCGGTTCATAAATGTTCAACTTAAAATCAATGTATGCATATAGCTCAGGAACGCCGAAGTCTTGGGCGGTGCGATCATAGCGGTTACACAGACAGCCAATGCCCACCACATCACAGCCTATTCTCTCAGTTTCGCGCAAGAGCCCACGCAGTGAATTGCCCTGGTTAATAACGTCGTCTACGACGAGCAGTTTTTTGCCGCGAATCAGCTCGTCGTAACCCCGCCGAATAATAAACTCACCTTCGGTCTTGCGCTTATCAGCGTATACTGCCAGAACTTCTTTGCCGGTTAACTCACTTAAAAAATGCGCCGTCGACTGAGCTAAGACCACCCCACCAGCTACAGGGCCAATTACTGCTTCGGCGCCTGCCACACGAAAGTTATGCGCAATGTGCTCGCAAATTTCTCGCACTACAGCTGTATGGGGCAAGATTGCGTCTTTATTAAGGTAGGTATCTCCATGCTTGCCCGAGGTATATACAAAATGCCCGTTTTCACGCAGGGCATTATACTTTTGCAAATATTGACGAGCTCGAGCGGATGATAAAGTTGCCATAATACCTGGTGGGCCCTAGAGGATTCGAACCACTGACCTCTTCCACGTCAAGGAAGCGCTCTAGCCAACTGAGCTAAGGGCCCATAAAAGATTCTTGAGTCTATGTGCTATTTGAGCGGAAATCGCCCGTGACTACTTTATGCCAAAAACCACCTTATAGTCAACCAAATGAGCCTTGATTATGCGGCCAACAACCAAGCTAAACGCACCTGCAGAGCATCCTCGAACTTCGTCATGTCATAGCCCGTCTGGTGCTTGATTCTGCCAACTCGGTAAATAAGCGTGTTGCGGTGTACTTTCAGGCGTTTTGCTGCCAGCGTTAGATTGAGTGATGAATCCAGCAGCGCCAGCACCGTTTTATCCAATTGCCGCGTCGCTCGAATTGTTGTCATTACTGATTGTGCGTGGCTCACGGCATAACTATTCAGCGACTTACTATCTAGCAGCGCCAAATAGCCTACCAATTGGCTATCTGCCACGACTTTCTTGCCTGGCCACTTCTTCTCTGCCAGCTGCATATCACGCAGCAAAACCACCAGCGCTTTGTGATAGTGATTCTCGAGCTGTCGACTCCCCACATACACTACTCGCTCAACTTTACTGTCAGCTGCAAATCTCTCCGCCAACTGCAAAGCTCGTCGGCCCTGTACGTCGGCCAATACCAGCGAGTACTGGTCGCTCACGGCAATATGAAAAACGATTTTTTCTGCATCCAACTGACCAGGATTTGCACTACCCTCTACCAAATAGCAGCAAAATTCCCTGGGCAATGTGTAGCCCACGCTACTTAAGGCTTGGCGAATTTTTTCGTCACTAAGGCCATGCGAACCGCAAAACAGACTGATCGCCAAAGCATCGGCCATAGAAGCGCCTTGCGGTGCAGCACAAACATGCTTGGTCAAACTCTTCGTTTCATGCAGGCTAATAGCCATACATAGCTGTGTAGCATCGTTAAAGTCTAATGGATCGAGCCCGGTCTGGTCTTTTATTTTCTCAAGGCGATAAATTACGGTGTTACGATGAATCTTATTGGCGCGCGCCACCTCCGTTGGACTCATGTTATGCGCGAAAAATGATTTAAGGGTTGGTAGTAAGTTCTTTGGCTTGGCCAAGGCGGCAATTACTTGCTCGGCTTCGCTGAGGGCGTGTTGGCGCAAACCTGGCTCTGTGCTTAGCGCGCTCACAACCCCAATGTCAGCAGCGCGATACATGTAGGGCTTACCCCATAACAGCTCACCCAAATGCGCCACTTCTTGAGCTTGCCGCGCCGCCGATACCAAGGCTTTGGCGTCTTCTACCGTCTCACTCAAGCCGATGTTTACCTCGCAGCCTTGCGCTCGAGCAGTCTTTTTGGCCTCCGCACAAACTACTTCTGACTGCTCTGACGCATCTAAGACAAGGCAGACTCGACCCAGGCCTAGGTAAATCGGCTGTGTTTTTACGGGTAGGCTATCGGCCAAATTGTGCACGTATTGCTCGGTTGTGCTAGCCAAATCCTCGTCGTATGCCAAACTTCCACCCAACCGTACGTCAAGCAACGCGAGCTGAACTGGAAACTGCAGCCTACGCAAGGCACGGCGCAGATTCTCACGCGCTGGGACAATGCCCTGCAAATACAGGCTTAAGGTGTAGTCTGCCTCCTGATGAGGCCCATTTTTGAGCTGGAATTTTCGCGCTACACTAGTAACTATTTTTGGTGACAGCACCGGCCCCACACTTTCTGGGGCTCGTTTCTTACCTGTACCAAGCTGTAACGCCATAGTTACTCCTATTTCTAGCTAGATTAGCAGACCTTAAAATCCCGCGGCAAGCATGGCCGTTTTGTTCGTCCTAAAAATTTGTGAAGCCAATGCGATCGGCCACCAACTCCCTGCTCCACGTCGCCGCCCTTCCAATTGAACCTGGCCCAAAGCGATTATTAATAGCGTCCAGGGCCCGACTCAGCAGGCGCTCGCGCTCTACTTCCACTGGCATACCCAAATCAAGCTCCTGCTGCCGCACGCTCGTTAAGCCCGTCACGCTGAGCGCCAACAAACGCAAACCCAGAGTATGTTCATAGCCCTGTTCAAGTAGGCCGCAAGCCAGCTTATAAATCGTACGCTCCGCCTCTAGGTGCCCCGTATGCTGATAAGCTAACTGGCTTGTCTGACCATTGGCATGCACCACATACAAAACCACGCCACGTGCTTGCAGACCATGCGCACGCAGCCGAGCCGACAGCTTTGTCGCGAGCGTTAGGGCGTACTGTCGACACTGACCAAGCGACAACATCCTATTACCTGTTATCGTCACCTGGTGACTCATGCTTTGAGGTGCTTTAACAACCCATTCTCTATCAACTTCGTAGCCACGCAAGCGCAAATACCACTTCTCGCCCACTAGCCCCAGCAGTGAGCGCATACACGGCAAGCTGCGCGCTGCAAAATCCTCCACGCCCATCACTCCTTTACCATACAGCCGTCGCGCCAAACGCCGCCCAATGCCGGTGCAGTCAGTTAAACCAAGACCTTGGTAGAAATCCGCCAACCCCTCGAGAGTCAAAACCGTCAGCCCATTGGGCTTTTTGTGCTGCGCAGCCATCTTCGCCAGCCAAATATTCGGTGCAATCCCGATTGAACACGAAATGTACTCACCAACAGATCTGCGTATACTTGACTTAATAGCTTTTGCTAAAGCATAAACGTTATCATAAGAACGGGCATACGACGGAATTATCACATACGCTTCATCAATCCCACGCACCCCAACTTGCCCATATGTGGCATGCAATATGGCCATAATGTGCCGATGATAGGTGCGATACACCGCAGGGCTGTCACTTACTATCTGTATCGATGGGCAGCGTCGGCGTGCTTCGGCCACCCGCGTACCGACTTTTATGCCATACGCTCTGGCCTCATATGAGGCTGCTACAATCGAGCAATTGTCACCAACACAAGGAGACACCCCCACGGGCTTTGCGCGCATGTGAGGGTGCTCCTGCTGCGTTACAGAGGCAAAAAATGCATCCATATCGATGTACAGCACGGCATAATCGTGTGGTTGCTGCGCCTGCAGCATAGTTTCGAACATACTAAAAAGTATAGACCATTTACAGGTCAAAACCAAACATAGTACGAATAAAGGCCGTTTTTAGTCGTGGCGCATAGAGTCAACGGGGTTGGTGTTGGCAGCTTTATGAGCTGGGTACAGTACCACCAAGAAACCAAGTAGGGCGACGAAGGTGAGGGTTGCGAGCATCAACGAAGGCGAGATGGCGAATAGACTAACAGTGTCGGTAACTCCTCTACCTCGAGCAAAGCCATTTACAATCGCATTCGTAACGGCGCCCAAGATAACAGCAGCAACGATTCCAAAGATACCACCAAGCATCGACAGGGTAAGTGCCTCGGCAATGAATAAGCGTCTGACGTCGCGAGCACGAGCACCGAGCGAAATCATCAGTCCAAACTCTTTGGTGCGCTCGAGTAATGATATGGTCAAGGTGTTAAACATGCCCAAGATAGCGATCACCATACCGATGCCGCCGAAGCCCACCAACACAACATTGAGGAGGTTGAAAATTTGGTTAATCTGGTCAATCGTATCAATTGGTGAGGCCGTAATGAGGCCTTGGTTCTCGATTTGCTTGCGCACTACGCTCACCTGGCTACGATCCGCCACTAAAAGCTTCGCTTGGGTAGCATTCGTAATGCCTTCACTCTCGAACACTGCGATTGGTACATATACTTCCGAGCCAGCACCAGTTTCAACAACCGCTCCTACTTTGAAGGTCTTCTTCACTACTGTGTCTTCGGCACCATCTTTTTGAGCTGGGATCACCACGTTGAGGGTGATTTCTTTACCAACTGCTTTGGTGTTGTCTTTCGAACCAATCGCTTTCAGAAGCGAGGTGTTCACAATAGCCGTGCCCGTGCTTTCCATAGTGCCGGGTGCGCCACTAATGTTCTTGAGTGAACTTAGGTCAACGTATGGCTGGTCAGCACCGTATACGACAGCATCGGTCTCTGATGCGCCAAGCGAGGCTTTACCAGATGAGTACATTACGCGAGCCACCTGCTGGACGCCAGCCAGGTCCTTAAACTCTGCCACGCGTTGCCTATCTATCTTAATGCTCTTCGATTTTGGCGTAGTTACATCAATCGTCTTAATCGATTTCGAGCCAATCACCTGGCTAGCAACCAACTTTTGCAAACCAATGCCGAGCGACAACAAGAAAACAATCGAGCCGATACCTATCACTACGCCCAATATCGTCAGCGTGGTGCGCAAGCGCTTGAAAAACAAGTTTTTAACTGCGATGCGCAAAAGCACGTTCGGCTTAATGACTTGCTGTGGCGTGCGCTCTTTCATACCTTGTCCCTCTTGGTGCTTGGCTGTACTGGGTTAAAGTCTAAGACTGGCGCAGGTCGCTTAGAGGTCTTCATCACCTCCTCATCGCCTGGTTTCTTAGGGCCTTGATACGAGCCCTTTTCTTCGGTCACTACGCCGTCTTTGATGTACAGGCGGTAATCACTAAGTGGCAGATACTCCAAATTATGCGTAACCAATACAATGGTACTCCCGAAGTCCGACTTAAATGACTCCACAAGCTGCATGATCATATCGCCATTCTTTGAGTCCAAATTACCGGTTGGCTCGTCAGCAATGAGTAGCATGGGGCTGATAATAGATGCCCGCGCCATAGAAATACGCTGCTGCTGACCACCCGAAAGCAAGTTTGGCCGATAATCGGCATATTTATCTAACCCAACACGGCTAATACTGGCCCTGGCTTCACCAATCGCTTCTTGGTAACTACGGCCAGTTAGGTATAGTGGCAAGGCCACATTCTCGAGCGCGCTCAAGCTATTTACCCAATAGTTGGTCTGATACACCATACCCATACGCTTAGCCCGAAAAGCCGCCCGCTCATCAGCGTTCATGGTATACAGGTGCTGTCCATCGACCACCACCGAGCCAGAAGTTGGTGGCTCTAGGCCTGTTAGTACATTAAGGAGTGTCGACTTACCAGATCCCGACGGACCGTAAATAATGGTGAAACTCCCCCGTTTTACCGTGAAGTTCACATCATGCAATACTTCTACTGGACCATCGTCCAGCTGGAATTGCTTCGAAACATTCTCAAATTTTACAATTACATCGTCAGTCACGCTTAATCCGCCCTAATTTCTTTGACTCATTATAGCATAAGCAGTTTGGCTCAACCAACCTCTCATCCCCTACAATTCCAATCCGAATATCTTCTGTAAAGCCCCGAAGATAATGCTA
>CAYPSN010000003.1:0-72958 GCA_964413715.1 uncultured Candidatus Saccharibacteria bacterium | reverse complement strand
GGAGCCCGCGAGAGGAATCGAACCCCCAACCTACGGTTTACAAAACCGTTGCTCTAACCAATTGAGCTACGCGGGCAAGACGAATGAGTCTCAAAAACAGGCTTAAGTTTAACATTTTTAAGGTCTTACATCAAGATTGGCTGAGCACCTGACGCGCCCGCATGTTGTCTGGATCAAGCTTGAGAATTCGCCGAAATACTGTTTTGGCAGCAACGAGATCTTTGTTGTGCAAATGGGCTTCGGCCAAGAGATGAAGAATCTCAATACTATCACCTTCCTGCATGTCGAGGGCCTCTTCAAGCGTAGCAGCCTGCTTTTCATAATCACCGAGAATTCGATAAATTCGTGCAAGACTAATGAGTCGCGCTTGGGTTTTATCAATCGCGTTCGCTTTTATGAGCATGGCTGCTGCCTGCGTAAACCCGCGATTCTTAAACAAAGCCATAGCATAGTTGTGGTAATGCGCAGCGCTCGGTCTTTGCTCAGCCACGATCTTGAAGCACTCCAGTGCATCTGGCGCGTTATTTAATTGGGTATAGATAAATCCAAGGCGATTGTAGGCATGTGTATTACGATGATCAAGGCGCAAGATTCTCAAATATGCACGCTCGGCCGGAATGTATTTATGCTCACTATAATACCTGTCAGCCAGCGTTTTAAGGCGTTCTAAGCGCTCATCGTGGCTAATCGGCTTACCAGTCATGAAACTCATAATTGACGAGCTCATGAGGCTGTCGCCGTGTCTAAGCAACATCCAGCAAACCACGCCCGCAAGTGTAATAAGTATTAGCTCTACAATCATGTCTGAATTTCCAAACTCATCTGCTCTAATACTAACCTTGCATTCACATTGTGTGCAATATGTTGCTCTGCGGCGATCACTTGTTCCAGTGCGCCAATCCTGGCCTCATCCATAGTCTGTTCTCGTAGCGATTCAGTAAGGCGACGCAAGAATATCTCTACCAAGTCAGCACTGTGGACTTCCTGGGCTACCAAAAATCGCTCACTTATTCCGCCCGAAAGAAATTTCTCGACAAGGCCGTCGGCTTGCACATAGTGCTTTTTAAGCTCTGGCGACATAGCAAGCTCCGCTTGCAGTCGTGGGGCCTCTTCGCCCTTTTGTGTACTAGCAAAACGGATATGTTGCATACGCGACCGAATGGTTGCAAGCACCGCATTACTTCGGCTCGTAACGAGTATAAATACCACGCCGGCGTGCGGTTCCTCCAGACTTTTTAGTAGACTATTCGATGCGTCACTCGTCATTTTTTCAGCATCCAAGATGACGACCGCTCGCCTACCAGCTTCGCTTAAAGCTGTTTGCGACAAGTCCGCTAAGACTGGTTTGATTTGGCTAATCTTAATGCTTGCGGCGCCTTCGGCAGGCCGCAGTACTGTTACCGACGGGTCAAAATCAAGATTAGTACCAACATAGGCTTTGGCAAAATCAATGGCAGCTCGCTCTTTATAGTGATACTGCGGACCACTCATAATATAGCCGTGCGCCGGATCATCAAGCGCTTGCGTAAGCTGCTGTCGTACATGAGAGTGATTAATATATTCAAACATTGCGTTGCTGGGCAAGAAAGTTATTCAGCTCAGGCGGCAAATCTGCCGTGAAGGTTCGTTTTTCTCCTCCTGGCAAAACTAAACCCAGGCTGTGAGCATGCAGAAATTGTCGCGTAAGACCTGCCGGCATCGGCTTTCTGCCGTAGGTTTTATCTCCTACTACCGGATGGCCGAGGTAGTTTAAGTGTACACGAATTTGGTGCATTCTACCGGTCAGCAGACGGACTTTTAGGAGGCTGTACTGCGGCAGTTGTTCGACCACCTCATATTCACTTACCGCCTGCTTACCTTCGGACGTTACCACCATTTTCGTAGGCTCGTCGTGGTGCCGAGCAATAGGGAGTTCAATTCTAGCCTTTGGCTGCGCTAGGTTGCCCCACACCAAAGCATCGTAAATCTTCTCCACTTGGCGTTTTTTGAATTGCTGTTTTAAAAATTCTTCGGTGTGCGGATTACGTGCCAGAATCATTACTCCAGAGGTGTCCTTGTCGAGTCGATGGACTACGCCCGGTCGACTGTCTTCAGACGGCGTCAATTGACCATAAAAGCACGCCACAACAGTCGCATTGAACGGCTGTTTCTCGCCGGCATGAACTGCTATACCGGCAGGCTTGTTAATAACCAGGACATTCTCGTCATCATATATGATAGGAATTTCCGGGCCACTATAGGCAACGTGAGTTTCCTTGCTGTCGGCTTCTGTGTCTGGCCGCACTGTCACCGCTTGACCCTCATGAATAACAAAAGAAGGCTTAACCTTGGCACCATCGACCATTACCTCGCCTAAAAGTATTTTCTTGCGCCACTGTTCGCGAGTTTTCTCTGGTAGCTGTTCTGCCAGCCAGCGGTCAACACGCTGCGGTAGCTGTTCTCCGCTGGCAATATGTGGTTCTCGTGTAGTCATACTACTATATCCCTTTTGTGTATTGTACTCATATAAATGCCCTGCGGCTACAAACATATAGAGACCGCGATCGGCCTCTATATGCACTCTGAGTATTCTGAACGATTTAACGCTTACTAAATTGTGGTGCTTTACGGGCTTTTTTCAGACCGTACTTCTTGCGCTCTTTAACACGGGCATCGCGAGTTAAAAAGCCTGCCTTACGCAGCGTAGCATGAAAGTCATCACTCATAGCATTGAGTGCACGAGCAATAGCCAAACGAATTGCCTCAACTTGGCCGGTTTTTCCGCCACCGCTAACTCGGATACTGACATTGACGTCTTTTTGCTTGCCAACAAGCTCTAGGGGCTGCTTAATAATAGCCTCTAGAGTTGCGTTATTGGCGTAAGCCTTAAGTGGAGTCTGATTAACAATAATTTCGCCCTTACCAGATTCTAAGCGTGCAGTTGCAACAGCTGCCTTGCGCCGCCCTACTCCAGGGTAATAATGCTGCTTGGTCTTAGTTGTATCTTGTGCCATGACTATGCTCCTGCCTTTACAATGTTCTTAATCTGCGCGGCGTGATTGTGCTCTGATCCTGCATAAAGTTTGAGGTTCTTAAGCATATCGGCAGCAAGCTTATTCTTAGGCAACATCCCCTTTACTGCGTGACGCACAACCAACGTTGGGTCTTTCAGCATCAAGTCTTTATAGGCGATTTCTTTGATTCCACCTGGGTAACCACTATGAGAATAATACATTTTATCAGTCATCTTGTTGCCAGTTACTTTGATCTTGGCACAATTAACCACAATAACCTTATCGCCACCTACAACGTGCGGCGTGTATTCAGGCTTATCTTTGCCCATTAAGCGAGTAGCAACCTCAGTGGCTAGTCGACCCAGTGTCTTATCAGTGGCATCAATTTCAACCCACTGTTGCTGTACGTTTTGTTGTTTTAAGCTAAATGTTTTCATTTCTTACTTTCCACCACTTCTTTCTTTGGCGCTTCGACTGCCTTGGTTTCTGCAGGAGTTTTTGCTTCCTCGGCTTTCTTCTGCTCATCCAAGACAAGCTCTACAACCACCATAGGGGCGTTATCACCACGACGCGCACCTGTTTTTATCAACCGTGTGTAACCACCTTGGCGACCCTGGAACTTATCGGCCAATTCATAGCGTAGTTTTTGCGCTGCGACAGGTGAAAGTGTTTCACTCATGATTTGACGATAGCTATGCAGATCACCTTTCTTAGCCTTCGTAACAAGTCGTTCAAAAGCTGGTGCGATTGTTTTGGCGCGAGCTTCTGTAGTTTCGATACGTTCGTAGAGGATAAGAGAGTCAATCAAACCACGCACGAGCGCCCGACGAGGGCCGGCTGCTAAAGATAGTTTTCGCTGATTGTATGCGTGGCGATGCATAAATTCTCTCCTAGTCTTCCTGTTTAATTCCGAGTTCTTCCAATTTTGCTACGACTTCTTCGTAGGCTTTTTGGCCAAAACCCTTTAGTTCTTTTAGTTCGTTGTCTGAAAGTTCGCTCAAGTCCTTAATAGTCTTAATGTCGTTATTAAGAAGTGCATTTGTTGTTCGAGGGCTAAAGTTAACTTCATCGATCAGTACGGTTGCCAAATTAGCTTGCTCGCGAGCATCAGCTGTAACAATGCCATCAGCTCCAACGCTTACAACGTCATGGCCGGCAATAACCTGGAAGTGACCAACCAAAATCTCTGCAGCTTGAGCAACAGCATCTTTAGGTGTAATGCTGCCATCAGTCTCTACTTCGAGCGTCAGCTTGTCGAGATCAGTCATTTGACCAACACGTGTGTTCTCCACGCTATAACGCACTCGCTTAATTGGAGTGTAAAGAGCGTCAACAGCAATCATGCCGACTGGAAGCTTTTCTCCAGCACGGTTTTCAACCGGCACATAACCTCGGCCTTGTTCGACACGGATTTCCATTTCCAACTTGGCCTTGGCGCCGTCTAGGTGGGCAATTACGAGATCCTTATTCACTACTTCGACATCACTGGTAGCCTTAATATCAGCAGCAGTTACAGCACCAGTGCCAGTTTTACTAAGCACAATCGTAGTTGGCTCATCACCGTTGTAGCGTAAACGAAGCTGCTTGAGGTTCAAGATAACTTCAATCATATCTTCTCGTACGCCTTTTACAGAAGAAAACTCATGGCTAACGCCTTCGATCTTCACCGCGGTAACAGCCGCTCCTGCTAATGATGATAGTAAAACCCGACGCATAGAGTTACCAAGGGTCATACCATAGCCTGGGTGTAGTGGTTCGATCACAAAAGTTGCACTGTTTGTGTCTACTGCTGATTCTTTTATTTCTGGAAGGTTGATGTCGATTAGCACCTTATAACTCCTTTTATTAATTACTACCTTGAGTAGAACTCAATGATTAACTGTTCCTGAATCTCTTTATCCATTTCCTCGCGCAATGGTAAGCTGGTTACCTTAGCACTAAGCTTCTTCGCGTCTAGACTCAGCCAACTGGCAGGGCTGGCGTCTAGGCCACCCTCTTTCACCTGTGCAAAGAGCGCGCTGTTCTGGCTGGTAGGCTTAACGGCGATTTCATCGCCAGGCTTTACTTGGATTGAAGGAATATCTACCTTCTTACCATTCAGTGTTATGTGTGCATGGCTCACCATTTGTCGAGCCGACTGGCGAGATGGAGCGAGTCCAAGTCGATAGCAAACGTTGTCTAGGCGTCGTTCGAGTAAGCTGAGTAGGTTTTCACCACTTACTCCGTCCATGCGCTCAGCCTGAGCGACGTACGTTCTAAATTGCTTCTCTAAAACACCATACATACGCTTAACTTTTTGCTTTTCACGCAACTGAACTGCATAGTCACTTGGCTTTGATCGTCGTGACTGACCGTGTTGACCTGGCACATAGTTGCGACGAGTTAATGCCTTAACTGCTTTAGGGTGTAATTCTACACCTTCGCGACGTGATAATTTTGCAATTGGACCAATCTGTCTCGCCATCGTCTAAACCCTTCGCGCCTTTCTTGGTCGGCAGCCATTGTGGGGCACACCTGTTACATCGGTGATACTGGCAATAGCTACACCTGAAGCCTGAAGAGCCCGAATAGCTGACTCGCGACCACTGCCGATTCCTTTTACAAACACATCAACTTTAGCTAGGCCAAAATCTTTGGCTGCATTAACGGCTTTTTCAGATGCCATCTGTGCAGCATATGGTGTGCTCTTGCGTGAGCCTTTGAACCCAGCCAAACCGGCCGTTCCCCAGCTCACTACGTTACCTTTGTCGTCAGTAACGGAGATGATTGTGTTATTAAAGGTAGACTTAATGTGCACCTGTCCTTTTGGAAGGTTGCGCTTAATCTTACGTCTTCGTGCTTTGGTTGCTACTTTTGCCATTATCTAATTCCTACTCTTATGTCTTCGCTGCTGGTTTCTTGCGACCACTACCTACCGTGACTCGCTTACCACGCTTGGTGCGACCATTTGTCTTGGTGCGCTGTCCACGTACTGGCAAATTAGCACTGTGACGGTTGCCACGATATGACTTAATTTCTTTTAGTCGCTTGATGTTGAGACTGATTTGTCGCGATAAGTCGGCTTCAACCTGTAAGTTTTTATCAATATATTCGCGAATCTTAACCAGCTCAGCTTCACTTAAATCTTTCACCCGAGTATCTGGACTAATTTTAAGGTCAGCCAACATTTTTTGACTGGTTGTCAGTCCGATACCATAAATGTACGTCAAACCAATTTCGGCTCGCTTCTCATTCGGTACATTTGTTCCAGCAATACGTGCCATTTTTAACCCTGCCTCTGCTTATGTTTAGGATTTTCACAAATAACGCGTACGACACGCTTTCGTACAACGACTTTGCACTTTGAACACATTTTCTTAACTCCAGCTCGTACTTTCATCCTATACCTTGATTATGCGTTATTTATGGCGATATGTTATACGACCCTTAGTAAGGTCATATGGCGTCATTTCTATGGTAACTTTATCTCCAGGAAGAATTTTAATATAGTGCATGCGCATCTTGCCAGAAATGTGGGCTAAGATGGTGTGGCCGTTCTCTAACTCTACTTTGAACATGGCGTTCGGTAGAGACTCGAGCACGGTCCCGTCAATTTCAATTACTTCCTTTGTGTTTGCCATAGTTTAACGCGCTACAAGTAGTTATTATATAGACCTTTTTACGGAATGTAAAGGGTTTTTCAGGTTAATATTGCTCATATGTGGCGGTTAGTGCCTTCGCTTCAATTTGACGCATTGTCTCAATTGCCACTGCCACAACGATCAATAGACTCGTGCCGCCAATAGCCAGCGAATTTGAGCCCTTTATGATGGCCTGAAGTATAAAAGGCGACACTGCCAAAACACCTAATGCCAAAGCACCAAAGAGCGTAATGCGGTTCACGACACGCTTCAAGTAGCTGGCAGTCTCCTTGCCTGGCCGTATACCAGGTATAAATCCACCCTGTTTTTGTAGATTTTCGGCTATTTCAGTTGGCTTAAAGATAATCGAGGTATAGAAATATGTAAAGGCGACGACAAGCACGAAATACGTAACGGCGTATATCCAGCTGGTGGGCGCAAAGACACGTGACACAGTTTGGGCAAACTCGGCTAGCCAGGCAGTTTTGGCACGGCTAAACAGCTGTCCAAGAAAGACTGGCACCTGCAAGAATGCTAGGGCAAAAATAATTGGTACAACACCAGCGATTATCACCTTAAGAGGTAGATGTGTGTCGACTGAGCCATAGGCGGCATTCGCGTTGGTTCGTCGAGCATAGGAAACAGGAATATTACGCTGCCCCTCATTAATAAATACCACCCCAACCACTGTCAAAATGAAAAGCCCGGCCATAGCAACAACACCGACTATCTTGGAAGGGTCAGTTTGGATAAGTGTTAATTGCTGCGAGATTGTCGCAGGCAAGCGTGAAACGATTCCGGCAACAATCAAGATAGAGATACCATTACCCACCCCACGATCGGTAATAATTTCCCCCAGCCACATCAAGAGCATGCTACCAGCGGTGATAGTCGCAACCATCAAAACCCACTGAAACGGCGAAGGCTTACCGATTAAATCAACCCCTGCAATTTGCTTAGAAGTAGTTTGCACAAAAAAGATCATCGCCACAGACTGCACAAGCGCCAATGGTACTGTCAAAAGCCTCGTATAGTAGTTAATCTTATTCCTGCCCGCTTCACCTTCCTTATTGAGGGCTTCGAGTTTGGGCACAACTTGGGTGAGCAGCTGCATGATGATTGAGGCATTAATGTACGGACCAAGCCCCATCAAGATTATTGAAAAGTTCGTCATGGCTCCGCCCGAGAATAAATTAGCAAAACCTAAGAGCGGGTTAGACTGAAACAGACGCAGCAGAAAGCTTTGCAGCTTTACCGTGTCGGGTACCGGAACTGGTACGTTGGAAATAAAGGCATACACAAAGAGTACAAGCGCCACCACGCCGACACGCTTTCGCAAGTCCTTGTTACGATATACTTGTCTCAACACCGCGGTATTCATGCAGCGTCACCCTCTCGTTTAGTTTTTCTGTGTCGCACTCGTCTTCTTGGCCGGTTTTTCTGCCTTATCGCTAGCCTCAACAGCAGGCTTGGTCTTGCCGTCTACACTCACCTTGCCACCAGCAGCTTCAATTTTTGCAATTGCTGCCTGGCTGGCTGCATTTACCTCTACAGTATAGGCCGCCGAAACGTCACCTACTGCAAGTAATTTTATCAAACCATCAGCCTTTTTGACTAATCCGGCTTTTGCCAACATGGCAGCGTCAACTTTACCAGCCTTGAACTTAGCCAAGTCGCCGACGTTCACGACCTGGTAATTAGTAGGGTTGATAGCCTTAAAGCCTCTGGCTTTTGGTAGGCGCTGCGCCAGCTGAGTCTGCCCACCTTCAAAACCTAAGCGTACGCCACCGCCAGTACGAGCATTCTGCCCTTTTGTACCGCGACCAGCAGTCTTACCCTGCCCTGCACCGATACCACGACCAACTCGCTTCTTAGCCTTATGCGAGGTTAAAGGCAATTCGTGAATTTTCATTTATTTTGCCTCCTTAGATACAGGTTTCTTATCAAAAGCAGCGACTCGACCTAGTCCGGCAAGTGCTTCTTGGGTGGCATAGGCATTGTTAATCTTGTTGGTTGAACCAAGTGACTTGGTTAGAAGATCTCTAATACCGGCAGCTTCTACTACTGAACGAACAGCTCCTCCGGCAATCACACCAGTTCCTGGGCTAGCTGGCTTCATAAAAACGGTAGCTCCGCCAAAAGTTACTTGGGTTTCGTGGGGGATGGTTCCGTTCGTGAGATCAACAGTGACCATGGCTTTTTTAGCCTTACTCACCGCTTTTGCAATAGCTGACTGCACGTCTTGGCCCTTGCCAACACCAACACCAACCTTGTTTTGACCGTTACCAACTACTACAGTTGCACGGAATCGAAAACGACGTCCACCCTTCACCACGCGAGTTACGCGATCTAGGGCAATGATCTTTTCTTCAAACTCTTTTACTACTTCTGTTGCTGCCATATCTAGAATTTTAGTCCTTTCTCGCGTGCGGCGCCAGCTAATGCTGCCACTCGACCGTGATAAATGTGCGTACCGCGATCAAAAACCACTGTGTCAATTTTCTTTGCCTTAGCGGTTTGAGCTATCTGCTCACCTACCCAAACAGCCTTCTGCGTCATGCTCTTACCTGCCAAATCCTTTTGATTTGTCGACGTAGCATAGGCCAAGGTCTGGCCAGCAGCATCGTCAATCAGCTGAGCGGTCAATTGTCGGTTAGACACTGCTACCGCTAAACGAGGACGCTGAGCAGTACCGAAAATATTCGCGCGGATCCTTTTTTTCTTGAGTTGTTCTGAATGTATTCTTTTCATTATCTTATCCCTTTGCCGCCGTCTTACCAGCCTTGCGTCTGATGTGTTCACCTGCGTACTTAATGCCTTTACCCTTATATGGTTCTGGTTTACGGTATGAACGGATCTTGGCTGCCGCTTCACCAACGAGTTGCTTATCAAAGCCTGACACTACAATAGTGTTGCCTTCAACTTTTAAATCAACGCCTTCTGGTGGAAGATAGCTAATCTTGTGGGAGTAGCCTAAGCTGAGACTAACGCCGCGACCTTCAGCAGCTGCACGATAACCAACACCATTAATTTCGAGCGTTTTTGAAAAACCTTCAGACACACCCTGGATCATGTTAGCGACCAGTGTACGAAGTAGCCCAAACTGCTTCTGAGTTTCAGTGTTTTCTTCAGTACGTACGATAGTCAGGCTTCCTTCGGTCTGTTCGATAGAAAAGCCATCAAAAAGTGGCTGTGTAAGGGTACCTTTTGAGCCGGTCACCACGATAACACCATCTTTCACTTCAAGCGTGACGCCTGCGGGGATAGATACGGGGATTTTACCAATTCTACTCATCTTCTACCTACCAAACCTTACAAATTAATTCACCGCCCAAGCCCTTTTGTCTTGCCTGCTGACCAGTCATGAGGCCTGACGAAGTCGAAACTATCACGATCCCACGACCGCTTAGCACGTGAGGAATTTCATCACGCTTGGCATATACACGGCGGCCCGGCTTGCTTACGCGCAAGAGTTTTTGCAAAGGTCGCTTCACGCCTTCGCCGTCGATACCGAGGTCAAGCACCTGAAAAGCACCATTTTTGGAAACTTTAACGTCAGAAAGATAGCCGCTTGCCTTAAGAATCTCGGCAATCTGAAACTTAATCCTTGAGTAAGGAATTGAGACACGAGACATGCTAGCACCACGCGCATTTCGGATGCGTGTCAGCATATCTGCAATTGGATCTGTTGTAATCATGCTTGTCTCCTTTCCTTTACCAACTTGATTTTGTTACGCCAGGAATCTGCCCTTTGGATGCATATTCGCGGAATGTGATACGCGACAATCCGAACTTACGGAGGTAGCCCCGTGATCTTCCAGTCACTTCACAGCGGTTACGCATGCGATTTGGATTTGAGTTACGTGGCAACTTTGCCAAGCCCTCCAAGTCACCTGCAGCTTTTAATTCGGCGCGCTTAACGGCATATTTTTCTGCTAACTTTTGTCGCTTTAACTCTCGTTGAATGAGTGCTTTTCTAGCCATTAGTTCGCTCCTTTCTCAAACGGCATTCCAAGACCAGCCAGAAGCGCATATGAGGCTTCTCGGTCTTTACCGCTTGTAATTATGTTAATTTGCAACCCGTGGGTGGTAGTAGCATCTTCGTAAGAAATTTGTGGAAAAACCGTCTGTTCCTTAATACCAATGCTATAGTTACCCATTGGATCAAAAGCACCAGCCTTTACACCATGGAAGTCACGGATACGAGGGAGCACCACGTTCACCAATTGGTCAAGGAAAAAGTACATTCTATCGCCACGCAGAGTGACTGTTGCGCCAATTTCATTGCCATCACGCAACTTGAAGGTTGCGATACTCTTGCGCGCTTTGGTGATAACTGGCTTCTGGCCAGTAATTTTCGTGAGCGTAGCTACAGCTTGGTCGAGGTGCTTGCTGTCTTGCAGCGCACGACCAACACCAACACTTACCACAATCTTCTCCACTTTCGGAATTTGATGGGGGTTCTTCAAACCAAGCTTGTCAGCCAAGTCTTTAGTCACTGTAGTTCGGTAATGTTCTTTTAGTCTATTCATGTCTACTTCTCACTCTTCCTTGCAGTACTATCGGCCTTGGTGGCCTTTGCCGTAGCTGGCTTTGTGGTTTTGTTCTTGAACGGCGAAACCTTGAAAACACGCTCTTTGTTGCCTTTGGCATCAAGCTTATAGCCAATGCGCGCTGGACGTCCAGTCGATGGATCAAGTACCATGACCTTAGCTACATCAATTGGCTTCACTACTTCGACGATCCCGCCACGTGGCGTTTTTGCATTTGGCTTCGTGTGACGCTTCACAACCTGTACGCCCTCGACGACCACTTGATTCGTCTTTGGCAGCACTGCCACCACTTCACCCTTCTTGCCTTTGTCGCGGCCTTTAATAACCATGACTTTGTCTTTCAATTTGAGCTTCATACCAGCCATTACAGTACCTCCGGTGCCAATGAAACAATCTTCATGTAGCCACGCTCGCGCAATTCACGCGTTACTGGACCAAAGATACGTGTTCCTCGTGGCATGCCCGCCTTGTCTATAACAACTGCGGCATTTTCATCAAAACGAATTGAAGAACCGTCGGCACGTAGTGTTTCTTTGTGTGTACGCACTACTACTGCACGAATAACTTCTTTTTTCTTCACCGTACCGTTTGGCGTGGCAGTCTTCACACTCGCAACAATAATATCACCAACGCGCGCGTAACGACGACGTGAGCCACCCAACACCTTAATACACATAATCTGCTTAGCGCCGGTGTTGTCAGCAATCTTTAATCGGGTCTGTGGCTGTATCATTTGCTGGCCCCTTTCACGATTACTTCACCTGTTTTCTTGGTAACGGTAAACTTCTTGGTCTTGCTCAATGGACGGGTTTCTGTAATCTCAACAAGATCACCAACTTTGAACTGATTCTCTTCGTCATGAGCTTTGAACTTAGCAGTTGTCTTATACTGTTTCTTATACAAAGGATGAGTCTTGAGGCGCTCTACGGCCACAACTACAGTCTTATCCATCTTGTTTGATACGACCTTGCCGCTTAATACTCTACTCATTTGATTTCTCCATTTCCTTGATTTCAGCTTCACACTGCAGTGTCAGAACTCGTGCAATGTCGCGCTTGAGTGCACGTATCTGCTTTACGTTTGGCGATTCTTTAACACGCATATCAATATGGGTTTGAGCCAGCTTGCTCTGCAAGTCTACCAACATAGTCTCGAGCTCTTTTGTAGATTTTGTGCGCATTTCCTTAACCTTCATGACTCTCTCCTGGTGATGATTTCACAATAAACTTGGTCTTCACAGGCAGTTTCATTGCTGCTAGGCGCATGGCTTCCTTGGCAATTTCTTCTGTGACACCATCCATTTCAAACATAATTCTACCAGCCTGGACTTTCGCCACGTAGTGGCTAAGTGCGCCCTTACCGCTACCCATTCGAACTTCGGCTGGTTTAGAAGTAACAGGTGTGTGAGGGAAAATTCGAATCCAGATTTTACCACCACGCTTAATGTATCGAGTCATAGCACGACGGGCAGCTTCAATCTGACGTGAAGTAATACGTTCGTTACTCATCGCCTGTAGGCCGTAGCGACCGAAGTTAATTTCGGTACCACGAGTAGCAACACCGGCATTCTTGCCTTTCATTGCTTTTCTGAATTTGGTTTTCTTTGGTAACAGCATTTCTTTTTCCTCAGCCTACTTCTTGTATACCCATACTTTTACACCAATCACACCATAGGTGGTCTTGGCTTCCGCCGTACCGTACTCAATATTCGCTCTCAGGGTATGGAGCGGAATACTACCTTGTGAAGCAACTTCGGCGCGAGCCATTTCGGCTCCGTTCAAGCGACCAGCCACACGTACTTTTGCACCCAAGGCACCGGCTTTGACAGCACTATCGACCGTCATCTTGATGACGCGACGGAAGGCAATACGGCGCTCAAGCTGGGAAGCAACATTTTCAGCAATCAGCTGTGCACACATTTCAGGCTGCTTAACTTCTTCGATATTTACTTTAATGTTTGAGCCAGCAACTTTTGCCAAAGCTTTTTTCAGTGCTTCGATTCCAGAACCACTGCGACCGATTACAACACCCGGCTTTGAGGTGTGAATAGTCACACTCACAGCTCCTGTTGAGCGCTCGATATCAACTGCGGCTACACCCGCGCGGAAGTTGAGCGTGCGAGAGATTACACGGCGAATTGCGATATCATTCGCGAGGTTCTTAGCAAAGTCTTTTTCGGCAAACCATTTGCTTGACCAGCCTTTATTGACCTGGAGACGAAAACTCGTTGGATTTACTTTTTGACCCATTATTTTGCCTCCTTATTAGTCGATTTTGGGGTACTGCTGGCTTGCTCTTTAGCATCGCTCACAACAACCAACAGATGAGAGCTACGATGCAGAATTGCACTACTCGCACCTTTAGCACGTGGACGCATTCGCTTTAGCGTTGAACCCTCATCTACACGAATCTCGTCGATGTGTAGAGCTTTAGGATTCAGGTTGTAGTTATTCTCAGCATTTGCGCTTGCACTTTTGAGCGTACTACTTACCATGACGGCAGCCTTCTTGTTGGTTGCAGCCAGAATTTGCTGGGCAGCGACGACATCTTTGCCACGCACCATATCAGCCACAAGACGTAGCTTACGAGCCGAGATTGGAAGCTGGCGGGTTTTGGCTTGGACCTTCATACTACTTTCCTTGTGCCTTTGCTAATTTACCACCATGGCCACGGAATTTTCGGGTTGGAGAAAATTCGCCGAGCTTATGACCAACCATATTTTCAGTTACAAAAACTGGGATATGCTGCTTGCCATTATGCACCGCAATGGTCTTGCCGACCATTTCTGGAGAAATACTACTCGCTCGTGCCCAAGTTTTAATAACAGTCTTGTCGTTTGGACCAAGTGCCATTACTTTTTTGAGCAATTTTGCGTCTACGTATGGACCTTTTTTCAGTGATCTACTCATAACTAATCCTACCTATTACCCTTTCCGCGTCGGCGAATAATCATATCTGCGCCCTTCTTACGGCTGCGTGTACGCTTACCGAGTGCATGCTTACCCCAAGGAGTCTTCTGGAAAGGCATACCAATATCAGTGCCGCCTTCACCACCACCGTGAGGGTGATCGACCGGGTTCATGGCCTTACCGCGAACGGTTGGGCGGATACCCATGTGGCGCTTGCGTCCTGCATTACCAACCTTAATGTTCTGATGATCGGCATTACCAATCGCACCAAGTGTCGCCATGCACGTGTGATGCACCAAGCGAACTTCACCCGATGGCAGTTTAACTTGTACATACACGCCTTCTTTAGCAGCAAGCTGGGCACGTGCACCAGCCGAGCGAGCCAGCTGACCACCACGACCAGGAGTAAGCTCGATGTTAGAGATTACAGAACCGACCGGAATGGCTGAGAGTGGTAGACGATTGCCGACCTTGATTTCTGCACTTTCGCCCGAAGAGATGGTTTGGCCAACTTTAATCCCAGCATTTGCAATAACATAAGCTTTGCCGCCTTCTTTGAGCTGAAGCAAGGCTAAGCGTGCACTTCTACCTGGGTCGTACTCGATGGCAATAACTTTTGCACCTTCAACGCCCTGCAGTTTAAAATCAACGATTCGAATAGCACGCTTGGCACCACCGCCACGATGGCGAACGGTAATTTTACCTTGATTATTGCGTCCTGCCTTCTGTTTGCGCTTTAAAAGCAGTGATTTTTCGGGAGATTTCTTAGTAATCTCGGCAAAGTCACTCACGCTCATATTACGGCGGGCAGCTGTATTTGGTTTATAGACGCGTACGGCCATTACTTCAACTCCTTAGACTGAGACTTTTTGTCTTCAGCTTTCTTGACGGGCTTTTTGTCCTTCTTGTCTTCCTTAGTCTCGGCTTCTGCTTCGAAAACAGAGATAGTCTGACCGTCTTTGAGGCTTACAAGAGCTTTTTTGACATCAACTCGCTTACCCATTTTGCCCTTGAAACGCTTAACTTTGCCTTTAGTGATAATTATGCGCACGTCAGTTGCATCCACATTGAAAGCCGCCTTCACTGCGCGACCAACTTCGATCTTATTCGTCTGCATTGGCACTTCAAAGGTATATACTCGCTGTGCAGCAAGCATAATACTCTTTTCTGAAATCACTGGCTTGAGAATAAGGCTACTCATTAGTTTTTACCCCCTAGCCACTGCTTTAGACCGTCTAGAGCCGGCTTTTCAATAATAATTGCATCGGCATTTAGCACGTCGAATGCGGTCACGCGACCAACCGTAGAAGCATATACGTCAGATAGGTTAGAAACAGAACGCACCAGTGTGTCGTTCATTTCTGCAACGATGATAAGCACGCGGCCTTCTACGCCTAGTTTGGCCAACAACTCAACCGCCACACGAGTTTTCGCCTCTTTAGGTGCAAAGGTTTCAATCACGCTGATTGCGTCAACCTGTGCACTGAGAGCTTGAGCCACAGAACTACGGACCATCTTACGGGTCATCGTAATATTGTAATTTTCGTTTCCGGTTGGGCCAAAAACGATACCACCTGTTCGCCAAAGTGGAGTTCTGCTCGAACCTACGCGAGCACGTCCTGTGCCCTTTTGGCGCCATGGTTTGCGTCCCCCACCTGAAACAAGGCCTCGAGTAAGCGTCTTGGCGTTGTTGGTGCGTCGATTCGCTAGGCTGCGACGATAAGCCAACCCTAAAAGCTCAGGATTAAGCTCACGACCAAATACTGACTTGTCTAGAGTTACCTCTGTGCTTGCCTTGCTACCTGAAGCTGTATATGTGGCTACTTTCATCATTCTAACCCTTTACCATCACTAAGCTTTTCTTTGGACCAGGAACTGCACCACGTACGACAAGCAGATTATTAGCAGCGTCAACTTCCATAATCTTTAGGTTCTTAACCGTTACTTGCTCATTACCCATTTGGCCAGCCATTTTTTGGCCTTTAAATACGTGTTGAGGATAACCAGCGCCAATCGAACCAGGTGCCCGATAGTTATGACTACCGTGAGTCTTTGGTCCGCGTTTGAAGTTATGGCGCTTAATTGTACCGGCAAATCCTTTACCCTTGGATACAGCACTTACCGCTACAGTCTCGCCAGCTTCAAAAATATCAACTTTGATTTCATCACCTACTGCGAATTCTGTTTCTTCACTATCAATACGGTATTCTGCCATATGACGGCTGTTTGCTTTAGCCGACTTAAGGTGTCCAGCCTGTGGCTTTGGCTGGTGCTTGGCATCACCGAAACCAATCTGCACGGCACGATAGCCATCACGCTCTTCGCTTTTGAGTTGAGTAACTACACAAGGACCAGCCTCCAGTACGGTAACTGGAGTCATTACGCCAGATTCGTCAAAAATCTGTGTCATTCCAACTTTTTTTGCAAGCAATGCTTTCACTTGGTTTCCTTTATACCCTGTGTTTACTTAGAAAAACAAATCCTGGCAAGCAGATGGGTTTCCGTCTAAGACTATATGACCAAACGGACCTAATCTCTTCCCAGCCATGAAGACTGATGGATTGTTTTAGACCAAGCGTTAGTTTACCAGATAACCAACAGGAGTGTCAACTCTTTTTTGAGCGTGAAGTCTGCTTGGCCCTGCCGAGTTCCGCTAACAAGCCCTTGCGCACCATACGCAGAGCTAAAATTCCCAATATCCCGCCAATAAGATAAGAAATAGCCCAAAATGGGCTCTGGACAAAAATCCGCCACTCCACAATAGCGGGCAATAGGGCAAATCCAGCCGAAATAATGCCGAGTGCCCTGCCTTGATGATAGAGCTTACTGTAATGCTTTGCGCTTTTCTTGGTCTTTTTTCGTACCTCGATGAGCAGCAAGCCAACACGGACGTTGAGATAAAGCAAAAAGGGCGCCGGCAGCAAGCTCACCCAAAAAGCTGGTGTAGGTGCAAATTCCATATTTAGAAGTTCAGCGCCACTGTTAAGCCGATACCCGTAAAGACCAAGCCGAGGAGCGCACCAACTACCAGAAGGGCGTATTCAATTTTACGGTCAATTTTTAGCACGTCGACCTTGGAAAATAGAAAGCCTAAAATTACGCCAATTGGGATCACCCGATGGCCATTTACTGAAATCCAAGTAAGCCCCAGGATTAAATACAGCGCTGCTTTAACTAAAAACGCAAAGTCAGACTCATGGTATGCCTTTTTCCGCCCGTTATTCATATACCTATTTAAGCATAAAAACTATGAGGAGTCGAAGAAATTATTCCTAAAATAAAAGAAACCCTGACGTATTGTCAGGGCGAGGTGCGGGGCGGCCCGGAGGCCGCCCCGCACCGGCGGCGACACCAGGCGGCGGATCCCGGCGTCGCGCTCATGGTCAACCAAAGCTGGTTGACACGAGCGAGAGAGGTCGACGTGTGTGCCAACCTCTCGTGAGGCTATACTCCGCGCCAGGGCAACAGCCCAGTCACAGGTTCAGCGCTCGTAGTCCGAGCGGAGCAGGCGGCGGATCCCGCCCCGCTGGCGACGCAAAGGCGAGAAGCCCGTGAGGGCACGTTCGCAGTCATTGCGCCGAAGAGTGTCTTGGCTCCTGTGGAGCGCTGTAGCAGTGCGAGGAGACGCGGTGGCGTCCTGGCCGAAGCCACGGAAGCGCGGCGCTCTACCTTTGCACTACTACTGCTCCAGTGGCGTCCCGAAGGAGGCCAAGGAGCCAAGACAGTTTTATGAGCCTTTTGTCGATTTTATTTTCACATTTTATATTTTCGACATTTCGGCTCTTAGAATAAATTCCCAACAATGATTCGGGGACTGATTCCAAGAGCCGAAGGCTCAAGGTGCTATAAGGTGCAATTTGGGCGAACCAAACGTAGGTTTACATAATAATACAAGTTTGCTGTTTTGTCTAGTGTTTTTGTGAAGTTTTTGTTATTGACAGATTTGGCTGCCTATAGTATGATTTGTGCACATTAAGGCATGACCTTAAGTACTTTGCAAATTTCACAGTCTTGTGCTCGGCAGCCTGTAGATCTTGTCTTCAGACTACCGAGCCACAATCTACCTGTGAAAGGAGGTTCGGTCATGGTTGAGTTTCAATCGCTGGGGTTCAGTCTCCATCGCACGAGCACGGGGCTTGTTCTCTCGCTCACAAACCGGCCCTCTTACAACGCAGAGTGGGTCGAGCGAGCACTTGAAGGGATCAGCCCTACGGTGCATGTCTCAGAACGGCTCGAAGGAGAGAGAAGGTCTTTCCTTCTCACCTGGGTGTCGCAGGATCGCGAGAGCCTCGAAGAGCTTCGGCTCAAGGTACGAGCACGCATGCAGGAGATCTCCGATCAACGCCCTGTGTTCGAGCCTCCCTACCCTGCAGGGAAGCCTTACGCCCATACCGCCTGACCCCTTCACCGGGGGGTCAGGCGGGCGGACCAAAGTAATTAACCATTTAATGACTTTGGTCCGCCTCACTCGCCTTTTTGCATAACTAAAACACCCCCTTTATTCAGGGGGTGTTTTAGTTAGGACTTACCTATTAGATGCCAAGGCAAATTACATTTTGATTTCGATATCAACACCAGCTGGAAGATTAAGATTCATCAAAGAATCTATCGTCTTAGGAGTTGGCTCTGTGATATCAATCAAACGCTTGTGTGTGCGCATTTCAAACTGCTCTCGAGCGTCTTTAAAAACGTGGGGGCTCGATAGCACCGTAAACTTGTTTTTGTCCGTAGGAAGCGGCACTGGGCCCACTACTTGAGCACCGGTACGTACAGCAGTATCGAGAATCTGCTTAGCAGATTGATCGATAATCTTGCTGTCGTAGGCTTTTAGTCTGATTCGTATGCGTTGTTTGTTGGCTTGTTCTGGCATGTTAAGGTTCCGTTCGATCCTTGATGTTTATTTGTTGATCTTGGTTACAACACCTGCGCCAACAGTTCGGCCACCTTCACGGATTGCGAATCGCAAACCATCTTCCATAGCAATTGGAGCGATGAGTTTAACCTTCATCTGAATGTTATCACCAGGCATTACCATTTCTACGCCGTCTGGTAGAGTAACTTCGCCAGTTACGTCGGTTGTACGGATGTAGAACTGTGGCTTGTAGCCTTTGAAGAATGGAGTGTGTCGACCACCTTCTTCTTTCTTCAATACGTAAACTTCTGCATCAAATTCAGTGTGAGGTGTGATTGAGCCTGGCTTAGCAAGTACTTGACCACGCTCGATGTCAGTTCGTTCAATACCGCGTAAGAGCAAACCTACGTTGTCGCCAGCACGACCTTCGTCGAGCAATTTCTTGAACATTTCTACACCAGTTACGGTTGTTTTCTTAGTGTCGTGAAGACCAACGATCTCTACTTCTTCACCTACTTTAACGATACCCTGCTCGATACGACCAGTAGCAACAGTACCACGACCTTTAATTGAGAATACGTCTTCGATTGGCATCAAGAATGGCTTGTCGATTTCACGCTTTGGCTCTGGAACGCTTTCGTCCATAGCTTTTACGAGCTCCATAATAGAGTCTTCAGCTGCTGCATCGCCCTCGAGAGCCTTAAGGGCAGAACCCTTAATGATAGGCGCATTTTCGTCGTAGCCGTTTTTGGCAAGAAGTTCGCGAATTTCAATTTCTACCAATTCGGCTAGTTCTGGATCAGCCATGTCCATCTTGTTCATGTAAACAAGGATGTAAGGCACACCAACCTGACGAGCAAGCAGTACGTGCTCACGAGTCTGTGGCATTGGGCCGTCTGCAGCAGATACTACCAAGATAGCGCCGTCAACCTGAGCAGCACCGGTAATCATGTTCTTCACGTAGTCAGCGTGACCTGGCATATCAACGTGAGCGTAGTGACGCTTTTCACTTTCGTATTCTTGGTGTGAAGTAGCGATGGTGATACCGCGTTCGCGCTCTTCTGGAGCCTTGTCGATTTCATCATAGTTAATTGGCTTGTTTACCGCGCTTGGTAACTTTTTAGCCAATACGTGCGTAATTGCAGCTGTAAGTGTGGTTTTACCGTGGTCTACGTGACCCATGGTACCGACATTTACATGGGGCTTACTGCGATCAAATGTTTCTGCCATATATTCTCCTTGAATGCTTGGTTAATCTTTTTATAAAAGCGCTGTGCTTAGGTCACAAAAAATATGCCTAGGCATTAGACTTTTCGATTATAGGTAAAAATTGCCGAAATGTAAAGAGGTAGGTGCCCGGAAATGACAAATGCCCCAGGGGTTGCCTGGGGCGGGCGGCCCGAAAGCTTGTGTACCGGCGTCCTTCAGGCAGGACTACACAGCTTTCGGGCCGAGCGGACATCATTACCGGACCCCATCGCGTGGTGGAACGCTTCTTGTCTGGGGTGATGTCAAGGCGTCGTGATCATGACGCCCCACCAACTACGTTGTGCGTTTTTAAGGGTCTCCAAGTGATCATCCTTAGACCCACCTTTACTCACACAGCCCAGATGCGCATCCGGGCACTCAGCTTTCGCTGAATACGTAGTTTTTGCAACGTAACTTCAGTCTCTCTTCAACCCGGGGCGCTCTCCTGAAGCTGCCTCTGCGAGGAGTACTCTGATGGCGGCGAGTACAATGAGATGATTCTGCACAACAGGTGGTGTGCTGCAGCACGCCTGCTTTCATTACAGCTACAAGTCTCAACTAACTTGCTTAGGTAACTAGCGCATACTCTGAAGCTACTTGCACGAACAATAACTACAATAAACTAAAAAACAACCCCTGTCAATGGGGTTGTTTTTTAGTTTTAGCCTTAGGACCTTCTCTTAGCGACCTTCTTCGACGGCTGCCTGGCGCTTGCCAATAAGCTCATCGGCAACGTTACGTGGCACTTCAGCGTAATGGTCAAACTCCATAGCATAACTAGCACGTCCTTGTGTCATCGAGCGCAAGCTTGTAGCATAGCCAAACATCCCAGAAAGCGGCACGAAAGAGCTAATGATCTTAGCGCCGCTGCGATCTTCCATCTTCTCTACTCGACCACGCTTGGCGTTGATATCACCTATCACATCACCCATGAAGTCTTCTGGCGTCGTAATCTCAACTCGCATGACTGGCTCTAGAATAACTGGGTCAGCCTGGCGTACGCCTGCCTGAAGTGCCATCGAGCCGGCAATCTTGAAAGCAAGTTCCGAAGAGTCTACATCGTGATAGCTACCATCATAAAGCTTGGCATGAATATCGACTACTGGATAGCCGGCTAGAACACCATTACCCATGGCTTCGCGAACGCCTTCCTCAACTGGCTTGATGTATTCCTTGGGCACCACACCACCCACAATGGCGTTTTCAAACTCGAATGTCTTGCGCTCTTCATCGTCATCGGTGTGAACGAGCGGGCTAAGTTCTAGCCAAACATGACCATACTGACCACGACCACCAGATTGGCGCACAAACTTACCTTCGATCTGAGTAGACTTGCGAATAGTCTCGCGGTAGGCAACCTGAGGACGCCCTACGTTGGCTTCTACCTTAAATTCACGTTTCATGCGGTCCACAATCACATCGAGGTGCAACTCACCCATACCATCAATGATGGTCTGACCACTATCTTCGTCAGAGTGCACACGGAAGGTCGGATCTTCTTCGGCCAAACGAGACAAGGCAATACCCATCTTTTCTTGGTCGGCTTTGGTTTTTGGCTCAATTGCGATCGAAATAACTGGCTCTGGGAAGGTGATTGACTCGAGCATCACGGGGTGTGCAGGGTCACAAATGGTGTGGCCCGTAATAGTATTCTTAAGTCCTACTGCAGCAGCGATTTCACCAGCATACACTTCGTTTACTTCTTCACGATTGTTGGCGTGCATACGTACGATTCGACCGACGCGCTCTTTTTCGCCCGTTGAGGCATTGAGAATATAGCTACCACTCTTTAGTACACCTGAATACACTCGGAAGAAAGCCAACTTACCGACAAATGGGTCGGTTGCGATCTTAAAGGCCAAGCCAGCAAACGGTGCTTCATCAGAAACTTCTAGGACTTTGTCTTCGCCAGTTTTAACATCTTTACCAAGTGGCGCGGTAATGTCGAGTGGGTTTGGCAAGTAGTCTACTACGGCGTCAAGCAGCTTTTCTACAATCACGCCACGACCATCACCGCCGGAAACGGCATAGAACTGACCGGAAAGAACTGACTTACGAATCGCAGTCTTAACTTCTTCAGTCGTAAGTTCTTGGCCTTCGAGGTATTTTTCCATCAACGAGTCATCACTCTCAACGGCCGCTTCAATCAAGTGCTGGCGGTAGTGAGCCACCTTTTCTTTCATATCTTCCGGAATCTCAATCTCTTTTAGCTCTTTGTCGGTGTAATCTTTGTACTCGTAGGCCTTCATCTCAACCAAGTCGACTAAGCCATTAATGTCTTGCTCAAAACCAATTGGCAAGTGAATTGGGTACGCCCGCTTGCTGAGACGCTCGTGGATTGATTCGAGGGATTTGTAAAAATCACCGCCGGTTTGATTGATCTTATTGATGAAGCAAATACGAGGCACGCCGTACTTGTCGGCCTGACGCCACACCGTTTCACTCTGTGGCTCTACGCCCATTTTGCCGTCGAAAACCGTAACAGCACCGTCAAGAACACGCAACGATCGCTCTACCTCTACGGTAAAGTCGATGTGTCCTGGAGTGTCAATAATGTTAATGCGCTTATCATTCCAGAAACAAGTTGTGGCTGCCGAGGTAATCGTAATACCACGCTCTTGCTCTTGCTCCATCCAGTCCATGGTTGCAGCACCTTCGTGCACTTCACCAATCTTATGGACACGTCCAGTACGGTACAAGATACCTTCTGTAACGGTCGTTTTACCAGCATCAATGTGAGCAATAATACCGATGTTTCGTGTGTTTTCTAATGAATACTCGCGAGCCATAAATTCGTTCTTCCTTCTGTAAGCTAAGTTAGTAAACAAAAAAGCCGGTTTGGTTTTCCGTGCTTTATTCCTTGGTAATTATAGTGAATTTGCTCAACTTTATCAAGTAATGTTTGGCTCGAACGAGCTGCCAACAAAAATTCTACTGCCCGCAGGCCTCGCAAGTTAAAGAACTAGCGAGAGACTGGATGCATGGTCTAGAATAGAATCACGCCAAACAAACCACAGGAGACGCACGTAATGCCGCTACACCTTACGATGGGACCCATGAAGTCGGGGAAATCCCTCGAGCTTGTCAAAATCTTTTCGCCACTTGCTCATAGCGACATGCGGTGGGTCGTTGTGCAGCCCAAGCTTCACGACAGAGAAACCCAAGTCAGTTCTCGTGCAGGTGCCAGCATCCAAACGACGAAGGTCGACAGACTCGACATCGACTGGCTCGCCAATTACGACGTCATTGGCATCGATGAAGTTCACATGTTCGGTCAAGACGACCTGGGGGCGTTGAACTCGCTCTTGGCCAAGGGGCTAGTCATTCATGCTGTCGGACTCGATATGGACTATCGAGGCAGGCTGATCGAAAGCACCGTCGCCCTGATGGAGCTTGGTCCAACAAGCGTGCAGTGCCTTATCGCTGTTTGCGATGTGTGCAAGAGCTACGAGGCACGCTTCAGTCAGGTTCTCAAGGACGGCAAAGAAGTTACCGGAGGGCTCCCCTCCATCCTGCCAGAAGACGGCACCTACAGCTATGAAGCGCGCTGCAGGCAGTGCTTCGTCTCTGCTCGTTAGGACTTGGCAAAGACTGCAAGCTAGTATAGGATAACTGAGGTCCTATAGAGCGAGGAGCAAACATGGAGAGTACTGGTGACAAGACCGCCAAGGCGCGGGCAGCGCAGATGGCTGCCTACGTGGGCGCTCAGTTCAGCCGAACCGAAGAACACGCCGCAGAAGGCCTCGTGCCAGCACGCGAACTTCGCGCCACCCCGTCCAGCGGTAGCCCCGAGTTCAGGGAGATCAGCACTCCCCTGCCACCCGACTGAGCTACCCCTGCCCCCCCCAACGACCCTAGTGCATGCAAATGTACTAGGGTCGTTATCATTTGACCAGTAATAATCCACAATAAACAGCATCAAAAAACCCGCCTGAGTGGCGAGTTTTTTGATTAAACTTTCTACTAAGCCTGATTAGTAGCGGGCGAAGTGAGCAAAAGCCTTGTTGGCTTCGGCCATCTGGTGAGTATCTTGCTTCTTCTTCACCGACTCGCCGGTGTTGTTATAAGCATCCACCAGCTCGTTAGCAAGGAGCCTATCAAAAGACTGGCCACTTCGTCCCCGAGCAGACGTTAGAATCCATGTCATTGCCAGATGGATTTTTCGATCACCGCGCACTTCCATTGGCACCTGGTAGTTCGTACCACCAATGCGCTTACTCTTCACCTGTACCTGTGGCGAAACATTTTTAATAGCTCCCTCAAATACCTCTAAGGCATCTTTTTGGGTTTTATCTGCAGCCACCTTGAGTGCGTCGTAAACGAGCTTTTCAGCAAGTCGCTTCTTACCACTGCGCATAACTTTGTTAATCATACGAGTAACCATAACATTGTTATACACAATGTCTGGGCTTAGTTCACGCTTTAAAGATTTGGTCTTCTTTCTTGGCATACTTTCCTCTAGGCCTTAGCCTTCTCTAACTTTGCACCATACTTACTACGACCCTGCTTGCGGTTTGCAACACCAGCGGTGTCCAAGGCGCCACGCACGATGTGGTAACGCACGCCACCAAGGTCTTTTACACGACCGCCACGAACGAGAACCACAGAGTGTTCCTGAAGGTTATGGCCAACGCCACCAATGTAAGCCGTTACTTCCATGCCGTTTGTAAGTCGCACACGGGCGACTTTACGAAGGGCTGAGTTTGGCTTACGTGGAGTGGCTGTAAACACCTTTACACAAACCCCACGCTTGAACGGCGAGTTGTTTGTCGTCGTCTTGTTCTTGAGCGTATTCAAACTCCGTGCCATCGCAGGAGATTTACTCTTGCGACGAGCTTTGGAGCGGGGGTTACGAATGAGTTGATTAATTGTTGGCATAGTCTTACAACTTTGTTACTTTATCAGATTACTCTAACCTGGTCAAGCAGCTTACAAGTCCTCCTCATCACGGAATCCCGTACCGACCGGGATCAAGCGACCGATGATCACGTTTTCTTTGAGTCCACGTAACTTATCGACCTTACCGCGGGTAGCGGCACCAATCAGAACCTTTGTGGTTTCCTGGAAGCTTGCAGCCGACAGCCAGCTGTCTGAAGAAGTAGACACCTTAGTCATTGGCATCAGAAGCTGTTCATAAGTAGCTGGCTTCTTGCCTTCGGCCACAGCAGCGCTATTCGCTTCTTCGAGCACAGCACGAGACACCATATCACCAGCAATCAAGTCAGTGTCCATCGGATCCTCTATGCGAACGCGTGAGAACATCTGTCGGATGATCACTTCGATGTGCTTAGAGGCAATAGACTGACCCTGTGAGGAGTAAATAGCCTGCACTTCATCAACAACGTAGCGTTGTACTGCTTCTTCGCCCTGTAAACGTAGCATATCTTGCAGGTTGATAGAACCTTCGCTCAAGCGATCACCCACAGCGACCAATTGGCCATTCTTAACGAGCAAGCCTGTACTGGTTGGCACGACGTATTCCTTAGAAACGCCTCCGTCATGAGTGAGCTTAATGTGGGTCTTCGTCACTTGGACCGTACCGGCAGCTTTTGATTTCACCGTGCGGCTACCATCTTTGCTTTGAGCCATAACGTCACCGTGTTCGACGACGGCTCCACTCTTCACTAATGCCTTCATATCGCCTAGCTCGTATTCAGTTACTTTCGAATCTGGCTGGGTAATAGTGATGGTGTGTTTGTTGTCATCACTCTTAATCTTAATGACGCCAGCCACATCAGCCAATATCGCCTGTCCTTTTGGATTACGCGCTTCGAAGATTTCCTGAACGCGTGGCAAACCTTGAGTAATGTCTGTACCAACACCGGCAAGGTGTTTCGTGTTCATCGTCAGCTGCGTACCTGGCTCACCAATACTTTGTGCCGCCATAATACCAACTGCTTCACCAAGCATGACTGGCGTTCCTTTGGCAAGATCCACGCCGTAACACTTCTGACAAATACCCCAAGGAGCTTTACACTTCAGAATTGAACGGATCTTCACGCTTTCCACATTCGCTTCAATCATGCTGCGAGCTGCTTCGTCGGTAATGATGTCGTGCTTCTTCACGATCACTTCGTTCGTCTTTGGATGCACAATCTTTTCAAGTGAGGTGCGACCAACTACCCATGGCGCAAGCGATGCTTCACCAGCAGCAACAGCCTCAGCTTGGTTAATCTGGTAGCCTTCTTTGTCACCGCAGTCTTCTTGCGTAATCATGATGTCTTGCGCAACGTCAACCAGACGTCGAGTCAAGTAACCAGATTCGGCTGTTCGAAGTGCTGTATCGGTAAGACCCTTACGGGCACCGTGAGTGGAGATGAAGTACTCCAGTACCGAAAGGCCTTCTTTGTAGTTCGACTTAACAGGCAGCTCAATAATGCGTCCAGTAGGTGAAAGCATCAAACCACGCATACCTGCCATTTGATTGACCTGCTTCAAGCCAGACTTAGCACCAGAGGCAATGTCGATAGCGAAGGTTGAGTTTTCTGGACTGAGCTCTTTTTCAATCTCTGCTTCAATCTTTGTCGCCACGTCTTTCCAGTTTTCAACAACTTTCTCACGACGTTCTTGGTCGGTAATCAAACCTTGGTTGTACTGATTCAATAAATCGACGGTTCGCTGATCACCTTCGGCAATCAAATCGGCCTTTTGCTTAGGAGTGATTAAGTCATCCATTCCAATTGAGAAGCCAGACATAGTAGCGTATCTGAAGCCAAGTTCTTTGATCGCGTCAGCCAAGCGAGCAGTTTCTTCACTACCGTAGTTAGAGAATACTAACGCCATCACCTGCTTGAGCGAAGACTTGTCTTGCGTTTCGTTTATAAAGCCAATGCCTTCTGGCAAGACTTCGTTAAACAGCAGTCGACCAACAGTTGTATCTTCAATGCTATCGCCAACTTTTACCTTAATCTGCGCACGCAAATCAATGTACTTTTCTTGATAGGCAAAGATGGCTTCTTTTGGATCAGCGAATGCCTTACCTTCACCACGCACGCCTTCTTCAACAGAGGTTAGGAAGTAACAGCCCAAAACGACATCTTGCTGAGCGTTCACAATTGGCTCACCACTTGATGGCTTAAGCAAGTTATTACGTGAAAGCATAATCTCTCTTGCTTCGCGCTGTGCAGCTTCGCTCAAAGGTACATGTACGGCCATTTGGTCACCGTCGAAGTCGGCGTTAAAGGCTGGACAAACCATAGGGTGAAGCTGAATAGCCTTTCCTTCGATCAGTACGGGCTTGAATGCTTGAATACCCAAACGGTGCAAGGTCGGTGCGCGGTTAAGCAACACGTACTTGTCGGCGATGACTTCATCAAGTGTATCCCAGACTTCGTCACGAGCACGCTCTACCATACGAGCAGCTGACTTTACGTTATGCGCATAGCCCTGTGCAATCAACTTGCCGATTACGAACGGCTTGAATAGTTCGAGTGCCATACGTTTTGGCAAACCACATTGATCAATATCAAGGTGTGGTCCAATAACGATAACCGATCGTCCTGAGTAGTCAACACGCTTACCAAGGAGGTTTTGTCGGAATCGACCCTGTTTACCCTTTAGCAAGTCGGTAAGACTTTTAAGCTTTTTACGATTGCCTGTGGCGCTTACCGCACGTTCACGACGAGCATTGTTATCGATCAGCGCATCAACAGCTTCTTGAAGCATACGCTTTTCGTTACGGCAGATTACTTCTGGCGCTTCAAGGGCAAAGAGCTTCTTGAGTCGATTGTTGCGGTTGATAACTCGGCGATACAGATCATTTAAGTCAGAGGCAGCAAAACGGCCACCATCCAGCTGCACCATAGGTCGCAAGTCAGGTGGAATCACTGGCAACTCGGTAGTCACCATCCACTCAGGACGAATCTCTGCTTGAATCATCCCCTCGATAGACTTAAGACGCTTGAGAGCCTTTTTCTTCTTTTGCCCAACTGAGCTTTCACTCTCTTCGCGCAAACGATCAGCCAGCTCTTCGAGGTTAATTTCGGCGAGCAGCTCACGGATTGCTTCTGCACCAATGCCAGCGCTAAATACGTTACCGTATTTGAGGTTTAGGTCACGGTAGCGACTTTCTGGCAGCAGCTGATACTTAGCAAACGAAGTTAGCTCAGTTTTAGCATTGGTGTAGTTGAGCTCGAGGTCTTCGAGTTCTTTGGTAATTTCCGCACTCAGTTCTTTGCCTTCTTCGGCCTCACTCTTCTTCAGAATATCAGCTCGGCGTGATTTGAAATCAGCTTCCAAGTCAACCAAGGCTTGTTTTCTGGCGTCTTCGTCAACGCTTTTTACAATGAAGTTAGCAAAATACACGACGCGCTCAATATCGCGCACGCCCATGTTCAAAACAAGGCTAATAGTTGACGGGGTGCCACGCAGGAACCAAATGTGAGCTACAGGGACTGCCAGACTAATGTGCCCGAGTCGTTCGCGACGCACAATGCTTCGAGTAACGAGCACACCACACTTATCGCAAGTAATTCCCTTGTAGCGAATACCCTTATATTTACCACAGTAACACTGCCAATCTTTGGTTGGACCAAAGATCTTTTCGCAGAACAGACCGTCTTTTTCAGGTTTCTGTGTGCGGTAGTTAATTGTTTCTGGTTTTGTAATTTCGCCGTGCGACCACTGCAAAATTTGTTCTGGAGAAGCTAAAGATAACTTGATTGCTTCAAAATCAATCACCTGAGTCTCGTGCATACTATCTCCCATGTTAGACCTCCTCTCCTTCCATTTGTTTCAAGTCCTCTTCGTCGGGTCCAATTTCTTCCGAGACTTGGGCTAATACTTCAAAATCATCTTCCGATGGCGCACCTAAATCTACTATTGCATCGCCATCTTGCTGCTCTCTGCCGATCATCAATTCAGCCTCACCAAGGTCAATCGCTTCACCTTCGGTTACATCGGCCAACATGTCTTCGGCGTCAATTTCGGTGCCAGGACCTTTCTCTAGTTCTACGGCGAGCGTTAAACTCTGCAGTTCTTTTACAAGCACGTTGAACGATTCAGGGATGCGAGAACCCTTTATTGGTTCGTCTTTAATGATCGATTCATAAGCTTTGGATCGCCCGATAACGTCGTCGGATTTAATGGTGAGCATTTCTTGCAGGGTGTTTGCGGCACCGTACGCTTCGAGCGCCCATACTTCCATTTCACCGAATCTCTGACCACCCATTTGCGCCTTACCACCAAGTGGCTGCTGAGTAACCATAGCGTATGGTCCTGTTGAGCGAGCATGAATCTTATCGTCAACCATGTGGTGAAGTTTCAGCATGTACTTGTAGCCAACTGTTGTTTTCTGTGAGAATGGTTCACCACTATAGCCGTGGTACAACTGAGCCTTACCGTCTTCTGGCAAACCGGCTTTCTTAAGTTCGGCCTTAATCTGGTCAACACTTACGCCATCAAACACTGGTGTGGCCACAGTATAGCCAAGTGCGTTCGCTGCCCAACCCAAGTGAGTTTCCAAAATTTGTCCTAAGTTCATACGTGTACCGACACCGAGAGTGTTGAGTACGATATCAACTGGCGTGCCGTCTTCCATGTATGGCATGTCCTCGACAGGCATAATGCGTGAAATCACACCCTTATCACCATGTCGACCGGCCATCTTATCACCAACTGAAATCTTGCGCATTTCCGCTACTGAAACGTAAATCTGCTGCAACACACCACTTGGCAAGTCATCGCCGTTTTCTTTAGAAAGGATCTTAACACCCACTACTTTACCTGAAGAACCGTTTGGCATGGTCAAGCTGGTGTCTTTCACGTCGCGGGCTTTCTCACCAAAGATTGCTCGCAAAAGTCGCTCTTCGCTTGAAAGATCAGTTTCACCTTTTGGCGTAATCTTACCAACGAGGATGTCACCGGCGCTTACTTCGGCACCAATGCGCACAATACCGTTTTCATCGAGATCTTTGAGTGACTCTTCGCTCACGTTTGCGATATCTCGAGTCACAACCTCTGGGCCTAATTTAGTGTCGCGCACATCAATCTGGTGGTCTTCGATGTGGATTGAAGTGTAGCGATCATCTTGTACTAATCGCTGTGAGATAATCACGGCATCTTCGTAGTTGTAGCCGTCAAAAGGCATGAAGGCAACGAGTACGTTCTGACCTAGGGCAAGTTCACCAAGCTGTGTACTCATACCGTCAGCCAATACATCGCCCTTTTTCACCTTATCGCCAGCCAAGACAACTGCCCGTTGGTGCATAGCTTCACCCATATTACTTCGTACAAAGTTGGCCAACTTGTAGGTCTTTTTGTCGCCCTTCTTGTAGGCAACGGTGATTTCTTGAGCAGAGACATTCACAACTTCACCATCCTGCTCGGCCAAAATTACCTGACCTGAGTCTTCGGCTGCCTTAGCTTCGATACCAGTACCAACTACTGGAGCCTGAGGGCGCACAAGTGGTACAGCCTGACGTTGCATGTTAGCACCCATCAAAGCACGCTTTGGATCATCATGCTCGAGGAATGGAATCAATGCAGTCGACACACTAACCGTCTGTTTCGACGAAATGTCCATGTACTGCACTTTGTCAGCCGCTTCTTCGTCGGCCTCACCATTAATACCACGAACTGACAAGCGGTCCTTCAGGAAGTAACCCTGTTCGTCAGTTGGGGTGTTAGCCTGCGCAATAACGCATTTTTCTTCATCGGCAGCATCCAAATACACCACTTCGCTAGTAAGTCGTGCCTTTACAGGAACTACTTCGATACCTGCTTTAGCAAGTTTTTTGGCAGCGGCCTCGGTAAGCTTTTCGCCCTTCTTGGCTACTACGGTGCCTTTGGCGTCTTTCACGTTCTCACGAACGATTTCGCCGGCAGCCTTGCTGGCCTCTACTTCATTTACTACCTTCAGGTAAGGTGTTTCAATAAAGCCATATTCATTAACCTTAGCATACGACGCCAGAGTCGAAACCAAACCAATGTTTGGTCCTTCAGGAGTTTCAATCGGACAAATTCGGCCGTAGTGAGTTCTGTGTACATCGCGGACTTCAAAACCTGCGCGCTCGCGGCTCAAACCACCTGGGCCCATAGCGTTCAAGCGTCGCTTATGTACCAATTCGGCGAGTGGATTCACCTGATCCATGAACTGCGACAACTGGTGAGAAGCATAAAATTCTTTCACCGTTGCAACAATTGGACGAACGTTAATGAGCTGACCAGGAGCAACAGTCTCGATGTCGGCCAAACTCATGCGGTCTTTGATGATGCGTTCCATACGCAGCACACCAAGTCGGAAACGCTGTTGGATTTGCTCACCAACCATCTTGAGTCGGCGGTTAGCCAAGTGATCAATATCTTCACTCATCGCTCCTGTATTCGACATGCGAATCGTTTCGGCGATGATGGCGATGAGGTCTTCTTTGCGTAAAACGCGATTCTCGGCAGTGTTTGGCACGTCCAGGTTAAGACGCTTATTCATTTTGTAACGACCGACCTTCGAGAAGTCATAGCGCTTGAAGTCGAAGAACATGCTGTCGATCAAACTCTTGGAGTTTTCTACCGTAGCCAAGTCGCCTGGGCGAATACGTCGGTATACTTCCATCAATGCTTCGGCAGTCGTGCTTGAGGAATCTTTAGCAATCGTTTCGTCAATGAACTTTACTTCACCAGTGTCGACGTCTTTAAAAAGCTCTTTGAGCTCTGTGTCAGTTCCGTAACCAAAGGCACGCAATAGCGTCGTTACTGGCAATTTACGCTTGCGATCAATCTTAACGCTCATCACGCCATTGGCTGCGGTTTCGATTTCTAACCATGCACCACGACTAGGGATAATCTTGGCACCAAAGAAGTCATTGAGGTCAGACTCACTTTTAGTAAAGAACACGCCGGGGCTGCGTACCAACTGCGACACTACTACACGCTCTACACCACTAATGATGAACGTACCGCGATCAGTCATGACTGGGAAGTCGCCAAGGAAAATCTCTTGGGTTCTAACTTCGCCTGTCTCTTTAATCACCAACTCGATTTCAGCTCGTAGCGGAGCCTCATAAGACAGATTCTTTTCTTTAGCCTGCTCTTCAGTCAGCTTCGGCTCTTCAAAGTGATAATCTTTGAAATACAAATCAAACTTCTTACCAGTGAAGTCCTGTACGGGCGACACTTCGGTAAAAAGTTCGCTCAAACCTTCGCGTACAAACCAGTTGTACGAATCGGTCTGAATATCAATAAGGTTTGGTAGTGGGAGTACTTCTTTGTTTTGGTTTAGATAGACACGGTTTGCTGCAGCTTTTTGTGGCATAAAGTCCTGTTCTCCTAGGTGGTTTATATTTGTAGCGTCAAACGACTGCGCTGATCAGGCGCGCATACACTTTTTTACTGTTCGAATAAAAACGTGATAAACAAGGTTTTTCTAAACCGACAAAAAACCGGCAAACCCAATATGGCTATTCCGGTATTTTCGTTTAAGCATCCTCTTATATCTAATCCTATAGGAGTAGATTAGGCTTTGTCAAGAGTTTTTGACGGCTAATTTTGCGAGGCTGCGCCGCTGGAACAACAAATACACCACGATAAAGCCTGCCACTAGAATGAGAACCGTTAGTGGAGATACTAAATCAGCCGTCACCCCTGCCAATAAGACAGGTACGGTTGCAGCGATATTTACCATCATATTCAGAGCGCCGAATATCTTTCCTCTTGTCTCCTCAGTACTGTTAAGCTGCAGAAGCGTTTGTGCAGAGACACTCACTAAGGCATTAGCAAAACCGAGCGAAAGTGCGAGCATCGCTACCAAAGCTGCGATATTCTTCACAGGAATGTGTTTGATAATTCCTAACACAAAAAGGCTAGTGGCGGCCAATAGCAGCCCGAACTCAATTAATCGAACTTTGTTGCTTTTGCGCATAAAGTTACCAATTAAGATGGCACCAACCACCATTCCAGCGCCCGCCGGCAAAATAAATACTTGACTGGCTTGGCTTAAGCTTCTACCCAAGACTAACAGCGAGAGCGCTGGAGCAAGCACGATAATGATATTAGTAAGTGCCTGGGCAATCGTTAGCTGTAATATCGGGAACAATAACCGACGGTTGCGGTAAATTTCGGTTAAATTGTGCCTGGTGCTGCGACTTACCTTCAGCGCAATTGACGGAAGTGAAACGTCGCGCTTGTCGATGGCACGCAATTGGGGTAATAAGCTACTTAGAAGTGCTGCCACCACAAAACAAATGCTCGTTACCCAATAAATCGACTCAATCCCCCATCTGCCAATAATCGGCCCGGCCAATGAATAACCTACTATGAACGATCCGTAGATAGTAAAGAGGAAAAGCGAATTTGCCGAGACAAGGTTTTTCTTATCAACGATGTTTGGGAGGGTTGCGCCTTCGGCGGGTACAAAAAACTGCGTAATCGTCGAGATCACAAATATCAGCCCATAGACGGCAAGCAGATTCTTTTCAACTACGAAAAATAATAAAACCAGAACTGCTCGCAAAACGTTAGTTAATACCAATACTTTTTTACGATCCAAATGATCAATAAAGGCCCCGGCAAACACAGCAAAGAAAATCGAAGGAAACCCAAACGACAGAATAAACACACTCACGGCGATATTGGCATAGGGCGTACCTGCCGCTAGCTCATAGACACGAATGATCAGTGCAAAATTTAAAATGTTGGCTGCCAGCTGAGAAAATAGCTGGGCACCCCAAAGCTTATCGAAGTTCCAGTTTTTCAGTAAGTCTCGGTAAGCCACGAGTTTTAAGCGCTTACTTGTCGCCGCTTGTTAGTACAGCGTCGACGATTCCATATGCTTTAGCCTCTTCTGCATCCATCCAAAAGTCGCGATCGCTGTCATCGGCAATCTTCTCAACTTTCTGGCCTGTCTTTTCTGCAATTATTTCGTTGAGCTTTTGTCGTAGTTTAATAATCTCTTTGGCAGTAATTTCAATATCAGATGCCGTGCCACTAAAGCCACCTGATGGTTGGTGAATCATAACGCGCGAGTTAGGTAGGGCGAAGCGCTTGCCTTTCGCGCCGCAAGCCGCCAGGAAAGCCCCCATGCTCGCAGCCATGCCAACAACAATAGTCGACACATCTGGCTTGATATGCTGCATAGTGTCATAAATGGCCAGGCCAGCCGACACACTGCCACCCGGAGAGTTAACGTACAGCTTAATGTCTTCATTGGCATTGTCGCTCTGCAAAAACAAAAGTTGAGCGATCACTAGATTAGCGACGTTTTCGTCGATCTCTGTTCCCAAGAAGATAATCCGCTCCTTGAGCAAACGAGAATAAATATCGTATGCACGCTCACCAAGTGCAGTCTTTTCGATTACGGTTGGTACCAGTATTTGATTACGCTCCATAACACCTCCTGCGCTGTATTAGTTACTTCTTGCCTAGAGCATATTGTACCAAGAGCTGTCGCGCTTTGGTAGAGAGTAAGTGCTGAGCCAAATCATCGCGGAAGTGACCATGCGTCATTTCTTCCTGCATATGTTTGTCAGTGTATTGTTCACGCAGCTTGGCAAGCTCCTGATCAACTTCAGCATCGCTTACTTCTAAGCTATTTGAGTCAACGATATAACGAATCAGCAGACCAGTCTTAACTCGTTTTTCGGCTTCTTCGCCGAGCTCTTTTTCGAACTCGTCTTTTGCCTTACCGCTGACGGCCAGGTATTTTTCTACGTCTAACCCGCTCTGACGTAGATTGTCTTCTACTTCATGCTGCAAACGATGCTTTTGCTCGTCCAAAAGCAGAGGCGCAACTTCAAACTTAGCTTGCTTTAGCGCTTCAGCCATAACTTGCTGCTCGTAGTCTTGTGTTGCTTGATCGGATTTTTGTACTTTTATCTTAGCTTCGATGTCTTTACGTAGTTCTGCTAGGGTCTTAAAATCACCGATTGCTTTCGCAAACTCGTCGTCAAGAACAGGCAATTCAACTGCGTTCACTTCTCGAATGTTTACTTTAAATACAACTTTAGCACCGGCCAAATCTTTAGCATGGTAGTCTTTGGGGAAAGTTACCTCAAACTCTTTTTCGTCACCTTCTTTGAGTCCAACGATGTTGTCTTCAAAGCCAGGGATAAATCGCCCCTCGCCCAATATAATATCGCTATTTTGTGCAGCAGCACCCTCTACAGGCTTACCTTCTCGTGTGCCTTCAAAGTCAACTTTAACCTTGTCGCCCAACTTGGCGGGTTTTTTACTTGGCTTCTCACTCGACATTTGTTTGCGCAAGCCCTCGACAGTTTCATCAACTTCTTTTGCATCAACCTTAACAGGCTCTTGTTTAACTTTGAGCTTAGTAAGGTCAAATTCAATCTTTGGCATTACAGCAGCCACTGCCGTATATTCTAATTCGCTATATGGCACGAACTTTTTCAGTTCGACTTTAGGCGCGGCGATTGTTTCTAGCTTGTTTTCAACAACAACGTCGGTATATGAACGAGACACTGCGGCTTCAAGCACTTCGGCCTGCAGTTGGTTTTGGTCTAAGTGACGCTCTACGATACTTTCAGGCGCTTTGCCGGGACGAAAGCCTGCTACTTTTACTCCGGCTTTCATGCGACTCACAACTGTTTTCTTAACCTCTTCGAGGTAATCAGCTGATAGTTCGACCTTGAGTTCGACTTGTGAATTTTTGGTGGAGGAAATTTCGTGTTTAATCATAGTTTCATATCTTAGCAGAAAGTGACTAGATTGGACAGGGTGATAAGCCCATATAACGAAAGAGGACCATCCTCTTCGGAGATGATCCTTGATTGGGCCCTGTACCAGGGTCCCCAGCGTGGGGACCCTGGCCTTGGAGCGTGAGCGAAGTTGCTCAGGTGAGCTCGCGACCGTTGAGGAAGATCTGCTCGACGTCGCCCGTACGACGGGCACCGTTGATGCGGATCTGCTCACCCTTCTCGATCACTCGATCGATCGAGACGTTGGCAGGGTCGCGGGTGATCTGTCCGAACGCCCGCGAGGACGTCTGGACGAAGATCCCGCGGACCTGATCCCGCGTCACGACACTGCGCTTCGTCCTGGTGAAGTACCAGTCCGACTGCAGGGTCTTGACGTGGAGCACGTCTCCCGGCTCGAGCGACCCGAGGTCGAACTGCCGGATCCGGTTCCCGTCCATGGCGACCGTGCCACGGCGCGGGATTGGGCTGGGCTCTGCTCTTCGCAGCATTGGGCCTCCCCAATGTTTAGTTCCGGCCGATTACCAGAACACTGTAATGGATATTAGCACATATGCTTAACATTGTCAATGAAATATGACACTTTTCTTTAAAACACCATATCCAACTAAAAGCCCCCAGGTGACACTGGGGGCTTTTAGTTGGTGCGGATGAAAGGACTCGAACCTTCACGAGTGTTACCTCACTAGCTCCTAAGGCTAGCGTGTCTACCAATTCCACCACATCCGCATATATATCTAAACCTAAACTCTACTTCAGACTAGTTTGCTGCTTAGTCAACGAAAACTCAAACCTTTTTAAGTACCGTGATCATAGTATCGCCATATGTCTTTTGACGATTCAATTCAGTACCGCTTGGCGCAACGAGATTTGCCTTACTAGAGGTGCTCACGATAAGAGTGCCACCGTATTGTAGCAAACCTACCGCCTGCTCTACCATACCTTGCTCAAAATCAGCGTAGGGCGGGTCCATGAACACAACGTCGTAAGCTTCATTCGCTTGCTCAAAAAACCGCTCCACCGAACCTACATGCACCTTAGCCACCTCGCGAACGCCAAGTATTGCAATGTTTTGTTTTAAGACGCTCACTACCTTGTTGTTTTTTTCTACAAAATCAACTTTAGCTGCACCGCGGCTTAGTGCCTCTAACCCCAAAGCACCACTACCTGCAAAAAGATCCAGCACTCGAGCACCGTCAAGATCAGCCGCTAGGCTATTAAAAATTGCGCCGCGCACTTTCTCGCTCACTGGGCGTGTTATGGCAGCAGGTGGCTGCTGTAACACCCTCCGTGCAAATGTGCCAGAAATGATTTGCAGCATTAGTCGTCTTTCGGTAGTTTTGGCGAATAATCAGCCTGTTCGTAGGCTAAAAGCCAGGCAGCCGCAATAAGCTGAGGAATACGTGGCACAACCGACAACTTAATCTCGCGAGCCAGCTTATTGCTCCACCCTTTCTTCAAAAACTTGTCATACAGACCAAGCTGAGCAATTCGGTACGATTCTTCGCGCACACAATGCGCCAGGCCGTGCTTCTTGATTCGTTCATACAGCGCCCAGTCGAAATTTGCCCGAATCGGCGAAAGCACCATTGAAGTAGCAATACCTGCTTCAAAATGAACATGTGAGCTCATAAGTCCCTTGCGACCCCAGTACAGCCAACCCTTGCGAGCCTTGCTTTTTTCCTCGTATTCCGCAGCAATAAGATCGTGACTTAAATGATGGGCTGGAGTCAAACTATCGGTTAAGTAATGTGCCATCCAGCCAGCATGAAAGCTTGCTTCTACCAAGTCCTTCTCGCGTAAAGCCTGCGTTAAGCTCCCCAAGTGACTTTCGATCCAAGTTGGCAAAAAACCTATTTCGTTTACTGGATCCCACATGTGATTGGTATCGTAGCTTCCTTTAAACTTCAAACCGTCCGGCCCGCCGACTCCCTCAAACATAAGAATATCTTTGCGCCTAGGAAACAGTGAATGATCCACGAACGGTGACATCAAACGAAAAGCTTCACGATCGAAGCGTTGGTGGGTGCCAACCGATCGGAATGCTTTGCCTTTGGCGGCGAATGTAAGAAAGCCTGAATTCATAGTGTTCTTTAATCAAGAGTAGTTATTGCTTTAAGCTTATTAAGGCGCTTAAGCATCTTCGGATATTCTACCACGTTGCCTGTTGCCAAGAAAGCTTCGGCCGCGGTTCGGGCGCGTACAATTAGCTTGGTATCCAATACATTCGCCATACGCAAATCAAGCACGCCATGCTGCCGAGCGCCATAAATTTCGCCCGGACCACGCATCTCGAGGTCAATTTGACTCAGACGAAATCCATCGCTGGTTCGCTCCATAGCCCGCAGGCGCTTGAGTGTAATAGGATTATCGGTATCACAGAGCAGATAACAGAAAGCCTGTTTGTCGCCTCGTCCAACTCGTCCACGCAGTTGATGCAAGGCTGCCAAGCCAAAACGCTCAGCACTTTCGATAATCATGATGTTGGCATTCGGCACGTCCACACCAACTTCAATGACGGTGGTGGCTACCAGAATGTCAATTTCACCAGCCTTAAATCTATCCATAATATGCTGCTTCTCGTCGGCCGTCAGCTTGCCGTGCAAGAGCTCAATCGTGCGGTGAGCGAACACGCCATTAGCGAGTCGCTCATATTCCGCCTTTACGCTTTTTACGCCCAAGCTATCTGATTCTTCAATCAAGGGGCAGACGATGAAGGCTTGCGTACCAGTCGAGATCGCCTCATCGACTGTCTGCTCCATTTGAGCACGCTCGTTTTCCATGATTAATTTGGTCGATACTTGTTTACGTCCTGGCGGCAATTCAGCGATGATGCTGACATCAAGCTCGCCATACACTACAAGCGCCAGACTGCGTGGAATCGGCGTGGCGGTCATAGTTAGCACATGCGGCATGGCAGCACCTTGCGACTTCAATAGCCGCCGCTGCTGCACGCCAAATCGGTGTTGTTCATCGATAATCGCCAAGCCAAGTGAGGCAAACGTAACATCTTGCTCCAGCAAAGCATGTGTCCCGATTACTAGCTGGACAGAACCCTCGGCTATGCTTGATTTTACCTGTTGTTTTTCTTTTGGTTTGAGACTACCAACTAGCAAACCAACCTGCACATCCAAATCGGCAAAGACTCGCTGGCAGGTAGCAAAATGCTGTCGTGCCAGGATTTCCGTAGGCACCATAAGAACCGCCTGAAAGCCCCGACGGATCGCTATGAAAGCCGCCATCAGCGCCACGACCGTCTTGCCGCTACCAACATCACCCTCCAGCAAACGATTCATAGGGGTAATGCGCGTCATGTCCTGCAAAACAGCCCAGGCTGCCTTTTTCTGTTCGTCTGTTAAAGCAAAGGGTAAACTACCCAAGAAAGCTTCAGCATCTGCCGCATGGAACTCGATAGCGGGTGCCGTTTCGAGCTTAATATCGTGCTTCAATGCGAGCGCTGAAGCGATCAACATGAACAGTTCTTCGAACGCCAGCCTCTCTTTTGCAGCCTGCAGTTGTTGGTCGGAGACTGGCTTATGAAGTGAGCGAATAGCTTCAGCATACGAAACTAGATTTTCTGCATCTCGCACCGTTTCAGGCAGCTCGTCATCAAGCTCGTCTGCCAAACGAATAACCTGCGCAATGAGCTTACGCAGCGTCTTGCTCGTTACCGCGCTGTTTTCCGAATAAATCGGCACTATACTTGGTTCCATGCGCCCGTTATCTCGCTCAAAAGTCGGGCTTTGTAAGTTCAGATTGTTATTGCGGAATTCAAACTTGCCTTTAAAAACATATCGTTCGCCCATTTTAAGCTGTGCTTTAACGAATCGCTGATTAAACCATACCGCCCGAATCGTGCCAGTATCATCGGCAATGATAGCCTCAGTTACACTCAGGCGCTTATTTCGAAACGATCGGCGGGATTCTAGGTGTTCAATACGCCCACACACCGTAACGAGCCCAGGGTGGATATCGGCAATACGTTCAACAACACTATAGTCATCCCAGCGTCTTGGGTAATACAAAAGCAGATCCTTGACTGTCACAAGCCCTAAACGAGCCAGGCCACGTTCGAGCACGTCCCCCACTCCCTTTAGTTCCTTGAGCGGGGTGTCGAGTCTTACCCCACGCGCTGTCATTTTTTGACTACTATTTGTTTAAAACGTTTTTTGCCAACTTGCAGTATGTCGCCCGCAACCGGATTATATTCGCCTAGTTCACAAGCTTGGCCATTGATTCGAACGCCACTCTGGTCGATCAATCGACGTGCTTCTGATTTACTGAGCTCAAACTCCTCACTAATAAGTGTCACGATGTCATAAGCCTTATCATCAAGTTTTAACTCTTCGATGTCTTGAGGAAGCTCTTTGTTACTGACTTGATTGGTCCAATCAAGCCGAGCCTGCTTGGCAGCAGCTTCGCCGTGATACATAGCAACGACTTCCTCGGCTAGCTGCAACTTCGTGTCACGAGGGTTTTCACCCTGCACAAGCGCGTGTTTTATTTGTTCGATATTCTGCATCGACAAACGCGTACAATCCACATAAACCTGAACTATGCCACTGTCTGGCAAACGCATAACACCGGCAAACATCTCGAAAGGCTCTGCCTTGATTGATACACCTGTGCCTTGACTTTTGCTCATCATTTTCTCACCAGTCAGAGGGTCTTCTAGTAGCGTGGTGGTAATAACAAACTTTTCTTTGTTCAAGTATCTCTTTACGAGGGTGCGGCCTGCCAACATATTAAATGTTTGGTCGGTACCGCCAATTTCGATATCAGCTTCTAGGGCTACAGAATCATAACCCTGCATGAGCGGGTAGAAAAACTCGTGCACATAGAGTGGCTTCTCCTCAGTTACTCGCTTGGCAAAGGCATCGCGCTCGAGCATTTGCTGGACGGTAAAGTTCGACGCTAGTTCAACACTGTCTTCGAAGCTGAGTTTCGCCAACCAACTCGAGTTAAATTTAAAGTGAATTGGATTATCTCGATTTGATAAATCTAAGATTTTCCCAATTTGCTCCTTGTAGCTTTTGAGGTTCTTTTCCACATCTTCTTGACTAAGCCGTACGCGAGCAGCTGACTTATCACTCGGGTCGCCAATTTTGGCGGTAAAGTCGCCTACCAACACGGTAATGTTGTGTCCAAGTTCATGAAGTCGTTCGAGGAGTAAATAGTTGGTGCTATGGCCTAAATGAATGTAGTCTGCTGTAGGGTCTATACCCATATACACGTTAAGCCTTTTGTTGCCTTTTAAAGCCTCGGCTAAAGCCTCGCGCGAAGGATAAATCGTATCAACAGATCGACTCAGGATTTCTTCAATTTTGTCATGTTTACTTAGCATATAGTTCGCATTATATCACCTTAATTGCCCTGTGGCATATTGCGAAAAATTCAGCCTTGAAAAAGGCGGTACGTGGTATAATAACAGTTGTAATTATTGAAGGATTTTATGCCAAAACTCCCCAAAGGTCGCAAGGTTCGATTACGTGATTCTTCGCCAGTCAACAGCCGCATCAAGGCAACTGCTGGTAATACGAAACTCAAACAAGTTAAGGGCTTAGACAAGCTCAAGCCCCGTAATATTTGGGCGTGGGCAAAAACCCCTAAGGGCAGACGAACCATTCTAACCCTCGCGGCCATCGGTCTTGGCGTAGTAGCTTTGCTGTTCTTGTGGATCTCAAAAGACCTACCAAGCCCTAATAAAATCAATGCACGTCTAAACGCGCAAACAACCAAAATTTACGCTAGCGATGGCAAAACGCTCCTACTCGAAGTATACGGGGATAAAAACCGTAGCTTGATTGAATTCAATGAGATGCCGAAGTCGATTAAGGATGCAACCATTGCGATCGAAGATAAAGACTTTTATAAACACGGTGCATTCAGCATTCAGGCAATTGGTCGAGCATTTAGTGGCGTTGTCTTGGGCGTGAACCGCGGTGGCGGTTCAACCATCACACAGCAATATGTTAAAAATGCCCTGCTGACCGACGAACGGTCCGTCTCGCGCAAGATCAAAGAATTAATACTGGCAATTGAAATCGAGCAGCTCTATAAGAAAGATGACATCTTAAAGCTCTACCTCAACGAGATACCGTACGGCTCAACTGCCTATGGTATCCAGGCAGCCTCAAAGACCTATTTTGGCAAAGACGCCAAAGACCTTACCTTATCGCAAAGCGCCCTGCTGGCTGCCATGCCTCAAGCACCAAGCTACTATTCACCCTACGGGCCGAATCGCACTGCACTGCTAGCGCGCCAGAATAGGGTCCTTAACAACATGGCTGAGCAAGGCTACATTACACAAGCCCAAGCTGATGCCGCCAAGAAAGAAGACGTTCTAGCCCAACTCAAACCATACCAGCCCTATGCAAATATCACTGCTCCGCATTTCGTACAGTATGTTCGCGAGCAGCTCGAAGCCGAGTATGGCATCAAACGCGTCAACGAAGGTGGCCTAAAGGTCGTAACAACCCTAGACATTGAAAAACAAAAAATTGCAGAGGATGCAGTGGCCAAGGGCATGGCTGGCGTTCGCCGCGCAAACGGATCGAATGCCGCATTAGTAGCAGCCGATCCAAAGACTGGCGAAATTCAAGCCATGGTAGGTAGCTACGACTACGGCGATCAAGAGTTCGGTAGCTTCAACGCAGCAACCGCCCAACGCCAACCAGGCTCATCATTCAAACCAATCGTATACTCGACGTTATTCAAGAAGAACTACGGCGCAGGCACAACACTATATGATGCGGTGACTGATTTTGGTGGTGGCTATAAGCCAACCAACTACACCCTCAGAACCTATGGTGTAGTGTCAGTGCGCCAGGCATTAGCCAGCTCGCTTAATATCCCTGCTGTCAAAGCGCTCTACTTAGCAGGGCTCGATAACGCCCTAGACACCGCCAAAGACCTCGGTATAAGCACGCTCAATGCTAAAAATGATTATGGCCTTTCACTTACCCTCGGAAGTGGCGAAGTAAAGCTCACCGAAATGGTCGAGGCCTACTCTGTCTTTGCCTCCGAAGGTCGTAAACGCGACCAAGTAGCTATTCGAAAAGTAACCGATTCATCTGGCAAGGTTCTGCAAGAAAACAAGCCAAGTGAGAACAAAGGCAAGCAAGTTATTGACCAGCAAATTGCCTATTTAATTTCTAACATTCTATCCGACAACTCAGCCCGCTGTAGCCTGGGTACATTCCCTTGCGCCAACCCATTGACGCTGCCGAACCGACCCGTCGCTGCCAAAACCGGTACCACCAATGACTTTAAAGACGCTTGGACCATGGGCTATACGCCAGACGTCGTCGTTGGGGTATGGGCAGGCAACAACAACAATCGCCCAATGAACCAAGCTTCAAGTATTGTAGCGGCACCAATTTGGCAGACATATATATCAACCGTCACTCGCAACACGCCCGTAGCTTCATTTAAACGCCCAAGCGGCATAAAAGAAGTGACCCTAGACGCCAACACAGGTAAAGCACCAACGCCGGGCACCAAGAAAACCAGAACCGACATATTCCCATCATGGTACAAAACACCAACACCAAGTAGCGAGCAGCAAGCCAAAGTCGATCGTGTGTCTGGCAAACTTGCCACCGAGTGTACGCCACCAGAGGCAATCGACACCATTAGCGCCGGGCTCATTACAGCCGAGGTGCCACCGACAGACATTTCTTACAGCAGATGGCAACCACCCGTTTCAGCGATTGCCGCATCACTTGGCATGAGTGGAGGTAGTCTGCCGACTGAAAAGGACGACGTCCACAGTTGTGGCGATACCAAGCCTACAGTAACCGTCTCAACCGACAAAGCTACTGGTAGCACCTTCACCGTCACAGCAAATGTCGTCAGCGGACGCTATCCTGCCAACCGACTCATCTTCTATATGGACGGCACCGAGATCTCCAGCCAAAACATCAACGGCAGTGGTTCGTATAGTATCGAACACAAGCCTAGCTCAACAGGATCGCACCAATATAGTGCGAAAGTTATCGACTCGGCGCTCTACAATGGCCTGAGTAACTCGGCGAATGTAGCCGCGGTTGGTGGGCCTACGGTATCACTAACCTGTACACCTGCCTTTGGCGGCCGGTGTACGGCCAGTATCAGTGGTGGTAGCGGCAATTACACTGCGGCATTCTTCTACAACTCGATAGCCCAGAACACCGACTCGAGCGCACCGTATCAATCAAGTCCAGGGTGGACATCAGGCACCCCTGCCAGTGTTAAGGTAACCGATAATACCTATGGCGGAACAGGCGAGGATACGTTCTAGCTGGCCTGGTCTTGGTTCCTCATTTAGTTAAAAACCCCTCATGCTAGAGGGGTTTTTAACTAACAAGGAGCAACCTATTTATCGCTGGGCTGAGGCGCTTGAGTACTCTGAGGCTTCTTAGGTTGATTCTGTTTGGCCGGACGAGCGTGATATGGTTTGTCATTTGGATTTGCTACTGTAGCAATATCGCGCTTTGGTCGGTCCTTCGGCTTCGTGTGCTGACGATGCGATTGAGTCTGATTAGCTCTTTTTTCTGCGGCAAAAATCATCTTCCCGGCTACGGTTTGGAATATGCGCGTAACCTCCGTGGTCACTTCTTTCCCCATCAACTTGTCGCCATTCTCAACTACGATCATGGTGCCGTCGGCAAGGTAGCCAACGCCTTGGCCTTTTTCTTTGCCTGGCTGGACTACTTTGACCGTCAGCTCCTCTCCCGGCAACACAACAGGACGAATTGCATTAGCAAGCTCATTTACATTCAGCACCTTTACCGTATCAATTGTTGCTACGCGGTTAAGATTGTAATCAGTTGTGAGAATGTTAGTTTGATATTTTTTAGCCAGATAAACCAACTTGTGATCAACCTCCTTCACGTCTTCGGGGTTTTCTTCGATAATGTCGAGTTCCACATTTGGGTCCTGCCGCATAAGATTAAGCATTTCGAGCCCTCGGCGCCCACGACCGCGGCGCATCGCATCATCGCTATCGGCGATGTTTTGCAGTTCAGCGAGCACAAAACGTGGTACCAACAATTTACCTGGTACAAAACCGGTTTTTATAATGTCAGCAATTCTTCCATCGATAATCGCCGACGTATCAACGAGCACCTGGGGTTTGTTTTGAGGAGCTTCAGCCTTGTCAGCCTTTGCTTTTTGCGGACGATTATTACGTGCTAAAAATTGGCTCATAAATTGCTGTTGCGTGCGAAACATAATGCCCAGCACAACAACGAATATCACGATAAGCCCAAGCGCAACAAGAACAGTTGTATCCATTGAATTAATAATTCCTTACTTAATTTTTTGTATAGCTTCAGCAATAGTCTTCACTTTGAGCGGAAGAATATTACTGTTTGTTGAGTCTACTTTGGTTTGTGGCGAAACGATAGCCGAGGCAAAACCTTGCTTACTGGCTTCTTCAAGCCGTCTTTGCGAAAAACTTACGGTTCGTAATTCACCACTTAGGCCAACTTCGCCGAATGCAGTTAAGTCCGCGGGGAGAATAATTCCTTTGTGTGCGGAGGCAATCGCCAAAATAATTGCTAGGTCAACAGCAGGCTCACTTATCTTAAGACCTCCGACAATATTAACATAAATGTCCGATGAGCTCAAATTAATGCCGCCTCGTTTCGTCATAACAGCGGCTAATAAGCCAAGTCGATTTATGTCTACACCAACAGCCGTGCGCTTTGGGTAGCCATAGACCGACGGCGCCACAAGAGCCTGCACTTCAACCATAATCGGCCGACTACCCTCCATAGCCGCAAACACCACCGAGCCGGGCAATTGCTGGCGTTCGGCCAAAAGAATCGCCGAGGGGTTATCGACAGGCAACAAACCATGGTCGGTCATTTCCAGAATTCCTACTTCACTAGTCGAGCCGAAGCGATTCTTGTTGGCCCGCAGCACTTTAAGCGCGCCGTATTTTTCGCCCTCTAAATACAAGACGGCGTCCACGAGATGCTCAAGTACTCTTGGCCCTGCTACATTCCCCTCTTTTGTAACATGACCAATAATGATAAAGGCGGTATGGCTAGCTTTCGCCACGTTCATTATGCGGGCCGTAATGTTGGTAATCTGCCCAACCGTACTAATTGCAGAGACTGCGTCATTACTGACCATGGTCTGAATTGAGTCAACGATAATCATGTCGTACTCACCACTGCCTGCTTGGGCAAGTATTTGGTCAGCGTCCGTAGACGCCAAGAAATCAAAATCAAGATTCACGCCCTGCAATCGATCCGCCCGTAATTTTATTTGTGAAGGGGATTCTTCTCCACTCACATAAAGTATTCGGTGAGCCTTCGAGATGTTGCTCGCCAGCTGCAGCACAAGAGTCGACTTGCCAATTCCAGGATCCCCCGCCAAAAGAACAAGAGACCCTGGTACAACACCACCACCCAACACCGTGTCTACCTCGCCAATGCCAACCTCGATCCGATCAAGCTTGGCAGCTTTTACCTCGCTCAACTTCGAAGCCTTTATGCGCGCCACCTTGGTTTGCCCTGGCGCACTCGGAGCGTTTGTAATTTCCACAATCGTTTCCCAAGCACCGCAGTTCAGGCATTTGCCACTCCATTTTGCAAATGTCGCCCCGCACGCCTCACAAACATATTGTACGCTTTGTTTTGCCATATCCTCAGTATAGCATGCGAATATTTTGCGAACAACTTACTTTTTCAATTGTTCAGGCTACATCGTGCCGTAGATGTAATCCCTTAAGCTCGTTTAGGGCCTCTTGCCAACTGTGCACCCGGTGTGGCATATTCTGTACTTTTTCCTTATTCAACCGTGTTTCAAATATTACCACCGGCACGCCCTCCTCATTGCAAGCAACAATCTCCTTAATTTCGTCCTCTAGTAAGACATCTGCCTTTTCCCGTAAACATATCGACGCCTTGGTTGGCTGCTCTCCATTCTTCATTTCTGCTTTTGTAAAAATCACCTTGCTAAATGCGTCGCCAAAGTTACGCTTCAGCCATTGCCTGGTTGGCTCATGACCGGCTGCTTCGCGGTTTGAGATGATAATTAACTCATGCTGTTTTGCTAACTCTGTGACCGCATCAACCGCACCAGGCACAAGCAACCAGTCTTTCGAATGGTGACTCGCCCGGTAGTGTTTGCTAATTTGGTCAATGTCCCCCTCGGCCACACCTAGTACTTCCCAAAAGCCTTTGTTGGGCGTGAAGTCGGCTTCAGAAAAGTTCGTATTATACGTTGAGTTGAAGTAATTCAGGTAGGTTGCCAAGCCACGAGCCAATACTTCATCAATATCAACTGCTATTCTCAAGCCGCAGCCGCCTTCTGCTCATTGTTTGTTCGGATCTGTACTTCGCCTGCACGAGCAGAAATCACCACATTATCACCAGCATTCACTTTGCCTTCGAGCATTTCAAGCGCCAACCGGTCTTCAACCAGTCTCTGTATAGCACGGCGTAATGGTCTGGCACCCTGCTCTACTTCATAGCCCTTTTCAATTAGAAGATCTTTGAGGTTACGCGAAAACTTTACACCAACGCCTTTGGCGAGCAAGCGTTGCGCTAGATTCTGCAACTGTAGATCTACAATTGATCGGACGTCTGCTTTGGACAATGCCCGAAATATCACAATGTGGTCAACGCGATTTAAAAACTCCGGTCGGAATGACTTTTTAAGTTCAGTGTGGATGGTCTTTTCCATACGATCATGCATGGCTTCGAGCTTGCGCTCCTCTTCTACCGTTTCGGTAGCGAAACCAAGCACCGCCTCTTGGTGCAGCAGCTTAGCGCCCACGTTAGAGGTCATGATTATGATGGTATTCCGAAAGTCTACTTTGCGACCCTTAGCATCAGTAAGGAATCCATCCTCGAGCACCTGCAAGAGCATGTTGAAGACTTCTGGATGGGCTTTCTCGATTTCATCGAATAGAATCAGGCTATATGGTTTACGTCGTACTTTTTCCGTTAGCTGGCCACCATCGTCGTAGCCAACGTAGCCGGCAGGCGCGCCGACCAAACGTGCCACATTATGCCGCTCCATGAACTCGCTCATATCCACCTTTATCAAAGAGTCTTTGTCGTGAAAGACTTCTTCGGCCAACGTGCGCGCAAGTTCGGTTTTACCAACTCCAGTGGGACCCAAGAACATAAATGAGCCAATTGGCCGATTAATGTCTGCAATGCCAGTGCGAGAACGGCGAATCGCGTGCGCAACCGCACTAACTGCCTCGTTTTGGCCAATAATGCGCTTCTGAAGAGTTTTTTCTAGCTTAATCAAATTGTCCGACTCGGTTTTAATGAGCTTGGTAAGCGGAACGCCTGTCATCTGGCTCACAACTGCAGCAATGTCTTCGCTAGTAATGGTTATTTTAGCCTGCTGCTCGTCCTTCGAAAGTTGAGCCGAAATCTTTTGCTCGAGCACACTGGCTTCTGACTTGAGGCGCGCCGCATATTCAAAATCTTGATTGTATACAGCGTCATCAATTTGCTCCATCACACTACTGAGTTTAGCTTGTAAGTCCTTGAGCTTCCTACTCGTTCCACCCTTGCGAATCCGCGCAAGTGAAGCAGCCTCGTCCACCAAGTCAATTGCCTTGTCTGGCATAAACCGATCCGCCACATATCGAGCAGCCAACTTAGCCGCGTCTTCTAGAGCTTCATCACTAATTTCTACCTTATGAAATTCTTCGTAGTGAGCACGCAAGCCTTTAAGCACATCAATCGTTTCCTCAACGGTAGTTTCAGGAACGATAACCGGCTGGAATCTGCGCTCCAAAGCAGTGTCTTTTTCGATGTGTTTGCGATACTCTTCGAGCGTGGTGGCACCAATCGTCTGGACCTCGCCGCGTGCCAAAGCTGGCTTAAGAATGTTGGCAGCATCAATTGCACCTTCGGCCGAACCAGCCCCTACTACGGTGTGCAGCTCGTCGACGAAGAGAATCACTTCTTTGTGGGTCTTGGCTTCTTCAATCAATTTCTTGAGTCTTTCCTCGAACTCACCACGGTACTTTGTGCCTGCTATCACGCTCGCCATATCAAGCATTACGACTCGCTTGCCAAGCAGCATTTCTGGCACTTGTTCGGACACAATGCGCTGGGCGAGGCCTTCAACAATCGCCGTTTTCCCGACGCCTGGCTCACCAATCAAAACTGGGTTGTTCTTGCTTCTGCGATTCAAAATCGCGATCATGCGATCAATTTGTTTTTCACGCCCTACTACAGGATCAAGCTCAGCCGAGGCTGCTCGCGCTGTTAAATCAATACCAAAATGATCGAGCATCGGAGTTTTGTTGCCCTTTTGTTTCTTATTGCCCTGGCGCGCAGCCTGCTCTTCGTACGCATACGACTGGGCGCTAAGGTAGTTTTCCAGCTCACCACGAATATCAGCTGGGTCGATTTTAATACCGCGCAGCAACACATTCGCCCGCGCATTATCTTGGCCTAAAATTGCAAAGAGTAAATGTTCGGTGCCAGCATAGGGCTGCCCGAACTCCTGCGCCACCCGAAGTGCCAAGGTAATGGTCTTGCGGGCCGTGGCGCTAAGCGCCTGTGGTACTGCCCCAGACTGCGAGGCTTGCAGATTTGGTACGGCGGCCAAATTGAGTTTGTCGAGTGATACCCCCATATCGGTCAGAATTTTTGATCCAATTGACGTTTGCTGCTTGAGCACACCAAGCAAGAGATGCTCGGTACCGACATAAGCTGCACCCATGCCCATAGCCAGTTCGCCAGCGTTCTGCAGGCTACGCTTGGCGTTTTCGGTAAATCGATCAAATTCTGGAGACATCAACTCACTCCTTGTATTACTATATTCATTATAGCATATTGCTAACCAAAAAACCGTACAAAATACGTACGGTTTATATCTGGAATTAGCACTCGGGGCTTGACAGTGCTAATTTTAAGCGTCGGTTTTTGGCTCTGTGGCTTCGCCTTCTTCGACAGCAACTTCAGCGTCACCTGCGGCAGCATCTGCAGTGGCCTCAATGCCAGCATCGTCTGCGCCGTCGATGTCGACGTTCCAACCGGTCAGCTTGGCAGCCAAACGAACGTTCTGGCCCTGGCGACCAATAGCTAATGACAGCTGATCTTCTGGAACTTTCACAACGGCCTTCTTCTCGTCCTCGTCAAGTTCCACATTCAATACTTTCGTAGGGCTTAGAGCCGCAGCGATAAATTGCTTTGGATCTTCGCTGAAAGGAATAATGTCGATTTTTTCTTCACCCAAATCAGCCATTACTGCCTGCACACGCGCACCACGGCCACCCACAAAAGTACCTACGGCATCTACGCCATCAGCGTTCGACTTTACGGCAATTTTGGTACGTGCTCCACCTTCGCGAGCAATACCCATTATCTCCACCGTACCAGCTTCGATTTCTGGTACTTCCATTTCGAACAACCGACGAATCATGTCCGGGTGTGAACGACTCACAACGATCTGTGGGCCACGAGCAGTTTGCTCGACACGCACAATGTACACCTTAAGTCGTTGTCCTGGGTAGTAGTGCTCGCCGCGAATCTGTTCAGCTGGGAACATAATGCCCGAAGCCTTACCAAGGTCAACAAATACATTATTGCCTTCTACACGCTGCACGACGGCATTAAGGATTACACCTTCTTTGTCGCTATACTCGGTAAATACCACTTCGCGCTCAGCTTCGCGAATACGCTGCACGATAACCTGCTTAGCAGTCTGTGCCGCAACTCGACCAAAGTCTTTGTTGTCTTCTTCGTATTCAATTACGTCTTCGAGCTTAGCGCCCTTTTTGTGCTTTTGAGCGTCAGCCAAACTAATCTGCAAGAATGGGTTTTCTACCTCTTCCACCACTTCTTTGCTTACGAATATACGTGGTTCGCCTGTGTTGGCGTCAAGTTCAACGCGAACTTCTTGGTCGCGATCGCCGTAGTCTTTTTTGTATGCAGCAGCCAGAGCTTGTTCGACTGCTTCGAGTACGATGTCTTTGCTCAAGCCCTTTTCATCACATATCTGCTCGATTGCAGAAATAAATTGATTTGTCATAAGTGACTCCTTTCTCTTGATAGGGGTTAACACTACCCACCGCAGGTGCGGGGTCAAAAAAAGCCGGCCAAGGTGCCGACTGAAGTAGTAACTATCAGAATAAACTCATTCTAGCGAAAATCTTTACTCCAGTCAAGCCGTTATGTTTTCAATGCGATCTACCTGGGGCGCCGATAGCGAACCAGTAACTGTGACGACATCTATCCTGGGCTGAAGGTCGGCGTAATCCTCATGCTCCGCCAGCCAAGCTTCGGCAGCATTGCGCAAACGGCGTAGCTTATCAGGCGTAATAGCACCACTGCCACCACCGTATCTATCACTTTTACGGTACTTAACTTCTACGAATAGAATCTCGCCGTGGCCCAGCATAATCAAATCGATCTCCGCAAAACGAGTTCGGTCGTTTCGCGCAAGCAGCCGGTATCCCTTCTGCATCAGATATTCTGCCGCTAATGCTTCGGCTCGATGCCCTACTGCAGTGGTGTTTTTAACCATGGCTCTTTAACTTGAAGCTTAATCGGTGAATCGGACTCGGGCCATATTGTCTGAGTGCTGCTAGGTGTTGAGCGCTCCCATAGCCCACGTTCGTGGCAAAGCCATACTCAGGATACAACGTAGCTTGTGCCTGCATCCATTCGTCCCTAGCAACTTTGGCAAGGATTGACGCTGCCGCTACGGAAGCAATCTTCTGGTCGGCCTTGACGATTGGTTCTACAAAATCTCGGTCTAGTATGCGATTTGGGCCATCAATAACTAATCTATCTGGGATAACTTTTAGCCCCTCAAGCGCTCGTGAGTAAGCTAAAGTGATTGCTGCACTCAAGCCTAGTTCGTCAATCTCAGTATGCTCCACCCTGCCGAGCGACCAGAATTCGGCCTCTGATCGAATCTGCTCGGCTAAAACTAAGCGTTTTTTTGCTGACAGCAGTTTGGAGTCAGCCACGTGTAATTCACAGTCTGCCGGCAGCACCACCATGCCCACCACCAGCGGACCAGCCAAACAGCCACGGCCGACCTCATCCGCACCAGCTATATTGAAGAGTCCCTGTGCCCTCATGGACTGTTCATAATCATATGTTGCCCACTTCATATCCGAAGTATAGCAGAGACACTGCGCCATTCGTCAAAGGCTATTGACATTATTGTTATGCTGTGCTATTATGCCTATGTTCGGTCGCCTTCGGGCTACCAAACTGCCGAGCTTACACCTTTGCTTGGCTAGGGAATGAAGCACCTGACTTCAGACCTGACTTTCCTCTAGGTGAGGGAGATGCTCCTGCCACGCAAGTGGGGAGTTCCGACAGGAGCATACTGGATGACCCCGCAAGGAACAGCGGGTGGATCGTTCACCCCAGCGGTGGACCCGAGCAGCAGCGGGCCTGTTGCAAATGGATAGCCGGGCCGGAGTGCCTGCGGACTATCGATCTGATAGAGGAGAACTCTACGTGGCTCCTAGGGCTACAATCGGATCACGGAATCAGCACCCTTGCCGTCGAAGAAATGGGAGTGTTTGGACCGGAGTACCGGTGAGCAAACAAAGCTGGTAGTTTATGGAGGACTCCCTCGTGGTGTTGCCAGCAAGAGCATTCAGGACGACTAACCGAATAGTCGGCTCTTTCCTCCCCCTTCTTGAGACAGAGAAGGTATGGGTGGCGCGCGGAAATACCGCCCCAATAAACCCATACGAGGACTTCAGCCTAGCTGACCTCAGTCAACGTCTCTCCACCGGCGGGCAATGCCCGCCTAACTTCGAAATCCATCCAGGCTTCCTGGCTCTGGTCGCCTCCCCTCACAGGGAGGCGTTCTTCATTTTCGGTACTATTTCTCCCGCAATTACTAATCAAAAACCGCCCTAATCAATATTGGGCGGTTTTTTTGCAGAGCTTCTCGTTTAAGCTTTTGGCTCGGCTTTGGCTTCGCCAGCTTCGGCCTCTACCTTTTCAGCGACGGCTTCGTCGTCTTTGGCAGTAGCGTCTTTTTCCGGATCAGCTTGCTTAGCTTCTTTTTCTTCTTGCTTAGCAACTTCTTCGGCGGAAACTGTATCAGCTTGCTGCATTACATCTTCGCCAGCGTTTTCGGCTGGGGCTTCGGTAGCAGCAGCTTCGGCCTCGGCTTCGGCAGCTATCTGACCAGCTGTGCGAGCATCGGCTTCATTGGCAGCCGCTCGGTCAAACTCTTGCTCAGCCATACGGGCAGCCTTACCGCGCAAACCACGCATGTAGCCCAAGAATGCTCGACGCACTTTAGCGCGACGCATTACCTCGATCTTCACAACATTTGGTGAGTGTAGGAACCAAGTTTTTTCTACACCTACGCCCGAGGCAATCTTGCGTACAGTAATGCTTGCCTGTAAGCCATTCATGCTCTTGCGGCGAATAACGACACCTTCGAACACCTGCACACGCTGCTTATTGCCTTCGCGGATCATCTGGTGCACACGAACAGTGTCACCAGGGCGTACGTCTACCACTTTGGTTTTATAATTCTTCTTTTCGACGAGTTCTATTGCGTTCATAACTTTATGAGTCTAACATATTTGCCCCACCTAGGCAATAGATATGCCAAAAAAGTATTGACATTTTATATTTAGTATGATATTATGTTGTCCTGACAGTGCGAATGAGCGCGAAGGAAGCAGCTAAAGGACCGGGGCACCGGGCCGATGGAGGCACCTGGGGAGGCGACTCCCCACTCAAAAGCTTGTCTAGGGAGGTGCGGCCGCACCGCTGAAGTTTCTGCCAACAGCAGAGGTAACCAGCGGCCGGCAGCCGCAGGAAAACCTTATCCCGAAAAATTACGCCTACTACGCAGGAGTGAGCGCACGGTTTGGCCCGAAGCGCAACTTGTAGTAGCCCCGAGGATGCCCGGGCACCAGACAAAAAGTCAGCACAATTAGCCGCAGGTGTAAAAGCGGTTAGCCTATAGGTTGTGCTGGAGCGACGGCTGCAAGTCGCTCTGGGGAAAGTAGATTCCTAATCTGAGCTTAGCGGTTCGGATGAAGATGATGCGGAACTCGACCCCTTGTGCTGTAAAGCACCAGGTAATTTGCAGGGCAGGCTGCGCCCACCAAGCGAAGCTTCGCCGCCATGCGGTCAAAAGTTTATAACCGCTTTCGGTTATAACCTGCATGGTACCCTCGGGAGACCCGCAAGGGTTTCCGTCGGCCGGCACGCCGACCTGGACTTTCGCGGGTCCAAGCACCGTCCCGGTGGTGGTGAGAGCTCACGCTCTTTCCACCGCCGCCCTACAGCAATTATTTAAAAACTACCATCCTGAGGGGTGGTAGTTTTTGTTATGCCGTGGCATGCTGCGTGCTAGCTTCTTTTACCACTACATGATCAGCGCCGAGCAGCTCATTCAGTTCGCTCGTAACAATGTCATTAATCGCCACCTTATATGGTAATTTAATCAACTTACGCTCTGGCCCGCCCAAGACCAAATAACTCGCACATGGTCCTTTTTGGCGTTCTAAGATTTTCTTAACTGCCAAGAGCTGCGAGCTGTCCTTGAGGCTATCAAGGTGCACAAAGAGCTCCTGATGCGCTACCGCTGGCGCTTCGTCTTCGACCGCTTCTTCGCGCTTTTTGGGAAGCCACTTGCGCGCTTTTTCTATATCGATCAGCTTTACCTTATCAACTAGGATTTTTAATTCGCCACCCAACTTACCGTCGCGATCTTTTGTACTAACCTTACCCTCAACTTCGACCACATTATCAACGGCCAAAATCGCCTGGTAATTTTCAAACGGCCGCGGAAAGACAATGAGTTCGACTTCGCCGTCTTTACTTTCTATACCCACGAATGCCATGCTCGAGCCGGCCTTAGTGGTAATTTTACGGAAGGTAGTAATGATTCCGCCAATGTGGACCGAGCGATTCTCGAGGCTTGAATTGAGCTTACTGAGTGGCATCGTCTGGTCGTACAAATAGTTATCATACTCATCGAGTGGGTGCGAGGATATGTACAATCCAAGCAACTCCTTCTCCCACATCAAGTGTTGCCGTAAATCAGGCTTAGAATTAGGAATGTCGAACTGGAGTGGAGGCATTTCGTCTTGCATGCCAATAGCGCCAAAAATATCAATCTGACCAGATAGCGCATTCTTTTGCGCCCGAGTGGCATAGGAAGTAATTTTGTCCACGTTTTCCAGCAACGTATCACGTTCACCCATGCTGTCGAATGCCCCGGCCCTAATTAAGCTTTCCATGGTTTTACGGTTTACGTGGGCAGCATCTACGCGCTTGGCAAAATCCTCGACAGATTTGAACGAGCCACCTTCGTCACGCGCTGCAACGATCGCTGCGATCGGCCCCGAGCCAACGTTCTTAACCGCCGCCAGGCCAAAACGAATATTGTTGGTTTCTGGCACAACTGCAAACTCATAGTAGCTCTCGTTCACATCTGGGGGCAATAATTCTAGGCCCATCTTGCGGCACTCTGTTACCTCTATGGCAATGCGGTCGAGATTGCCGTAATCGCTGGTCATCAGCGCTGCCATGAATGCTGCCGGGTAGTGAGCCTTAAGATAAGCAGTTTGAACCACGATTAAGGCGTAGCAAGCGGAGTGCGATTTATTAAAACAGTAGTCGGCAAAGCCCAGTAAGTGATCCCAAAATCGCTCCATAATATCACGTGGTACTTTAGAATGGGTCACGCCGCCTTCTATGAAGGCTTTTTTCATTTTGGCCATAGTCTCAACTTGCTTTTTACCAATCGCCTTACGCAGAGTATCGGCCTCACCACCAGTAAAGCCGCAGACGTCTTTAGAGAATTGCATAACCTGCTCTTGGTAAACCAAAACGCCATAGGTGGTCTTCAGCGATGGCTCCATCGAGGGATGGTCGTAGGTGACTTCTTCAAGTCCGTTTTTGCGTCGCACAAAACTATCGGTCAGCCCGGCCGAGAGTGGACCCGGTCGATACAACGCACACATGGCGATAATGTCATCAAATCGATCTGGTTTGAGTTCTTTTAAGTATCGTTTCATACCAGAAGACTCCAACTGAAACACGCCAGTTGTGTCGCCATGCGCCAGCAGCTCATAAGTCTTTTCATCATCCAGCGGAATGTGAGCCGGATCCAACTCCACACCATAAACTTTTCGAATAATACGCAGGGTGTTTTTGATAATCGTTAAGTTCGACAGACCCAAAAAGTCGAATTTGAGAAGCCCTAATTCTTCTACCGGCCCCATGGTGTATTGTGTGGCAATGCCGCCTTTCGACGCCCGCGTAAGTGGCACGCGCTCGACTAATGCCTCGGGGGCAATCACTACACCAGCCGCGTGCGTACCTGCATTGCGAATTGTACCTTCCAGCTGCATAGCCACATCAATCACGTTTTTAGCACGCGGGTTTGAATTATACTCTCGTGATAAATCTTGATCTTCCACAATCGACTTGGCTAGCGGAATGTGTCGGCCTTGCACTGGAGCAGGAATTAGTTTTGCAATGGCGTCGACTTCAGCGTACGGCATACCTAGTACTCTGCCCGTATCGCGCACGGCGTTACGTGCCGCCATAACACCGAAGGTAATGATTTGAGCAACTCGCTCCTGTCCATACTTCTCGGTCGCATAAGCAATCACTTCTTCACGTCTATCGTCGGCGTAGTCCATATCAATATCAGGCATGGATATACGGTCTGGGTTTAGGAATCGTTCGAACAGCAGGTCATACTCCAGTGGATCGAGGTCGGTAATGTTAGTAAGGTATGCCACAATCGAGCCTGCGGCGCTACCACGACCAGGCCCGCAGATTATCCCCTGATTCTTACTCCAGTTAATCAAGTCCGCCACGATCAAGAAGTAACCTTCGTAACCCATTTTGCCGATCACCTCTAGCTCGTATTCAATCCGCTCGACCACTTTGGCCTCAAGTTTTGGCTTTATGTCGCTCTCTTTCATAGTTGCCAAATCTTCCTTGGGTACTTTCAGGTACCGCCAAGCTGCGCCCGTAAATACCAATCTTCGTAAGTAACTCTTTTCTGTCTCACCTTCGGGCACGTCGAATTTTGGAATCAGAATCTGGCCAAGTTCGATGTACAAATCGCACATATCGGCAATCTTCACTGTATTTGTAATGGCTTCTGGTAGATTGGGAAATTTCTCAGCAAAAAATTCCCCGCTACGCACCGACAGATCTTGGTCAAGCTTCATGCGGTTCGGATCTTCCAGTAAGCTGCCAGTCTGCACGCAGAGCAAAATATCATGGGCATAGTGGTCAGTGTCTTTGGTGTAATGAGCATCGCCAGTTGCCACCAAGCCCAAGCCAAGGGTCTTAGCAATAACCTGCAAGCCTGCATTCACGCGGTCTTGCGGCTTCCAGCCAATGTGTGGCTGAACTTCCAGAAAATAGTTTTCTGCGCCGAATAGATTCTTGTACCACTCGGCAGCCTCCATGGCATCATCCGGGTCGCCATTAAGAATATGAGTGCCCAGTTCGCCACCGATGCAGCCCGACAGGCACACCAAGCCTTCGTGGTATTTCATTAATAAATCACGATCAATACGTGGCTTGTAATAAAAACCATCGAGCCAAGCAATGGTCGAAAGCTTCAAGAGGTTCTTGTAGCCTTGTTCGTTCTTAGCGAGCAAGGTCAAGTGATACGGCGTACGATCTTCTTTGGAGCTTTTGTCGGTATGCTTTCTCGGCGCAACATACGCCTCCATGCCGATAATGGGTTTAATGTCGCGCTTCTTACACTCCTTATAAAACTCAATTGCGCCCGAGAGTGTACCATGGTCAGTAATGGCTACAGCCTTTTGCCCAAGAGCCTCTACTTGATCAAGCAGCTGCGGTATCTTCTGCAAGCCATCGAGCAAGCTATAGTGTGTGTGATTATGTAAATGCACAAAATCAACCACGGCTGAACTGGCAGCTGGCTTTTGTGTATCGGTTTTTGTTTCCGTACTAGACGACACGCAGGTTACCCCTCCTCACCCCACTTTTGCATATTACATACATTATATGCCCAAACCTTAAGCAACATAAGTCTTGAAAAGTAAGATTTTTTGTATCATCGTATGGTTTACTTGCAAAAATCAGCATTCTTCGGCAAAATGAATTACTGTTGCAATCGACACGAGAGGAAGTCAATGCAAGCAACACTCCAGAGAATCCCCATGCCAGGCAAGATCGCTTCGGGCAAGGGCTACAGCCACGGCGATCTGCTGGTGGTGCAGTTCCGAAACCAGGGCGACCCCGACAACGACGTCGCGATCGAGACGACGGTCGAGAGCATCACCATCGCAGCCAAGGCTGACGGCAGCATCATCCAGCTGTCCGTTCCGCTCAAGACGCTGCTGCGTACCAGTCCTGGTGGCCAGTTCATGCACGTCATCGGCGACGATCGCATGCGTACCGCCATCGGCAAGCTGATGGGCGACGACTTCGTCGCCAAGCTCATCGACCGAGCGAACTCGCAGATCGGCTGGGAGACCACCATGCAAGCGAACGTCTCTCCCGACCAGCTCAAGCAGCAGCAAGCCATCGTGCTGTGGCTGGACCACAAGGCCAAGGAGCTCAAGGCGCCGCGGCTGTCGGAGTTCACCACCCGAACCTCCTGGGAGCTGGAAGACCAGCCGGTCGCCTGATCACACCCAGGCACCCTCTCCACTTAGGCTCTTCGGGGCCTAAGTGGAGAAAACGCAATTATACACAACTACTGAACAACAAAACCGCACTACAAGGTGCGGTTTTATCGTTATTGGATCCAAAGAATATTAATGTCGGAAAGCTATACTCCAGATGGAGGCACACCTTGGCTAGCCGCTTGGCCAACCTTTTGTATAAACTCACCGATCAGCGGTATGCCACCTAAATACGTTACGGCAAGTCCAAGCAATACGATCGCAATCGCTACACCTATAACGCTCGCCACGCCACGTATAAAGCCAGTATAAAAGTTAAGCCAGGCTAAGCGCTTTGGGCTATTAAGCAATTCAACAAACTCGTTTAGGCTCACCTTGCCTGCTACAGCCGTAGCTGCGTCAAGCTGTCTATTTTTCTCTGACTTAGCCACTATTTTTTACTGTGAGTCTTAGTGATTTTCTTGGCTTCTTGCTTAATGGTTGCGCCAACAACCTCGGCAGATTCACCGAGTTCCTTGATAAGCTTTTGGGCATCATGGATCAAGTCTTTAGCTTCTTTAAGTGCAGCTTCTGAAAGGTCTTGGCCGCTATCTGCCAGCTCACGTGTCTTGCTGGCCAACTGAGCCTGCAGCTTCTCGGCCTTCTTGAGCAGTTCTTGAGCTTCTTTTGAGCCGTTCTTTTTAAGCTCTTTCATTTGGCCCTCGAGCTGATGACTCATTTGTTTGGCCTTCTGTACGACGGCTTCTCGGTTTTCTTTACCGCTCTTTGGTGCTAAAAACACGCCTGCCACCGCTCCAGCAATTGCCCCTACCGCAGCGCCAATCGCAAATGCCCCACCAGAACCGTGTTTTTTCTCTTCTCGGTCTTTACTCATTTTTTCCTCCGTTTACTTGCCTGTTTATTAATGTAATTGCTAATGAACGCCGCTACGATGCTAGGACTCACTACGCTGTCACGTACACCTTCGACTACTTCTGTCACCGCGTCGGCACTTTCCTGTGCTTTTTCAGCGATATGACGTACGGATTTGAGTATTTTTACACTAAACACCGCGGCAATAATAGCCAACACGAGCAACACCAACGTCGCAATCGATAAGACTACTGCCCACACTAAGAATGCTGTATCCATATTGCTTCTCTTTTTACTCTAATATTATAGAACTCCTGCGTCGCCTTGCCAAACGTTTACAGCTGCTCGCGTAGAATCTGGTTAACAAGCCCAGGATTTGCCTGGCCCTGCGTGGCCTTCATAATCTGACCAACCAAGAAGCCGAGCACCTTTTCTTCACCCGCCTTATATTGTTCCACAACGGTAGGGTTCTCTTCTATAACTTTTTTCACAATCGCCGTCAGCTCGTTAGTGTCCGAAACCTGACTAATGCCCTTGGCAGCAATAACCTCTCGCGGCATTGCGCCAGCCACAACGTCGGCAAATATATCCTTGGCTATTTTAGAACTTATCTTGCCCATGTCTACTAAGTTTACGAGTTCTGCGAGCGCCTGGGGCTTAAGTTTTGAAGCTACGCCGCTCCCAAGCAATGCCTGGTAGTCACCCACTAGCCAATTTACGAGCTTCGAAGTCAACGCCTTGTCTCTGACGATTTCGCGAGCTTCTTGAAATAACGCAAGGGTGCTTGGTTGGCCAATCAGAACATCTTGTTCGTCGACACCAACACCTGCATCAACCAGCTCTTTGCGCACCACAATTGGCAGGGTTACAATCTCTTGCTTCGCTTCAGATATCATGGCGTCTGTAATTACGAGTGGTGGCAAATCTGGCTCTGGGAAGTAACGATAATCATGCGCCATTTCTTTGCCACGCTGCGAAAACGTAATGTTTTTTGCATCGTTATAGCCTCGAGTTTCTTGCTCCACTACTTCGCCACTTTCCAGCACATCAATTTGGCGCTGTATCTCGTACGAAAGCGCGCGTTCGGCGTTCCTGAATGAGTTTAGGTTTTTTAGCTCTGTACGCGTACCGAGTTTGTCAGTTTTGCTAACCGACACGTTCAGGTCGAACTTAAAATTACCATGCTCCAAATCACCATGCGTTACACCAATTGCCGAGGCAATATTGTAGACTTCCTGCAAGTATCGTCGGGCCTCTTCGGGCGTATGCATGTCTGGCTCCGAAACAATTTCGATCAACGGCGTGCCAGCGCGATTAAAGTCGACCAATGAATAGTTGGCACCATCCGGATGTGTCGACTTACCGGCATCTTCTTCTAAATGGGCGTGATGAATGCCAATGCGCTTAAATTCGCCGCCAACCAAGATTTCCACGTAGCCTGGGCCAATAATCGGCTCGTCCATCTGGGTAATTTGATAGCCTTTGGGCGAGTCGGGGTAAAAGTAGTTTTTCCTATCAAAACTCGTATGTCGAGCGATCTCGGCGTTCAGACCTTCGCCAAGCTTTATGGCTAGTTCGACAGCGCGCTTATTTACAACTGGTAACGTACCCGGGTAGGCCATGCAGACAGGGCAAATATTCGTATTTGGCTCGGCAGTTCGTGAATCGTTGTCACAGCCACAGAACATCTTTGATTTGGTAGCCAGCTGCACGTGGATTTCAATGCCGATGGTTGGCTTATAATCGCTCATATCCGCACCCCCAAACTCACAATTGCTTTACCTAAGTCTTGCACTGCCTTCTGAACCTGTGCTGGCACAATGTCGTGATCCAAACTATGTGCAAACTGATTGCGCAGTTTATGCGCTGCCCAAACGTCGTTCAGATTACTGAGCCTTTTACCATTATTTTTCAGCCGCTCTCCCATAGTTTCACCTTGAAAGCCCCGTGCTTGCATAACATAGTCAAGCAATTTATCGGCTTCGAACAAAGCGCTGCGCAGACCGCTCGGGCCGTTTTTGAGCATTGCTTGAATCTCGTGCCACTTTGGCGCAACACGCGCTAAATCATAAACCTCGCCATGACTTTCGACTTTCATGCCACGATATGGTTTTTTCTTAAGGCTGGTTTTGGCTGACTGTCGAATAAGCACATACGCCAAGCCACTCAAAACGATCAGGGCAATAACGGCTGATTGACTCATATCGCCAACTCCTTTTCTCTAAGGTTATGCCACTCAGTTGCGGCTTGAAAAGCCGCCGCAAGGCCCAAAGCATCGGCATCTTTATTCTGCGCTGTCATGATTTGCAAACCAACTGGCAGGCCATCAACGAGTCCCATCGGTACGCTAACAGAGGGCACGCCAACCAAGTTGGCCGCCACGGTCATAATGTCGGCTAAGTACATCGACACAGGGTCTTCATTAACGCCAAAGCCGAACGCTGGCGAAGGCGTGGTGGGGCCAATCAAAGCCGACACGCCATCGAATGCTTTTTCGAAATCCTCTCGCAACATTGTCCTAAGCTGCATAGCCTTGCGGTAATAGGCATCATAATAGCCCGCCGAAAGCGTATACGTACCCGTCAGAACACGACGCTTTACTTCATCACCAAAACCTTCGTCGCGCGTTTTCTCATACGTTTCGATTAACACATGCGCCTGTTCGCTGCGGTGGCCATAGCGAATACCGTCGTATCGACTAAGATTAGAGCTAATTTCTGAAGGAATGAGAATGTAATATGCCGGTAACGCATTGGCAATGGTTGGGATCGTAACATTCTTTACTTTCACACCAAGCGCCTCAAGTTGCTCAACTGCAGCATCAAACACCTGCTTATTTGCGTCGTCCAAATTTTTAACGTACTCTTCGATCACGCCAATAGTCTTGCCCTGCCACTGGTGAGTAATTTCACCAGTAAACTGTGATTCAATCGTGGTCGCATCTTTGCTATCTCGCCCGCTCATTGCCGCAGTAACTACCGCCACATCTTCCGCATTACGAGCAATAACTCCTACCGTGTCAAAGCTACTGCCCATAGCAACCACGCCATAACGACTCATCAAGCCATAAGTTGGCTTGTAGCCAGTAACGCCACAGAAGGCTGCCGGCTGCCGGCTCGAACCACCCGTGTCGGTGCCGAGACTGAATATGCCCATGTCAGCTGCAACTGCCGCTGCCGAACCACCGCTCGATCCACCAGGCACTTTGTCCAGATCCCATGGGTTATGCGTAGGATGATAGCCACTGTTTTCGGTACTTGCACCATGGCCATACTCATCATGATTCACTTTGGCAATCAAAATCGCACCAGCGGCATCAAGCTTCTCAATCACTGTTGCCGAATATGGCGGGATGAAATTTTCGAGTATCTTACTCGCCGCCGTAGTACGAATACCTTTGGTCAAATACATATCTTTGGCGGTGTATGGAATGCCTTCAAGTAAACCAATTGCGTCACCGCATGCAATTTTCTTATCAACAGCCTTTGCCGCAGCGAGTGCTTCATCGCCACAGACGCTCAGGCACGCTCGAACTTTAGGGTCGATCTGTTTAATGCGCTCCAGATAATATTGCACGAGCTCGACCGCAGAAACCTGCTTGGAGACCAAAGCATCGTGAGCTTCGTGAATAGATATGTAGCGCATGCCCATTACTGCAGCACCCGCTTTACCTTCACATAGCCATCCTGCACGGCTGGTGCATTGGCGAGCAACTCATCACGACTTAAGCTGCAGGGCACAACTTCGTCTTCGCGCAGAACGTCCTGAAGCCCAGTAACTTGGCTGGTCGGCTTCACGTCTTTTGTATCTACCGCATTAAGCGCATCTACAAACTCCAATACCGAAGTTAAGCTCTTGGTTAAATCAGTTCTCTCTTCATCTTTTAAGCCGATTCTAGCCAGGTCAGCCAGCTTGTCTACTTCATTTACACTGAATTTATCTTTCGCCATATAGTATTAGTTTACCAGCCAGTAGGACGAATGTGTAGCTGGTTATATTGACTTTTTTATTGTTTTATTATAAAGTATTGTTTATGCAGAGGGCTTTATGCCCTTTTGTTGTTCCGTACATCCAACAGCAGGAGGAATCGTGACCACCAGCTTCAGTCTGGCCACCCTCGTCGGAGCCCTCGAGGCAGCCGGCGAGTTCATCGGCCCCCTCAACTGGGAGGCCTCGAACAGGGAGCAGCGCAGACTGCTCAAGCGGTACGGCCGCTACGCCGAGTCCATCAAGCACATGCCCAGCCTCAAGAGCTGGGCCAAGCGCACGGCCGAGGAGATCAACGCCATCCTGGCCGAGAACGGCTTCGACATCCGGCTCAACTCGTGGGGGAACGACCCCACCAAGTTCGGGACCGTCTCCATCAACGACATCTTCGTCGAGTGGCCGGAGAGCGGCGACGAGACGCAGCTGCACGTCGGTGACGTCAGCTACCCGGCCTTCTCCTCCAAGAGGTTCGAGATCCTGTGGGTCGAGGGCAGCGAGGAACCGATCATCAAGCTCAGCACCAAGGGCGACGAGACGGTCTTCATCTGCGTGGCTCCCGATCCCGGCGGCCAGTTCAAGCTGATCAAGGCCGTCGAGAAGCTGCGCAAGAAGCCCATGCGTGCCGGAAAGAAGATCGACAGGGTGATCATCCCGATGGTCAAGCTCGATCAGAAACCGGATCTGAAGTGGCTGGTCGATCCGGAGAACGGCGCGCTGCACAGCGGACCGTGGTACATCGAACAAGCGCTGCAGCAGGTCAAGTTCGGCATGAACCAGCACGGAGCACGTGCCAAGGAAGCAACCGCTCTGGGAGTGGTCTTCCGCGGTGCCGGTCCCCGACTGGAGATCTACCGCGTCGACCGTCCCTTCCTCGTCTGGATGGAACACCCCAAGGTCGACGTCCCGATCTTCCAGGCGCACATCACCGAGGAAGACTGGAAGGACCCCGGCGACCTCTCTAGCCTCTGATCCTCCTGCTCGTTCCGCCAGGACCGGCATCTTCGGATGCCGGTCCTGGACCAACCCAAGTCTTCAAGTACATTGAAGATTTAGGCTGTTCCTCACTCAGCCCCCTTATGAGTCTGATTCTTTTTAGCTTGCTATAGGAAAGAACCTTGATTCGACTATAGTCTATGCGGAATAGTCCAAACCCAGCTGACTTGCATTGACATATGTTGTATGTTGTTGTAAAGTATCAACATTCCTACCTATGGAAGGAGGTGGTCCAGATGGCCACCATCGATATGGCCCGGCTTGAGAAGGGCGACTGTCTCATCGTGAGAGCGGAGACAGCTATCGGGCGAGACGAAACCCGTCGTGATGTGTTCACCATCGGCGTCTATGATGTCGTTAAGAGGTCAGTAGGAGGGCGCGAAGTCCGCACCCTCAAGCTGATGGTCGGCTGCACCTGGAACCCGACGACGCCCACATGGGACGAATACCCGGCTGAAGGTGTCCTCGAAAAGGACAAGCGCATGCCGTGGTGGCCCCACTTCAAGGCGACTCGCGCAGCGCTGAACGGAGAGGTGATCTTCGGCGACTAGTCACCGATCCGAACCAAGACCCATAGAAAGAGACCCCCAGAAGGGCAACCTTCGCTCGACTCCTTCTGTGGGTCTCTTTCTTTTAGTTTGTTAAGGAAATGAATTCTGCTTCGTCTATGACTTTTACACCAAGCTGCTTAGCTTTGTCGAGCTTACTACCGGCCTCTGCGCCAGCCAGCACGTAACTTGTCTTAGCGGAAACCGAACCACTCACTTTACCGCCCAGGACCAAGATTTTCTCACCAGCTTCTTCACGGGTCATAGTCGGCAAGGTACCGGTCAGCACCCAAGTTGTTCCAGACAGTTTACCCGCTCCCTCGCCAGTTTGAACGCTCTGCACTTTCACGCCGGCTGCTAGAAGGTCTTTTACAAGCTGTTTATTGGTCGCCTGAGCAAGCCAACTTGCCAAACTTTTTGCCACCACCTCGCCAATTCCATCAATGTCTCTTAATTCAGCCTCTTGCAAGCCGAGAAAGCCTTCGAGATTACGAACATGGGCAGCAATGTCGCGAGCCGTAATTGCCCCCACGTGCCGAATGCCAAGAGCGAATATAAATCGCGCTAATTCGATTTCTTTGTGTTCAGCAATCGAATTAATCAGGTTGTCAGCACTTGTTTCGGCAAACCTTTCCAGCCCAACGAGGTCTGACTTCTTTAGGCGAAAAATATCGGCCGGAGTCTCAATCAAACCCTCTTCCATAAGTTGGCTTAAGATCTTTTCGCCCAAGCCATCGATGTTAAAGGCGCCTTTTGACACAAAGTGAATCAGCTGTTGCCAACGCACCTCGCCAACACTCAAGTCTGCTAGCCTCGCCACCGCCTCGCCTTCTGGGCGCACCACTTTAACCCCATCGATTTCCTGCGGCATAACGAATTCTTTTTCACTACCCGTACGTAGCTCTTTAATCGGCTCCACGACCTCTGGAATAATGTCGCCAGCCTTTTGAATAATCACCGTGTCACCAATCAAAATACCTTTGCGTTTAATCTCATCTTCGTTATGAAGCGTAGCGCGACTAACTGTACTGCCAGCGACCGTCACTGGCTTGAGTACCGCATAGGGCGTTACAGCACCGGTGCGGCCAATGCTCACACGAATATCTTCGAGTATCGTAGTAGCTTGCTCGGCCGGGTATTTATAAGCCACTGCCCCACGGGGAGCTTTGCCCACCACGCCAAGCTGCTCAAACAGAGCATTGTCGTTTACTGTAATTACTAAGCCATCGGTGCCAAAGGGCAACTTTTCGCGTCGCTCCCGCCAATGAGCTATATAAGCTTCAATCTCTGCGATACCTTTTAGGTCTCTGTAGTGTGACTCCACGGTAAAACCAAGTGCCTCGGCCAGTTCGTGCTCGTCACGATGCGTCACAAGCTCTGGCAAATCCATCTCGATGCCATAAGCAATGAATTCCAGCCCACGGCTCGCTGCTACCGAAGCATCTAGCTGCCGAATCGTACCTGCCCCGGCATTACGCGGATTGGCAAACAGCGGCAAGCCCTGCTTGGCTCGCTCTTCGTTGAGACGAGCAAAAGCAGCCTTCGGGAACACCACCTCGCCACGTATTTCAAAGTCATCATACACCTCACGCGGAGCCTGCGATGTCCGCTTCAGCTCCCTCGGCACGTTCTTAATGGTGCCTACGGTATGCGTCACATCCTCCCCCGTGCTGCCATCGCCGCGCGTCACCGCCTGCACGAATCGCCCGCCTTTATATACTAAGCGAATCGCCAAACCATCAAGTTTGAGCTCGCCAAAGTAGGAGACATCCTTGTGGCCGACCAATTTATGGACTCGCTTTTCCCAGGCTTCAATCTCTTCAACATCAAACACGTCTTGCAAACTCAGCATACGCTTGCCATGCGGAACTTTTGCAAACTTTTCGAGCGCTTTGCCTCCCACATGCTTCATAAGTGCATCGCTGGCCAAATCTGGATACTGAGCTTCGAGTGCTCGATATTCACGATTTAGCGCATCATACACGGCGTCATCCACCGATGGTGTATCAAGAACATAGTACTCATGCCAATATTGCTCGAGCTGCTGTTTGAGTTGCGCTAAGCGCTGCTTAGCCTGATGTTTATCGCGAGAGTTCGTCATATATACTGTATCCGAATACTATAAACCACGCTAAAGCCGGGGTTATCACCAATCCACCAACCAACCCTTGAGCAAACCAGCTTTCTGCCAGAAGACTGCTTAAATTCACTACAAAAAACAAGGTGCTAATTACTGCTACTAAAAAGCCCATAAAAAGAATACTTTGGGTAGCAATTCGGCTGCGCAAACCTTTGGTCCTCTGCCAGCTAGCCTTAAACGCTCCAAAAACAGACACCTTCTCACAGGTAACGATGAATTGGGCTTGGCTCACGCCCGTAAAGACGCCAATAAATACGATGGCGAGCAACACTGTGGGTGGATAAAGCCAAACCGGCAGGCTGAATGAGCCGATAAGAAGCAACAAACCAAGCGACAGGATTACCGGCGTGAGCGCAATGGACAGCCCAATTGTTACGCCCAGAATCTGCAGAAACCGCCCGCTCGCCTCGGTGTAAATGCGGGCCACAGTTTGCTTTTGTGCCTGTGCCAGATGATGGCAAAAGTAAATAAGTGCCAAAACGCAGTACAGGCTCGCAGCAGTAATCAATACCGATAAGTCGGTCGAAAGTGTTCCATACGTTCTTAAAAATGACGTTGGCACTACCACCACTGCAGCCAAAGCAATCAGTTTGCTTCTTTGCTCTGCAAACAAGCGCCACGTAGCAAAAAATCGCTTAGCTAGCTTGGTAAGGCTTCGTTTATCTGGTGATTTCTTCATGCCTTGGTACCCATTTCTCGTAATCGTTTAATTCGCTCGGCAGTTGGTGGGTGTGTGCTAAACAGCCCCGCAAACCAACTCCGACCTCCTTTTATATTAGACCGCAGCGGATTAATTATATAGAGGTTGGCTGTGGCTTTATTAGCTTCTTCGAGTGGTTCGGTGTCTTTTTCGATTTTTTCCAGTGCCCGCGCCAAGCCTTCGGGGTAGCGGGTAAGCAGAGCTCCCGAGGCGTCAGCCAAGTATTCTCTTTTTCGACTCACCGCCAACTGCAGCATTGAGCCGATAATTGGCGCCAGAATAGCAAGGGCAATACCGGCTGCCAGCATAATCATTTGAAATTGGCTATTGCCATTACTGTCGTCATCTCTACCCCATATTGTCATGCGCAAAAACCAGTCGCTCAGAAGCGCCACCACTGACACTAACACCACCACTAGGCTCATTAGCCGAATATCGTAATTGCCCACATGACTCAGCTCGTGAGCTATCACACCTTCTAATTCTACTTTTTCAAGCTTATCCATCAGCCCCGTGGTAACTGCTACTATGGCATGCTGCGGGTCACGACCTGTAGCGAAGGCATTGGGCGCTGAGTCTTGAATAATGTATACCTTCGGCATTGGCAAGCCGGCTGTAATTGATAAGTTCTCCACCAGCCTATAAAGCTCGGGCGCATCTTTCTTTTTAATTTCCTTGGCACCCGAGACGGCCAATATCATCTTGTCAGAATAAAAGTAACTAATGAACGTGTAGCCAAGTGAAAAAATCAACGCACCATACAAAAACCAGCTTTCGCCAAAGGCCTGTGCAAAGACCCAGCCGAGAATGGTTATGAGAATAACAAAACAACCCACCAGCAGCCAGGAATTGCGTTTGTTCTTGGTAATTGAGCTATACATATCTAGTCATATTATACCAAGAAACCTGAATAAAATCTGATAACAAAACAGGCACCGCGAGGTGCCTGTTCCATACCGATGGACTCAAAACGTCAGAACTTAACGTCGACTGGCTTGTCTACTTTATCCTTTTCACCAGCATCAACATCAAAGAACTCACGTGACTTAAAGCCGAGCGCACCACCAATCATGTTGGTCGGGAACACCTGGAGTTTTGTGTTTAGATCGCGCACATTGCCGTTATAAAACCTGCGCGATGCTTGGATTTTATCTTCGGTATCTACCAATTCTTCCTGAAGCTGCTGGAAGTTCTGGTTACTCTTTAGATCAGGGTAATTTTCACTTACTGCAAAGAGGCTCTTCAGCGTGCCGCTCAAGGCATTGTCGGCCTTGGCCATTGCTGCCGCATCGCCCTCTGGAGCATTCATGGCAGCAGTGCGCGCCTTAGTTACTTCCTCGAGTACGGTTTTTTCTTGCTTGGCGTAACCCTTAACCGTTTCGATTAGATTTGGAATTAGGTCAAACCGGCGTTTCATCTGCACAGTAATGTCGCTAAAAGCTTCATCGGTGCGCAATTTGGCTTTAACTAAACCGTTATACGTAGCCCATAGCCAAATAGCCAGCACGACCACAACTAGTAAAATTATCAATCCAATACTCATATCTACTCCATACTTATCAAATACATTATACAGCATAAGTTGATAAACCAAGGAGTATCTCCAAGTTCAGGCAATTGTTCGGAAAATGTAATGGGGCCCAGGATTTCTCCTGGGCCCCATGACGTAGGTCGTCACCCTTGTTGCAGCGGTAGCTGCTCAGTCCGGTCCGGCGCCCGTGAGTGCCGGACGAGACCCGTTGCCGTTGGCCAGCGGCCGCTCAGCGAACGCGCTGATGACACCCGCAAGCGGGGTGCCTTCGAACACGCTGCTCAGCATGTCGGCGGTCGTCAGACCGGCGGCGAGAGCCGCCGGGCCGATGGCCGTGACGATCTGCTGAGCGAGCTGGCGGTCACCGAACGACGTCAGCGCCTCGATCAGGCCCGGCTGGACCTTGTCGAGACGGGACAACATGAGCTCGGTCTCGACACGCAGTCGCTCGAGCTCCGCCTCGTTGCGAGCCCGGAGGAGTTCGGTCTCCTGATCCGAACGCTTGCGAGCCTGCCTGAGGTCATGCTCCTCCACCTTGGCGCGCTCCTTGCGCTGGTCGAGTTCGGACGCGATGTCCGCGAGTTGCTGCTCGAGCAGCTGACGAGTCGCCGTCAACGCCAGCTCGGCCCGCAGATCCGTCGTGAGCTGCTGCTCGGTCAGGGTCTGGCGATTGAGCTGCTCGGTGGCCTTCGTCCGCTCGGCCTCCTCCTCTGCCATCGACAGGCGGATGGCTCCGCTCAGAGCCGAGCTCTGAGCATCGGTGAGAAGCTCTTCCACCTCGGGGTCCTGGATCGTCACATCCAAGATCTCGACGTCGTACACCCGCATGCCGTTCTCGGCGAACTTCAGTCCCTCGCGGGAACCGCCGCTCTCCGGCACGACACCCAGGAGGCTGTCGCGGATGATGTCGATGATCTCCGTGTAGAACTCACGGATCTGGTACCGCTTGGCCACGTTGCGCAGCCGGGAACGGCAGTGATCCGTCAGCACCTGCACGTAGTTCTCGACGTCGAACCAGCGCTGCTGCTCGCGAGCCGAGTCGCCCTCGAAGTTGACCCGGTAGGACAGCTCCACCTGGATAGTGACGAGGTCCTTGGTCTCGACGGTGACCCGATCGCTGACGACGTTGTTGACGACCCTCAGGTAACCGGTACGCAGGAGGTTCCGGTCGCTCTTGGGCCGCCCCGTGGACAGCTCGAGCGCCATCATCGTCTCGTCGTACTCCATCAGGACCACCTTCGGCCCTACCTCGACTCGACGATCCCCCGTCTTGTTGGTGACGAGGATCGCGTAGCCCGGCCAGACCTGCACCGCGACCGCACCCTCGTACTTGGTGTCGAGGGTGATGGTGCGCGGTGGGGTGTGGGTGGTACCACGCGACATGGTGTCGCCCCCGAACTCCTCGTCGCCAGCAGCGAACGAACCCAACACGTCGGACGACGAACCCCGCACTGCCTCACGGCTCAGTAGGTGCTCGCCACCCTCCAGCGTGCTGCTCTCGCGCTGGTAGCGCCGATTGACCTCCAGTGCTTCATCGTTGCCGGGGAACATCAGCTGGACGTCGTGCGGATCGAGGATCCTTCGGACCACCACCTCCGTGCGAGGGTCGGGCAGGAACATCTTCGGACCCTTGACCAGGTTGACCTGGCCGGTGGTCCGATTGAGGACGTACCTACCTTCACCCGCGGGGATGGCGATGGCATGATGCTTCTGCCTCCCGTCGTAGGTGATGATGCTGTGCTCGGCCCGCGGGTAGTAGATGGCCTGCTCGCTGCCCATGATGAACAGCTCCTCGCCGACGGGGTGAGTCTCCCCATCCTCCGTGTACTCGGCGATGACCTTCACGTACAGGCCCGACTGTTCGTTGAGCTCGATGGCCCGGAACACCCGCTGACGGCTGTCGTTCGTCTTGAACGTCTCCGTCGGGCTCGGGAACACCACGGCCGGTCCGCGCACGTAGCGCTTCTGACCGTTCTCGTCGAGCAGGATGCAGTACTCGAGGGTCTCCAGCGTGACCGCATCGCGGACGTAGCTGTTGCCTTCGGGAACCACTTCCAGACCCGTCGACGGCATGTAGAAGGACACCTGCGTGCCAGGCACGACCATGAGCTGCCCCATGGTGAGGGCAGATGCCTCGCCGGGAAGCCCCACGGGGGTCGGCGGCTGAAGCACCTCGACTGTCGGTGTGACCGGCTGATCGCCGGCATCACCTTCGGTGGTCGTCTCGTCGCCCTGAGCCTCGCCCTGATCGGATGAACCGATGGGCTCGGTCGGGGTGGTGGCAGGCACTGTCACCTGCGGCGCGATGACCGCACTGGTCCAGTTCTCCTGGGCCAGCTCCGGGTCGTAGACCCGCACGATGACGTACTGGTTGTGCCTCAGGTGGTGTCCCGGAATGGTCTGGGCGGTCTGCCCGGGCCACAGCGGGAACGTGCACGGACCCGGGATCATCACCCGGCGCCCGACCTCCAGCTCCACCGCCTCGGTCGACTGACCCTTGGGTGGGTGGTCGGACGATGCTGTGCTGGGTGCCGGGTTGGTGAGTACGATGTACTCGCCCTCTTCGGCCTTGGCCCACACCTGGCGGGCGGCGTCGGTGTCGGTGACGTTGAGGTAGCGCTGCTCGCGATCGTCCCAGCGCACAGGCTGATCGGTCTCGCTCAGGCTGTTCTTGGTCGGTCCGACGTAGACGCTGACCTTGCCCTTGGTCGAGTCCAGGACGTAGGCGTACATGCCCGGCGGAAGCACGAGCTCCCGATTTATCCTGGATCCACCCATTCCGGGTTCTCCCTGCATTGACATTATTGGTCCCCTTTCAGGGTCTGTGATGTGATGAGCTAACGTCTAATCGAAATGACGAAAAGACGATTCATTATAGAATATTTATATATATAAATCAATACTATCTAGCTTAAGAGCAATGGATAAAATAATTCCTTTGGTGGGCGATACAGGATTCGAACCTGTGACCTCACGAATGTGAATCGTGCGCTCTAACCAACTGAGCTAATCGCCCAATAATAAGTCCTATGGTGCCCGGGGCGAGACTCGAACTCGCAAGCCTTTTATGGGCAAGGGATTTTAAGTCCCTCGTGTATACCAATTCCACCACCCGGGCGTAGCCTATATTGTAGCCTAAGATAGCCAAAAATTCGACAGATAGCGCCAGTTTGCTATACTAAAGGCAATAATAAGGAGAGTGAGATTATGCCAGGAATGGAACCAAAGAGAGGCGGGGTGTCAGATAGTGGCGGCGAGTTTAAACCAGCAGTCCCTGACTTGCAAGTTGCAGGCGACCAACCTGAAGCGAGTGAGATACCGGAATTAATCCCAACCATAGTTAAGGAAACTGGCAAGCCAGATAAAACAGTCACACCCGGCGGTGGGTATGGCGAAATAACTCCTAGGCCAGAGGAGCCCAAGCCTGTAACCGAGACGGTTTCGGCACCACCGACCCCCCCTTCCGATCCAGACGTAACCACCCCCGAGACACCAAGCAACCTTTCGAACGAGGCGCCGCATGGCATATCTGGATTCTTCAAGAAGTTATTTGGGGGTGGCAAAACAAACCAAGAAAAAATTATTGACACCTCATACCACACAGGCGAACATAAAATTGATCCAGAGCGACTAGCAAAACTGAGGCAAGTAGGTGGCGATAAGGGTGTTATACCCTCCCAAGATAGATACCTTAACAATGTGCATGCGCCTGAGAATAAAGAGATCGACAAAGCAGCATAATCGCACAAATAAAAATGGAGGTCTGGAGCGGGATCGAACCGCTGTACAGGGTTTTGCAG
>CAYPSN010000002.1:0-119874 GCA_964413715.1 uncultured Candidatus Saccharibacteria bacterium | reverse complement strand
GACCCCCGTCATCGTGGACAGCAGCGGCAACTAAGCCGCAACACAACAAGTAGCTACCCCAGCTACGCAGGCACAGGAGTAAGCCACATAAACTCCTCACCCCGGGCTTCGGCCTGGGGTGGCAACTCAATAACTGTCGGGTTATTCTGATGAGTCCAAAAGGACGAAAGTTGCATCACACTATTTAGCTATATACCCCTTGTTTTAACCAGAAGAAAAATCTCGCGTAATGCTTTTGCGATTTGGGGACTTTCCACTATTAGAGCGACTGCTTCCTCGCCAAATGACGTGAAGGCTGCTTTATTACCATATATAGATATCTCGACAGGAGCCGTATAGCTTTCTTCTGGTACCCATGTGAATTCTCGTCCAAGTGGGTTGTTTTTAAAGTTTTGCAGCGCAATTTTGGATTGAGGTGATATAATTTCGGTTTTTATTCCTTTTCTTGCCTTATCTTCCAAATAGCTATTTAGGTCATCACCGTAGTACTTGTAATCTTCTTGGGTGCGAAATACATAAATATCTCCATCTTGCGCCAAATGATCCTTGTAAATTTGGTTGATTCCATCATGGCCCTGTAAAAACCTAACACTAGGTTGGCTGTACTTTTCATGAAAATAGCGGAGAAGATCTGGCATGGCTTGCTTAATTTTTCTTTCTTGCTCATGCGCTTTCGCTCTCTGTCTTTCAGCCAATCTTTGGAGTCCCAACGGGCTTGATGGGCGATAGATTCGCTTCTTCTTCACTTCGTCGCGCACAGCAAGCCCCAAGTCCGCTAGCCGCTCCATAATCATATAAGCGTTCGTTCTAGCCTCGCCAGTTTTTTTGGCCAACGAAAGAGGGTCGAGTCTTCCGTTATCAATAAGTATCATATAGGCGCGAGCCTGAGATTTTGACAGGCCGAGTTCGTGTAGGGTATTTTCCATATCCATATTGTAGCACATTCCAGCGTTTGTCAAAATAGATATTGACAAAATAAAGCATAAATCTTCAAATTATACAAATATTATTGACAAAAATACATAAAGTTTGTATAATCTGCACGTTGAGTTGGAAGGCCCAATTCACGCTCTTTACAAAGGAGGAATGATGCGCGACATCATCGTCGTCATTGGCAACGTACCAGTCAAGAAGTTCGCGTTTCTGTGCGCGAAGTTGCGGGAACGGCGCCCAACCGTCGTCACTCTGCCCGCGGTCGATCACGGCGGGGAGGGCATCGAGCTGGTGGCGCCGCACGAGGCCTGTGTCATGTCGTGGCTCGACATGTTCGGTGTGTGGTTCGGCCGCCTGGATTCACGAATCCAGAGCGGTGCAGGCCGTGTCTACGCCGTCGTAGTTGGCGACGACCCGGAGCTCTTCGATCTGAGGATGCGAATTGCCGAAGAAGGTGGTGTCACCGGGTTCGACTGCGATGTCGAAGCACTTTCAGGCTTGGACGACATGTCCGTAGACCCGCTCGAGGAAGAGCTGGCGGAAGAGGATCAGGGGGAAGCCTACTGGGGAGAGTTCTGGCCACTCGTCCTTGAGAATAGGGCGACTCGGTGGTCGAGAATCTACCCCGACCCCGACGTAATTGTCGGGTTGGCCAAGGCCTCGTTGTTCTACGATGGGCTGCCAGTCTACGTGCTGGGCCAGGATGGCGACATGCAGCTCTACAAAGGGAGGCGCCGTGAAGATCGTTAGCGGTGCTCAAACCGGCGTAGACAAAGCGGCTCTGGATGCAGCCATCAAGCTGGGCATACCAACGGGCGGCTGGGTGCCGAAGGGACGCTACAACGAGCGTGGTCAGATTTCGGACAAATACTCTGTCAAAGAGACTCCGAGTTCGGGCTACCGGCAGCGCACACGCAGGAATGTGTGTGAGTCCGACGGTACGCTGATCCTTGTTCGTGGTTCGCTGCGCGGTGGCTCAAAGCTGACTCGTAACGTGGCCAACGAACAGGGCAAGCCGTGTCTCGTAGTGAACCTGCTCCACAAGTGCGACCCGGTTGAGGTGGTAGGCTGGCTGGTGGAGAACGACATCCTAACACTCAATGTGGCAGGTAGTCGTGAAAGCAGCAGCCCGGGCATTGGCAAAGTGGCCGAGCGCCGTCTGTCGCAGATCCTCATCAACTGGTTGGCGGTACTCAACAAGCCCGTCCCTAACATCTAGGGACGGGCTTTTCATTACAGAAACGCCCATCAATTGGGTCTTGACGCTCAATGGGGGATTTTTGTACACTAGGTTTAGCACTCAGAGCATTAGAGTGCTAATGCTTACTAAAGAGTAATTGTGTGTAATTAACAAGGAGGTAGAAATGAACATTCAACCACTTGCGGACCGACTTGTAATCGAACAAGTACAGGCCGAAGAAGTATCAGCATCCGGCATTATTTTGCCAGACAGCGCCAAAGAAAAGCCAAGCGAAGGCAAGGTCTTGGCGGTTGGTAAAGAGGTAAAAGAAGTTAAAGTGGGCGATGTAGTCCTATATGCCAAATACGGCCCAACTGAAGTAAAAGTCGATGGCAAAGAAGTCGTTCTTGCCAAAGAAGAAGACATTCTTGGAATTGTGAAAGGAGGCAAATAATGGCAAAAGAAATCCTCTCGGGCGAAGATGCTCGTAAAAAACTCAAAGCTGGCGTAGATAAGCTCGCCAATACTGTACGTGCCACGATTGGGCCAAAGGGACGCAACGTTGTACTCGACAAAAAGTACGGCTCACCCGTTATTACCAATGACGGCGTGACGATTGCTAAAGAAATCGAGCTCGCTGACCCGTACGAAAACATGGGTGCGCAGATAGTGCGTGAAGTTGCCAGCAAGACCAACGACATGGCCGGTGACGGAACTACAACCGCTACCGTACTTGCTCAAGCTATGGTAGAAGAAGGCATGAAAAACGTATCGGCTGGGAGTAATCCAGTAGCAGTACGTCGTGGTATCGAAAAGGCTACCGCAGCAGTAGTAGATGAACTTACTAAGTTGGCCAAGCCAGTTAAGCAGTCTGCCGAGATTGCCAACGTAGCAACGATTTCTGCTGGTGACTCTACTGTAGGAAAGCTCATTGCCGAGGTCATGGAAGAAGTTGGTGAAGACGGCATTGTAACGGTAGAAGAAAGCCAAACACTTGGCCTAGAAAAAGACGTAGTCGAAGGCATGCAACTCGACAAGGGCTACGTAAGTCCATACATGGTGACGGACACTACCCGCATGGAAGCAGTGGTAGAAAACGCACCCATCCTTATTACCGACAAGAAGATTAGCTCTATTCAAGAGCTCTTGCCGCTACTCGAGAAGATGGCGGCAGAAGGCAAGAAGGACCTTGTGATCATTGCCGAAGACGTAGAAGGCGAAGCTCTGACGACCTTGGTACTCAATAAGCTACGCGGTACGTTTAACACTCTGGCGATTAAGGCTCCAGCTTTTGGCGATCGTCGCAAGGCTATGCTCGAGGACATTGCCATTCTAACCGGTGGCCAGTTGATTACCGAAGAAGTTGGCTTGAAACTCGAAGACGCTACAGTTGAGATGCTCGGTGAAGCTCGCAAAGTAATCGCGACTAAAGACAATACTACGATCGTAGAGGGCAAAGGTAGCGAAGCAGCTCTTAAGGAACGCGTGGCCCAAATTAAGGCTCAGATTAAAGAGATTACGAGCGAATACGAGCTGGAAAAAGCTCAAGAGCGAGTAGCCAAGCTTGAAGCTGGTGTGGCAGTAATTAAAGTTGGTGCTGCTACCGAAGTAGAACTTAAGGAAAAGAAACTGCGCATAGAAGACGCCATTAACTCTACTAAGGCTGCAGTGGCCGAAGGTATTGTGCCGGGCGGTGGTGTGGCGCTCTATCAGGCTGCCCAAGTTCTTCTCAAGCAGATGCGCGATGATGAAAAGAAAGAAGCTATCTGGGAGAACTCCGATGAAAAGCTTGGCGCCTACATTGTGGTGCAGGCTGCAGCTTCACCGCTCAGGCAAATTGCTGCCAACGCAGGCATCAAAGACATTGCTTTGATCTGCAAAGAGATCGAAGACGGTGCGGCTAAGAACATTGGCTGGGACTTTGCCAAGAACGAAGCCGTGAACATGATCGAAGCGGGGATCATCGATCCAGTAAAGGTCACGAAGAGCGCTTTAGTTAATGCGGCTAGCGCTGCGGCAACCTTGCTCACGACCGAAGCTGCGGTTGTAGAATTGCCAGAAAAAGAAACTCCTGCTGCACCAGGCGCAATGCCAGGCGGTATGGGTGACATGGGTGGCATGTACTAAGCACGCTTACTTCTAGATAAGAAAAGGCCGAGATTAACTCGGCCTTTTCTTATATGAACGAGCAGAGGCTCCATGAACCTTGCGATCCATGGAGCCTCAGTTGTTGTTGTCCCATGCGGCGATTGCCGCTCCGTACTTGTTCTTGCAGGTATCGCAGGCAGCGATATGTGCAATTACGACAGCGCGAGCTTCTGCTGTGTGCGGGGGATGACTGACGGTGTGCTCGGAGATCATCTCACAAGCTCGTCGGTCGCTCATCTTCACCTCCTCGGTTGATGAGAGTATATAATAGCACTTTTGTTAATTTATGTCAACATATTACGTATACGTCTAGCTATAGCAATCCTCGCGTTTGGGCTTATGTCAAAACCACTTACTTCATTTCTCTCGATGTCTAGCTCGCTAACTTTTCCTAGTCCGTCCGCAATATTGCCGCCAGTCTTAACATCTACATTGATCTCTCTTCCTTGGTAGATAATAACCATATCAATACCTGCCTTGTCTTCTTCGATAGTACTTTTGCGACACGCGATATCTTCGCCCGCAAGTCCTTGCATGACAAACCTGTTACAGGCTGCTTCCACGGCGAACCCAGATAAAATTTTCTTAAATGGTCCGGGGACATTGTTATTTGCTTTACTCAGCCAATTCTCAAGGTTTTCGTGAGAAATGTGGTCGCCGTTATCAATCACAAAGTCGCGAAGTAAATGATTGAAGGGCATCATGCTATCTAATAATGGCTTCTTTAGCTTTTTAAGCTCTGCAATCCTGAGCTGAACTTCTGGTGGTCGACTTTCTCTGTCTCTATATCGGTTATTTAGGTTACTTAACTCATCATTGATAGGGTCAAGGCGTTCTTGTATGTCGGCTGCCAGGGGGGCAAGAAAAAGGATCTCACAGAGCTTGCCTAGTTCTTTGAACTCAGCACCCTCTACATGTTTTTTATATACGAATTCTTTAGCAGCGGCAGAAGGGTTTGGGTGTCTTTCTTCAATAGCACGCTGTCTTGCCGATTGCACGTCCTTAAAATAGTCGCTCACAGCCCATTCAAACTCCTCTGGACTTTGTTCCTCTAGCCCAGGAAGAAGGTCTATCTTCTCACTGCCCTGCATCTTGGCGTCAGGAGTTTCGTTTCTTGGTTGAGTTTCTGGTCTGCCGGGGCTCATTGACTTATTATAATCTGACGGCGGACAGGAGTAAACACACCGTGTATAATATGGTTATGGTAAAGGCTGACGAACGAGCTAAATATGACAAACACCACATCTTCGATGCGATTGACGCACAACCGGCACAGTTACGACTGAACTTTGCTGACAGCATGCGAGGCAAACTCAGTACCGAGCTTGGATTAGGCGTGCACAACATAATTTTTGCCGGTATGGGCGGCTCAGCTTTGGCTGGCATGATTGTGAAGAATTGGCTGAATGAGCAGTTACTTGTTCCTCTTGAAGTCGTGCGTGGCTATAGCTTGCCAGGTTATGTGAATGACCGAACTCTTGTAATAGTTTCGAGCGCTTCAGGTAACACAGAAGAGGCGCTAAGTTGCCTAAAGGATGCACAGCGCAATAACTCACAAGTGATTACTATGTCGAGTGGAGGCTTGCTCGAAAAGTCGGCCAAAAACAGAGTGCTTTTAGATATTGAACTCGAGCATTATTCTCAGCCTCGACTAGGAGTCTTCGCCGACATTAAGGCGTTAATATGCATTTTAGAAAACCTTGGCTTAACTTCCAAAGTTGACATGCGCCGTGAGCTGCAAAATGTAGCAGACTATTTGGATACACAAAAGGCCCAGTGGAATCTAGATGCACCAGATGATTCTGTGGCGCGAAAGATTGCTAAGCAACTGCATGGCAAAGGCGCTATTATATATGCTGGCCCCACGTTGGCATCGGCGGCGTATAAATGGAAGATTGATATTAACGAAAACGCCAAGCAAATGGCGAGCGCTAATGTATTTCCTGAGCTGAATCATAACGAAATGCAAGGTTGGCTGTTTCCTGAAAACAAGCATGCTCAGGTGGTGGAACTTCATTCTAGTCTCGATGGCGAACGTATAAAAAAACGATTTGTTGTGACGCGCCAAGTGCTGGCTAAGCACGGCTACGAGCCTGTCGAAGTAGAAGTAGTAGGAAACACACACATTCAGCAGCTACTTAGCACAATTATGCTCGGTGACTACGTTTCGGCATATATGGGCATTTTAAACGAGATCGACCCTGCTCCAGTTGAACTAGTCGAGAAGTTCAAGAAGGAACTTGGTTAGTTAGGCTTCGGTAGGCCGTGAACTGCCAATGAGCGGTTGCTATAAGCTTTAAGGCCTGTGACCTCGTGAGCGTTAGAGAACTGATAGGGCAGAATGTAGCTTTTGGCAGCCTTCTCGGCATCTTGAATCAGCTCTTGTCTTGCTTTCAGGGTGAGTGTGCTAGGGATTTCCAGTGCCCATTCGGCTTCGATTGTGTAGAGTCCTTCGAGTTCGCCATGGTATTCATCGAGCTCTAGGGCCACCTCGCCGCCATTGTAGACGTGACGAGTTTTATGAAGTACCGCACGTGCTTCTGCTTTGAGCCCATCATAAGTCCAAGCGGGAATCTCTTGCTCCCACTCACTGCGGGCTAAGTCGCCCTTGCTCTTGTAGGTTATTAAGTATCCCTCATCTTTTTTACGCAAACGTAGACCACGAACATCTAGGTATGCCTGTTCGATTTCATGGCTTTTTATCGGAACGATCCCCTCAGGTAGCCCATCGAGGACCCACTTGCGTTCAATTTCGATAACTTCGTTCATTATTCTCCTAACTATAACCGATTTTCGCCATGCTTGGCTCATCAGAGCAGACATAATCTGCTGAATCGGGGGAGAGTTTTGGTAGGACTCCCCAGGAACCTAGCTGTCCGCGTCATTCTGCCAGTTCGCGGTAGAGCTGCGTGATGCGCTGCACAATCTCGGCCGGGAGTAGCTTGCCCGTGTCGATGGCGACTGCATCTGGGTGCTTGATCATAGGCGAGTGCTCGCGTGTAGCATCCGCTAGGTTGCGCTCCAGGATCTCTGCTACGGTGCAGCCGCGCCGCTTGGCGGCGATTTCTGGATCGCAATGCAGCCAGATTTTTAGCACTGCTTGCGGGATACTCCAGGCGCCCGCTCGACCCTCGATGATGCTGAGTGGCCGAGTTGCAATGAAGTTCTTCTCTACCTTCTTGGCGGTAGCTCGCATCTCGGGAATGGCCGCAACAGTCGGAACCAGCTTGCTGATTTCTGCTGCGTGTAGCTTGCCTTGGCAATCTTGACCATTCACGCTAGCCACGCTGCCGTTAGCAATCTGTAGCTTGAATCCGGCCGCCAGCTCGGCCGCCAGCATGGGTGAGCTCATAATCTGCTTCTTCGTCCAGCCGAGGCTAACCAGTTCGAAGGTGAGGGCGCGGTAGATTTCACCGACGTTGAGGTGTTCGCAGCCGAGTGCCTTACTTAGTGCTTCGGCCGTGGTGCTGCCACCTACGCCAGCGCCTCCATCGATGGTAATAACTTGTGCGGTCATGCAACTCCTTTTCGTAGATTATACAGTATACCGACTTTCGACCGTGCGCGGTCATCGTCAGGGAGAGCGCATTACTCTCCGAGTCGGGGGAGGTTTTGAAAGGACCTCCCGGAACCTTGTGCGCCTACCTACATGCTCCACTTTTCTTTTGGTGCATCCGGCCGATGGGTACTCGAGATTTCCCTCGAGGATACACAGATTGGCCTTGAGCAGACTGGACAACCCGTCTCAAAGTATTCGGTCGTGACAGTCTTGCTGTAGTAGTAGGGCGGTCGTCCATCCGGGTCATAATCAGTGTAAATGTCCCTGGTCGTTGTACGCCGGTTGCACTCAGTGGTTATGTTGGCTTCCACCACTGTGCCGCAGTGCCTGCAAGTTCCTCGCTGGATGTTGCGGTCGGGCGGGATAGATCCTTGACGAACGATTCTCATCGGTCTCCTTAGTTCAAGGTGCGGACTGACTTTCGCCGTTTCCGGCTCGTCAGGCGGAGCACTCACTCCGCGAGTCAGGGGGCGGGTTTGTAGGTACCACCCCGGTTACCTCTGTGTCTCTTAGGCCTGTGGAGGCTGGGCTCGGTACATTGCCCAGAAGATCTCGGCTTGCTCCCGGGCGTCGTCGAGCGCGTTGTGCGTGTGCTCGATCTCACTCGGGTAGTGCTTCAGCATCTCGGTTCGGGGTGTGCCCGCGAACTCCTTCAGGTCATGCTTGCCCATGAAGTAGCTCTTGATGTCGATGCCGGTGAAGCCGAGGGGCTTTTGGCCCAGGAAGTGGACGAAGTACCAGTAGAGCCAGCCGTTATCCCACTCGCTGAGAGTGACACACACCGCTTTGGCGTCTCCATGGAGTCCGCGGACTTCCTCGATCCAGGCTGCAAACCGAGCCATCGCTACCTGAGCTGGCACTCCCTCGCGGAGCAGACGAGTGCGGTCCAGGCTGGCTACTGCCAGGCTGTCGGGGTTGTACCGTTCGGTCATGGGCCGGAGTTCGACGTAGAAGTCGCGATCGTACCTGTTGCCGAGGGTAGTGGCCCCGATGCTGAGCATCGAGTAGTCGCCGGGGATGTCCCCGTCGCACTCGATATCGACCGAGATGAAGATCTCGTCGATAGGGTTGTTCGGTTCAGTGGGCATGTAAGCCTCCTTCAAGGTGCGGACTGACTTTCGCCGTTTCCGGCTCGTCAGGCGGAGCACTCACTCCGCGAGTCAGGGGAGGTTTTTAAAGGACCTCCCGGAACCTTGCACTGCTCATGCCTGCAGGTAGGCCGCGAGCACCCTGAGCGTACCGCTAACCTTGTAGTCGAGGTCGGCGCCCTCCAGGATGGTGTGCTGTGGGTGGCCAGCCCAAGCGCTTCGGGTTTTGGCCTCGAGAGGGATGGCCTCCTCAAGTGTCTCGAAGCGGAAGGGGTTGTTGCCCTTCGAGTAGAGCTCCGGCTGAGCGATGGCGACGGATTCGAGGTGGATGACCGCCTGGTATCGAGCCAGGGCAGTGCCATGGTCGATTCCGGTTGCGCTCAGGAACTCAGCTCGGCTGTCGTAGTAGGCCGCTCCGTCCATCAGGCCTCGGTCGGTCAGGAGGAGGCGGTGACCTCGCTCCTTAGCTCGCATTTCGTAGGCCGCCTCTACCTCTTCCTGGACCGTGGCGATGGCTCGCTGGAAGCTGTCTCGCCAGCCGGGCGACCAGTCGAGGTCGCGTCCGGGCATGGGGTAGCCGCTCGAGAGCAGCATGGTGGCTACTTCGGGCACCAGCGTTACCAGGTGTCCGTACTCTTGCTCGATGCGGCGGAAGACCGTGGTCTTTCCGGCGCAGGGACCGCCCGTCAGGACGACTTTCAGTAGGGCTGGGGTGCTCATTGTTCTCCTTGGTTCAAGGTGCGGCTGACTTTCGACCGTGCGCGGTCATCGTCAGGGAGAGCGCGTTACTCTCCGAGTCAGGGGGGCGGGTTTGTAGGTACCGCCCCGTTTACCTTGTTGCCTCGTCAGAGTCGGCGCAGGAAGCGCCGCTCCAGCAGGTCTTCGAGTGCGTCGCTCAGCGTGTTGCTTTGCGTGTTCGTGGGCTTCGGCCTCACTCCGAGGATGATTCCGCGGGGGAGGAGGTCCCGGTTGTCGAACCACTCTTGATCGTCGTGCATGTCGCCTCCTAGGCGTGTCGAGGTGCTGGCTCTAGCGGGGTTGCTTGAGCCTGGGGAAGTATATAATAAAAGCATTAAATAGTCAATATAAAATAAACAAATACTTACCTTACAGATAGAAAATTAACACATTTATGTCAAAATACGCTTGACAAAAATGAATATAGAGAGTAGAATTGAAGCATGAATGCAGAACTCTTACAACAAATAGGCTTAACCAAAAGCCAGGCAAAAGCATATATTACGCTTATAAAGTTTGGTGATTTAACACCCCCAGAGTTGGCTGAAAAGATTGGTGAAACACGTACAAATTGTTATATGATTCTCGACAAGTTGTGCGCACTAGGTCTTGTTGAGAAGGATGAATCTGGCAAAAAGCTGAGTTATCATCCCGCCAACCCCACAAATTTAGAGCGACTTATCGAAGAAAAACGTAAGGAGATTCTTGCTACCGAAAAACTGGTGCGAGACAGCATGCCGCAGCTACTGAATTACTTCTACACCTATCAGCATCAGCCTGGCGTGCGCTTCTTCCAGGGTAAAGAAGGGATTATAAAGATGTACGAAGACCAGCGTAGGACGGGTAAAGACATTTACTTTATCCGCTCGGATGCTGACTTTAACGTGTTGGGCAAAGATTTGTACAAGCACATGGAGCAGCGGGCCAAACTGGGTATAAAAGCGCACGGTATAGAACCGGCTGAAGAAGATAATATCCGCTACGGTCGTGAACATGACAAAGCAATGCTCCGAGACATGGCCTGGGCGCCGCGCGAAGCCTTTACGGCGCCTGTGAACCTATATGTGTATGGCAACAAAACCGCACTGATTTCATACGGCGAAGAAGTTATCGGTACGATTATAGAGAGCCCACAGATAGCCGAGGCAATGAAGCAGATTTTTACATTGGTAAAAACAGGAGTTGCAAGCGCGAACGCTGGTAGCGGCAAGTCTAGAAAATAACCTGGTTTTCGGCTAAACTATACCAGTTCGGAGAGGTCGCATAGTGGTCTAGTGCGCCGCCTTGGAAAGGCGGTGTAGGGGCAACTCTACCGAGGGTTCGAATCCCTCCCTCTCCGCCAAACTAAAAAACTCGAGATTACTCGAGTTTTTTAGTTTAAGTGATTTGACTATTCGTTCTCTGCTTTGTCCAGCTCTTCTTGTATTACTGCTAGAACTCGATCCATCCATTGACCCCTATCTTCACCTCGATGGGGAACCATACGGGCTCTCCGCATCTTTGCTTCTGCACGACTAACGTCTTTGGCAAAAGTTCCTTTCCATTCACCAGGCTTCTCCGCTACAAGAATGTACGTTCCGTCATGACCCTCGGTTGTAGGCTCCAGGCTACCGCGCTCTAAGAGGACTTTATATAATGGTTCGCCAGGTTGTGGGTTTGGATTCTTCGACCTCCTAAATCGCATATTCTCCGCAGTTCTTTCTAAATATGCGACTTCAAAAGTTGTTGGAATCCTTGTCCCTTCAGACGTTTGTTTGCTGCCTTCTACCTCGAATATCACACCGTAATATGGGTATTTGGTGCTTTCTGAGTCGAACTCCGTTGTGACGATCTTGCCGCCAAAAGCATCGTAGAAATCCATAAAATTTTGAGCTCTTTCAGGGCTGAAAACACGAGTTGTGACCTCTTCCGGTAAAAGCTCTTTTCGATCCCTGCCAGGCTTGCCGGTTACTTCTTTTGGCAGTAGCCTCCAGTCGATATGTTCAATGTTGCCTTGCGCTAAAAGCTGAATGAATGCAGCCTCAACGTTACTCTGAGGAATCTCGAGTAACTTTCTAGCGGCAGCTTCTATTTCGGGGTCAGGTGTTTTCTCCTCGCCTTCTTGTTTGTCTGCAAGCAGTAATTCCTTTAGGATTTTATCGGCCATGAGTGCAATCTTACGGCGCCACGCTGGGTCATAAGCTTCGTTTTCTGCGAGGCTTACTCCGCTGGTGGGGAGCTGTCGAAAAGCTCGCAATTGATTAATGCAAAGTCGAAATACGTGGTCATCTGCTGACTCGAATCTGTGGCTTTGTACAGTTGCATCGTCCGTTAGCAAGTTTGGCATCGTGTCGAGGATCTTGCCCATAAGTACTACGCGCTCCATCTGAGCTAGACCCATGTTCGCTAATGAGTGAACAAATTTTGGATCGTGACGTGCTTCATCTAGGTCGATATTATGAATCTGCAAAAAGGCATCAATATTGTCATTAATTCTCGTTAACTCTTCTAGCGTCAATTCGTCATCCGCAGTAGTCGGGGCTCTATCCTCAAGCCTTTGTTCCGCCTTAATTGCGGCGTATAATGGCACATCGGTCTCCCGGTAATCGTCTTTTTCAGTCAGGTCATGAACTGATTCAGGTAGGTCGGATAGCTGTTTTACGGTGAGCTTATCGAGAGGATCCTCGGTGGGCGATATTCTCGGAAAAACCCTCCTTGATTCATCTTCTTGCGGTCTTGCAATATGTTCTTTCGGCGGCATGATTACTCTTGTGCTTATCAAACCAATAATACCACGAACGAAATTGTCCATAAAGTATTCTAGGCCGCACCCCGTGGATGGGGTGCGGCCTAGCTTAATTGGCGTTTTGAGCGCCTGCCATGTAGGTCTGGCACGAGGTGCAGGTTCGTCCATGTCTTCCGGCTAGGGGAGACGGGGGTTTACCGTGCTGAATCGCGTTGTTGATGAAGATTCGAGTAATGCCGCAGTCTAGAGAGTCGAGGGTGCGCCTCTCGAGCTTGGTGTAATCGAATCCATCAGTGCAGACCTGTGGCTCTGTGCCAGAAGTGTCGACCTTGATGTCGTAGAGGCCACCGGTGGTGGCCAAGAAATCTGACCATGTTCTGGTTGCCACGGAAGTCCCCTTTCGGTAGAGACAACTTATTCTACAACATTATTACGTATTTGTACAGGTTAAATTGATATATTGTTGACAAATTTTGACAAATGTAGTATATTTAAACACATGCAAATTATTGAACTCGCAGCTAAATTACAATCTGTAGGCCTGGCCGACAAGCAGGCACGTGTGTACGTGGCCGCGCTTTTTCTAGGTTCAGCTAGTGCACAAAAGATCGCACAGCAGTCCGAGGTTAACCGTGCTACCACTTACGTAATACTAGATGAACTAGCCGAAATGGGATTAGTAAGCCAGTCTACAGAAGGTAAAAAAACTGTTTTCGTAGCCGAACCACCCGAGGCACTCGAACGTTACTTGGACAGCCAAAAGTCGAGTATTGAAACGAAGAAGAGCGAGCTGAAGAACCTGATGCCGAGTTTGAAGCAGCAGGAGCATGGTTCTGCTGGAGAGGCTCCCGTGGTTCGTTTTTACAAAGGCCTTGAGGGCATCAATAGTACCACCTCGGACACTCGGAGAAAAGCTCGAGTGGGCTCTACGATATACGCTATGAGCAATTACGATGAAGTGACTCGTCTTGTGCCTGACATAGAAAAAACTAGCCCTAAAAATCGTTTAAAGAAAAGACTATCTAGTAAACTTATATACTCATTTAAGGATGAAGTGCCGTCAGATAAAGGCTTATTGAGGGAAACAATGCGCCTCAATAGCCCTGTTCAGGCAGACATCAACTTGTACGAGGACAGGGCTCTCCTGATTTCTTATGGAAGCGAAGGTAAATCTTCAGCAGGCATCGTTATTGAGAGTAAGGAAATCGTAGGAGCTCTCAGGCAGCTATTTGAACTAGCGTGGACTAAGGATAAAAAATAAAGTCAATATTATTTGACAAATTTGAAACAATCTGATATCATATTAAGTGCCTATCGTTGCCGATCTACCCAAGGGGGAAGTCATGGGAGAGGGTCTGTAATCCTTCTAACATCCCCCTGTTGGGGGCGGCTGGAGCGAGGGGGAGCGGGCAATGCTCGCTCCCCCGAACTCAACGAAGGGCACCACATCCAGCCCTTACCAGGGCGAACCAGGAGGTAAATACATGGGAGATGGCATCTAGGCCACGACTCCACGTTGGTTAACCAACGCAGTTGGGGCTACTGAATACAAGGTCGCCCATGCCCTGGTCAAGTCAGGGCCAACTCTCCATGCTGTCAAACGCCGCAAGCCACAAGGCAACTAGGCGCGCGCTGTCCAAGCGTAGTTGAAGCAGCAGGGGTTCGTTGATAAGGTCGAGGGTGGTGCGGATCCGCATGGATCCGCACCACCCCGACCACCCACAAAGCAATCATCACAATCAAGACCCGACTAAGGGTCTTTTTTGTTATAAAAAGTTGGCAAAACCTATCATGCTTATGCTATTAAGTCTTATCTTTTTCGAATGCTCCAACAGGTTAGCAATAGATAAAATTATAAAAAAGTGTAAAAAAACTGACAAAAAGTATTGACAAAAAATAGACTAATGTGTATAGTACTCAACAGTGCAGATAACAACTGCATAGAACGTTACAAAATAATCGTCAAAGGTTCTCAACAGTCAAGGCGCTGGGTTCTGTAAATATTTACATCACAGCAAGACAGAACACCCAGCACCCTGGCTGTGGAGAGCCTGACAGTCCCGCGAGGGATGATATGCAACGCACCTACTCCCGGTGTTTTGCAGAGTGATGCCATAGGCATCATTTAAATCTCCATGCTTGTGACAGTGTGCCTCTTGGTAGGATCCAACGCATTTAGCAAGTATCGCGGTCCTTGGCGGGGCTGACGAAGTTAGTGGTATATTCTGCCCGCCAAGGCAGGTGTATCGGAAAAGAATGGTGGTACAGCTCGAAGCCGCAAGCTAAGAGTCAAGGCCACCTGCCCGCCATTCATGGGAGTCCGGATCACGTACAAACGTGCTTCAGGCAAAGGGCAGGAAATCAGTCGCCGTCGGGCCATACCTCAAGGTTTGGGCCTGGCAAGCCCAATCTGAAAAGAGGGAGCTGCGGATAGCCCCGCAGCATGGTTGAAGCCCTGGCCGGGGTGGATGCCAAGAAGACGACTGAGGATAAGGGTGCTGCAGAGTGCTCAGGGGGGATCCCCCTAAGCTGGGTAAAACCAGCATCTGTGGTCAAAGTCGGCTACGCTTGCACGCGTGGTATGAAGTCCGACATGGTAAAGAGCTGACCTAGCTTTACCAGCCCCCATCTCATGGTGAGCGCCACGCGAGTGTGCAGCTCCCAGATTCGATGCTAGTAAAGTCGCCCTTTGGCCTCCCAGGGGAGGCCCGCGTAGACCGGAACAAGCCCGGGAAGAGGATAACGGCAGAAGAGGAGAAGAGATCAGCCTGCGAGGAGTATAAACCTCGACGTGTTGGGCCCAACATGGGCGCGCGACCGCGAGAGCGGTAGGAAATCAACAAATGATCTGGGGTTAACTTCACTAGCTGAAAGTGCGTTTCGTCACCCCGGACACAGCGGCCTGAAAACCAATGTGCCCTCCGAAGCGAACGCAATCACGCCGCGGCCGAAGGTAAGCCGCTCCGGGTCACTCCATCGAGTGAAAGCCGGACAATCCTTCCCTGGGTTGTAGACTTTGCACGGTTTAAAAAACCTGCAGAGGCTCCCCAGGGTCGCTCGCGAGCTCCATTGTGAGTTCGTGAGTGGATAGTCCTCGGATGTATGTCCGGGCTGATGAGTCGGAAACGACGAAACTATCAGAGCACTTTTACAAGCCGCACACCATTCAACTCCTCAGCCGGAGGTAAGAGGCGGATGCCTCCCGCCGGGGAGTTGAATCGCAACTCCATAGCGTGGGAGGAAGGCTTATGTCCATCACCCCCGAGGAAATGTCGGAAGAAGTTTTCGAGGAAGCGGTAGAGCTCACGGTTCAGGCCTTGTTGGTCGAAGCCCGAGCTCAGGGACTGTCGCTGATGGAAACGATGTACCTCATCTTCGAGGCTGGTTTCGACATCGGGCATGAGACCGGGCACGCCTGTGCCGCCGCTCAGTCGGACCACCACGATGCCGAGGATGCGCGTACCTTGGCTGGCTATCTGTAACGCGCCCTAGGGGCTGACTGGTTTCGACATCGGGACTAGCTAGCTTACTTGCGACCCGAGTTGCTCAGACTCGTAAAACAGGGCAAACTCATAACCGCCGCCTGATAGCGAAGGTTACGAAAAGGGCCGTAAAAAGCTTAGATTCGGGGCCGATTCACCGCAGCCTGGCAACAGAAGCGGAGAAGACAGCAGGGATAGACCGCTGACACTGTGAAAGTACAGTGACTTCAAGGAAAGACTTGGCAGCTGGCTGCGCGCAAGCACAGTACAAGTGACCTGGCCCTCGAACTGCTGCAAAGTTCAAAACCAGGAATGGTCGTAGCGAGTAAGTTTGCTACCTGGTGGACGAGGGTTCGATTCCCTCCAGCTCCACGATGATGTGCTACCGCACACCGGGCGGCCGTTCCCCAAGGGTGAGTCGGGGTTATCCCTGGCTTGTTCTTGCGGGTGACGACGCACGGGAAATTGGAACGGTCTTCGGACCAGTCCCGCCGCCGGTGGAGAAGGTGCGAGTCCTCTTCGGACTCACTCCGGATCTGCCGGTCTTGGTGGGGACTCCCTAACAGGGTTTCCGGGGTCGTAGCGACGGCCTGGCAACAGAAGTCGACTAGTGAAAAAAAGCTAGTCGGTATCGCGGGAGGGTGAGTACCATCGAGGAGAAATCCTCGGTGGCCCTACCAGAGCACTTATGTAGATGAGTGCTGCGGTGGGGTGAAGCATGTGAGTGGTGTTCGTCTTTGAGTGTATCTATGTGCATTCAAAGATGAACACCAACATCAACCCTCATCGGCGCCGCGCGGTTACTGCGGCAATGCTCCTCGTCTTCGTCCTGACAAGCTGCGGAGCCGTCAGCCACGCCATGAACGGCAACTCGCTGAACGACCGCTACGCCTGCCAGGCCAAGGTGACGCTCCAGACGCCCCTGACGCTCGATGAGTTCGCCAAGACGACCAAACCGGCGCGCGAGACGCTCCAGGCCTGGCGGCGACTCATCATCCAGCGTAGCGGCGTCTACGGCAAGGAGAAGTTCAACAAGGGCGACGTGCTGATGCTCCCCAAGGAGTGCAGCACGCGGTTCTGAGGGCCTTGGCCCGTGGCAGATTTGAAAGAATCACCTCACTGCAGCCAGGCAACATAATGGCAGTGACCCCAGTACAGGGGGATAGTGTACTAGCCGATGCGACGGCTATCTGAGTTGGTTGTAGACCGGCATCGCAGGAGGGTTTAAGGCCCAGGGTTACGACTCTGGGCCTTCTCCAATTGTGATTATTTTATGGTTACTTGAGTCTTAAGTGTTAGAGCTGGCGAATCAAATAGATGCGATGCATTCACGAAGTGGGTTGATGTTTCCATCAGATTATCAAAAAAGTTGCCTGTGAGAACTGCATTGATTGGCCCTTCAATTTTGCCATTTCTGACCAACAACACGTTATCTGATGGCAGAGAATAGTCACCACTTACTGAGTTAACCGAATGCAGGCCCAAAACACCAAAAACCAACAAGAATGTTTCATTATTGTGTACGAAATCATCATAAGTTTTTGCTTGAACAACTTTAGTCTTTAGGCTACCTAAAGATTTTGGTTTGAAACCTAATTGACGAGCCGACTTCAGGTCGCAGACAGGTGCGGTGAGTTTACCATCTTGAATAAGGGTGAATTTTTGAGCTGTTACGCCTTCACCATCGAACTTGAAGCTTTGGTAGTCCATCGGGGATGTTTGGTCGTAGTGTAAGCTAAAATCTGGGTGTGCAATTTGCTTCTTGGAAGAAAAGTCGTCTAAGGTGTAGCGACTCTGTCGGGCATTAAGTTGGAAGCCGTCGAGGTTATGGCGCAGAAATTGACTCAAGATTCCCCAGCCAGTTCCAGCGGAAAACAATACTGGATACGTGCCGGAATCGAGTTGAGCTGGTTTGCTGTCGAGAGCGAGTGCGATTTGCTCAAAGTGACTACAATAGTTTAGTATGCCAGTCGCTTGTTTAATCAGCCGCGTATTGTGCGAATAACCAACCCTGCTATTGAGGCCAACTGAGGCATGGTAACGTGTGCCTTCGGATGACACATCGAGGCCATGAGAATTCATGATACGCGTAGTGCCAAGGCGAAGTTCTATCTCACCTTCGATGTCTTCGATTGCGCTCGACTCTGTGTCTTGCTGCAGCTGTTTTACGCTAGTGCTAACGTAGGCCGGATCATGTAGTATTTTAGCCTTTAGGTCTGGATCAACGAGCTCGACGGCAGGAACCTTTTGTTTAGGCGCAATCTCGATTGGCTCACTAGGTGAGTGCTTGCCTTGCTGAATAACCCGCAGTATTTGCTCGATTTCAGTACTAGCGGGGAGACCGCCCTTGCTAACTTGTCCGTCACTAAACTCAATTTGATACGCCAACCTTGCAGCATTGTGTGCTTGAATTGGGCGATAAATTCCACCTAGCTTATTGTTTAAGAATCCACCGCTCAGTTCTTGGCTGGTAGTATGGCTAAGTTGGTATTTGAGGACTTCAGTATCTTTGACCAGACGCTCACAGAGTGTTTCAATAATCGGCTTCACTAAGCTACTCCCACATGTTTTGTTGGCTTAAAGAATATCAATTCATGGCCGCCGTCACTTACGAATGCGCGCTGGCCGGATTTGCCGCAGAAGCCAAAGTCATCAGTAGTGAGTTGGCCCGCTCCGAACTCTATTGCTTGCAATGCGCCTAGCACGTCACCGCTAAATGATGCTGGCTTAACGGCCTGAACACTGTTTGCCGTGAGTTCATAGGTGTAGCCGGAACCAAACATGAAAGTGCCAGTTTTGGGCAATACAGAGCCGCCGCGGAAGCCAATAAGGTAATGCACCTTTGGATATTTCTTAAAAATACCATGCTGTTTTAGAAGCTTCTGAACAGCAATAGGCTCTGTACTATCTAGCTCTTTGTCTATAAGAAGTTCGGGTGCTAATTTGATGAAGGTTGTAGACATACGTGGGATAGCTACCATGCTGTAGTCCTCGCTGCGCTCGGTGTTTTTGTTGCTGACACCTGATTTAGCAGCTGTAAACACATCACTTAATGATTCTTGCAAAATACCATCATCAATAATGGTCACAGGCTCTCGTTTATTGCCAAAAACCCCGTACGGATGAAAGCCGTGGTTCAGGCCTTCTTCGTGGTCAACCACTGTTACGCCTTTGGCAGCAACCTGTTCTCCTTTTGTGAAACGGCTGTTTTCATCGCCAAGCACACTAGAGTTTTCTGCGACGGCGTCTGATTCAGCCGGGTGACCTAGGGCTTCGTGTACAAGCGTACCCGCCAAATCACCTGCAATTAAAATGGGCTGTTCCGTGCCGGGCTGTGCAACGTCTTTCGTTCCAAGCTGTTCATTCATCATCTTTACTTCTCGCGAGATTACGTTTTTTGCAGCTACAATGTTTTGAGTAAGCTTCTTCAAGCTAGGATTAAATAGTCGCACAAAGCCCTGTGTAGACGTTTCACCCTTACGTAAAGTCATATTCATAGCGACACGTGCGTAGGGGAGAGCAAAGTCTACATCGGTGCCATCACTACGGGCTATACGCCACTGGACCTGCTCGTAACTGACATTTACAGTCGATGTGATGTTTGTATCGCAGCTCTTGGCAAAGTCGGCTAGTGTACGAGCGTATTTCGCCAGACTGACTTGATCAATCTCTGCTACTTCGATAACGCTATAATGCAGTGTGTCTTCACCGACATTGTCTTGCACTGGCAAGTCAAACATTTCTTTGGCTGACTCTGCGCCAGCTTTTTGGTTAGCCTTTGCAATAGCCGCGGCACTACTGACTAAGTTGCAAACATTCTTTGGTGATGTTTCGTTAGATGATGCGAAACCGACATGGCCGCTTGGTGTAAAGGCGTAAAGTCCAACGCCATTTTTTGCACTAATCCTGACTGATTCTATGCCGTCGTTTTGCCAATTAAGCGCTATACGCTCGTTTTTATTGAACCTAATTACTGCGTACACATTCAGTTTTTGAGCGGCCTCAAGTGCCTTGTCTTTGGCTTCATCAAACTCACGGAGTAATTTTGGCTGTTTCATATCTGTATTATACGCTAAACAAAGGCTGGTTGATAAGCATAAGTATACTTTTGATAGTAAAAGCTGGTGCCACACTCTATAATGTGGAGTATGCAGGCAAAATCCTCCCCTATAACTACTACGAATATTGATTATGCTAACTGTGGTCTGGCTAAATCTTTAGAAATTATCGGTAGCAAATGGACTCTTATGATCTTATATGGGCTTATGAGTGGAACAAAACGGTTTGGAGAATTGCAGAGTGAATTAGGCGTAAGTCCACGAACTTTGACTGCAAGATTGGTTCAATTAGAACAAGACGGAATAATTGCAAAAAAAGTTTATGCTGAAGTTCCGCCAAGAGCTGAGTACACACTGACAGAAAAGGGCCGTTCTCTACATAAGGTGATCAAAGACCTAAGTGCTTGGGGTGACAGCCGCTGCTGAGCCAGCTTCAATTTGCTCTTTTTCTTCGTGAAGAATGGGTGTATTATTATGGCCAATAATGAAAGGTAGCTATGCAGGCAGCAGAGCAACAGCTAAAACAACTTACCCGATCATCGGGCGTGAAGTTTGGTGGCAAAAACAAGTGGGATATTACGGTGCACAATGATGCATTCTATGGCAGGGTTTTGGGCTACGGCACGCTCGGGGTAGGTGAATCCTACATGGATGGATGGTGGTCGAGTCAAGATCTGGAAGATACTATTTATCGACTTATCACTGCTGGTGCTGACATGAGGATTCGACCAAGTGCTAAACTACTGCGTGACTACCTGGGGGCGCGTTTACGTAATCGACAGTCGACGCGACGGGCTTACAAGAATGCTCGGGCGCACTATGACATTGGCAACGATTTGTACATTCCAATGCTTGGGCCATCCATGGCATATAGCTGCGGGTACTGGAAAGATGCAAAAACTCTTGATGAAGCGCAAGTTGCTAAGTTTGAATTGATCTGCCAGAAGCTTCAGCTGAAGCGAGGCATGAGAGTTCTGGATATTGGTTGTGGCTGGGGCGGGCTGGCGATGCACATGGCGCAAAACTATGGAGTAGAAGTAGTTGGCATAACACCGGCGCGTGAGCAGGCGAAATATATTCGAGAGCACGCCAAGAACATGCCAGTAAAAGTTGAGGAAAAGGACTACAGAGAATTCACGACGCGTCAGAAATTCGACAGGGTGGTGTCGGTTGGAATGGCGGAACACATTGGACCGAAAAACTATCAATCTTTTATGGACAAGGTGAATGAGGTTATGCAAGACGAGGGTATATTCTTGCTCCACACCATTGGCAACAATAAGTCTTCGAGCACCAATGAGCCTTGGATTAATCGCTACATATTTCCTGGTGCTGTGCTGCCTTCGATCAAGCAATTAGCTAAAGCGAGCGAAAAGAGCTTTGTGATTGAAGATGTACATAATTTTGGCCCTGACTATGAGAAGACACTACTCGCTTGGTATAAGAACTTCAAAAAAGCTTGGCCGAAGTTGTCTGACAAGTATGGTGAGCGATTTTATCGTATGTGGGAGTTTTATTTGCTCTCGTGCGCTGCTTCTTTTAAAGCTCGCCACATTCAACTCTGGCAGTTAGTACTAACAAAACCCCAGCGCCGCCTTCCGTATAACAGCGTACGCTAATCCTATTACACATCGCTTATGTTATAATCGGCCTAAACAAGGAGGTGAGTGTGGCAACAAAAAAGATTACAAAATCAGGACTTCGGTCGTTTAACCTAAAAATGGCTGCGCTGCATGCCGTACAGGCGCTGGCTATCTTGCTTTTAAGCAAGGACTTTACGCTACCAGTAACAACGAGCTTTTTAAACTTCGAGGTTAAAACCCAGAGCTTGATTCCGGCTACCAAGACTCTCTTTAACGTTCCACTGGCCTACTTGGTGGTGGCGTTTTTGGCGATGTCGTCATTGGCTCACTTGATTATCGCTACGGTTTACAACAAGCGCTACAACAAAGGCCTATCGTCGGGAATTAATCGTGCCCGCTGGATCGAATATTCGCTTTCGGCTAGTACTATGATGGTGGCGATTGCGCTTTTAGTAGGAATTTACGATCTGTCATTACTTATCGGCATATTTGGATTAGTCGCGGTTATGAATCTACTTGGCCTCGTTATGGAAGTGCACAACCAAACAACCGAAAAAACCAATTGGCTCAGTTACGTCATTGGCTGTATCGCCGGCATTATTCCTTGGGTGATTGTCGGAGTATCGTTCTGGGCTACGAGCACCTACGGCAATGGCGATATTCCAACCTTCGTATATTGGATTTACGTTTCAATCTTCATCTTCTTCAACTGCTTTGCACTCAACATGTTTTTGCAATACAAAGGCATTGGCAAGTGGAAAGACTATATGTATGGAGAGCGCGCTTACATTATTTTGAGCCTAGTCGCCAAGTCGGCACTGGCATGGCAAGTCTTCTTTGGCACTCTACGCCCCTAGGGTGTTAGTATAGAAGCATGAAAGAAGTCATAGTTACTGCCGGCATTGGTGCTGTACTCATATTGTTTCTGCTGTACCTATGGTATTGTTTCTGCTTAGCATTAGTCTTTAAAAAGCTCCAAGTTGCTTGGTGGCCAGCATTTGTACCTGGTTATAACTTTATGACACTGATGGGTTCGGTTGGCCTGCCGCGCAAGTGGTTTTTCTTTGCTCTGGTGCCGTATGTTGGCTTCGTTTATTCGCTGGCTACCGCAGAGCGACTTGGTAAGGCTTTTAATAAAAGTTTTGCCTACTCAGCAACTTGGCTGACGATCGGTGCCGCAGTTGGCATGGCGCAGTTGGGACTTTCTAAGAAAGAGCAGCCTGATTTGAGTATTCGAGATTTGCCTGTGCCAAGTATTCGACAGCTCAAGAAGCTGCGTTTGCGTAAAGAGCAGCTAGACGCTCAGTCGAAGAAAAAAGATAAGTAATTATTCGCTAGGTTTGCTTTTGGGCGAGGCGGCAATGGCAAGAACACCAAGCGCTACAAGAACAAGTAAGATTCCGCTTAGTGGTGAGTTGGAGGCAAAGAGGCCTAGGTTGCGAGCTAACAGGATTGCACCTGCCGACAGCATACCGAATGGGATGGCGATGTTGCCGCTACCGGCTGATAATGCGCCAGCGAAAATGAGTAGAGCTGGCCACCACGGGGTTGGGTCGTAGGTAGTCTTAATTGTGTTGAGGGCGGTAAGGAGGAAGATGAATCCAAACACGATAATGACTACACCAAATAGTATGCTTGCGGTTTTGCGATCTTTCATACTCGCATTATAGACCCGTAATTATCATTATGTAAATTAGTTTGCTTGACACTGGTTTTCGCTCAGGCATAGAATGCAGGTAGTAATAATGTGAGGTAGGGATTATGAACGGGATAGAAAAATTAGAATCAAATTGGTGGCTTTTGACGCTCCGCGGCGTGGCCTTATTGCTCTTTGGGCTAGCAGCGGTGTTTTGGCCAGGGCTTACGCTCGTAACGTTTGTATACTTATTTAGTGTATTTTTGTTGGTTGGTGGTATTGTTGGGGCAGTTACGAGCCTGGTGTCTATGGGTAAAAAAGGCTGGGTCACAGCACTTTTGATAAGCTTAGTGGAATTGGGCTTGGGCCTTTACTTGGTGCGTCATCCACAAGTGACATTCGCAACTCTTATACTATTGCTTGGCTTTAGCTTTATCGTTCGCGGTGTTGCCGAAGTAGTGATCGCACTAACTTCTGACACGCTTGCGAGTGCTAAGACTCTGGCAATAATCGGCGGTTTGCTTGGTGTCGTAGTAGGAATTTTCCTATTGTTCCAACCAGCTGCTGCAGGTGTGACTTTCGTTTGGCTCGTAGGTTTGTACGCGCTCATTATGGGCCCAGTTGTCATTGCGCTGTCGCTTGATGCTAAAAAGCTCGCCAAGGCGTAAGGCAAAGGATTCGAAGCCGTGACTACAGGAGCAAAAAAAGCAGTTAGTACTACGGCTGATAGTCGAAAAACCGAAAACAATTCATTGAATTTACTCCTTATAGCCACTCCTGTAGTGGCTATAATTGTATTAGTTCTTAATCAGTTTTTTAATGGCGGTGCCGCCTTGGCCATCACTGGTCGCCCATCAATCGCACTCTATGTAACACCACTTATTATGTTGGTGGTGCTTGCAATGTTCGTGTGGCAATACATAAGGCAATTTAGTCCACGACGAGTCGATGCCAGCATGTACCGGCGTCGTTGGGTGGTGGCTGTGGATGCTCTCAGCTTGGGGATAGTGTATATGTTGGCCGCTGGGGCAATCAGCATATGGTCGGCTCGAATATTTGCTAATTCGTTTATTGGTCTGAGTTTGGACCAATACACCGCATCATTTTTAATTGGGTTAAGCGTCGGTATTGCGTCTTATGTCATGAGTCGATTGACTGCTCGAATTTCTAGCAAACAAACCGTGAATGTAATAGGTCTTTTCTTGGTCGGTGGAGTGATTGTAAGTATGCTAACCACGCAGGAACCCGACTGGTGGCAGGCGAACTTTAGCACGCTCGGTCAAGCTACGCAAAAAGCGACTGCATCATATTATATCTTTAACCTCACGCTTATTTTGTCTGGCTTCGCCTTAGTGGTACTGGCTCGCCAGGTAATCTCAGACGCCAAGGAGGTGTTTGTTAGTAGTAATGATTCTTCTAAAAACCGACTGCGGACGGTGCAGGTTTTTATGATTATAGCTGCACTGGGCTTGGCTGGTGTAGGGCTTTTTCCATACACGCCCGACTCGTATAAGGCTTTCATGCATGTTTTTTCGGCAGGTCTGGTGGCCATCAGTTTTGGTGTAATGATCGGTCTGCTCAAGTGGCTGCTGCCAAGTGCTTCCAGGCAATTTATGGTGCTGTCATATGCTATTTTGGCTAGCCTCGTCGGTGCGTACGTACTTTATGCCCGTGTTGGCTACCTGAGTTTAACTTCATTCGAACTTGGCTGCTTTGGTATTTGTTTTGGTTGGCTTTACCTCTTTACTCAGCAAGTCGTGACGAGTAAGGAGTATAATAGGGGTTAGAAAGAGGTAGCGCATGCAAAAGCTCAAAAGTTTCACAAGCTGGTTCTTAATCGTTACAGGTTGCTTAATGTTTGCCACGTTTGGCATTGTTCGCTGGACCGAGCAGCAAGTGCTCAATACCGACAATTGGGTAGCTACCGTTTCTAAGCTCCCACAAGACAAAGCTGTCGCCGAGGCTATCAGTAGTCAGATTGTCGATAGAATGTTCGAGGGCAGTGATGTAACGGGCGACATTCGAGAAGTCTTACCGCCCAAGTTGGTCTTCTTAGCTCCTACAATCAGTAAATTCTTGCGGGAGAAGGCCGATGCACTGGCTACTCAGCTGATCATGAGTGATCGTTTTACGCAGTTATGGACGAGCGCTAATCGTTCGGCGCACCAAAGGCTTGTTGAGGTGCTGCGCATGCCGCCGGCTAAGGGGGAACAAGCGCGGGTGTTACCCTATAAAATTAACTTATCTCAAGCTCAGCAGTGGTTACAGAGTGCTGCCGAAAAAAGCGATAATGCCGGGCTTTTGAACGCCGCCACGCAGGTGGAGCGTGTAGAAACGTTTAACGCTAGCTTGCGGGCTGGACTGAACCAAATGCGCGCTTTCGTACGAGCGAGTGATGCGCTCTATGCGCTTTTGCCCTATGCAATCATGGCCTCATTCTTGAGCGCGTTGGCCTTAGCAAGAAAGCGCTACACTGCTTTGTTGGGCATCTGTGGTGGTGTAGTAGCTGTGAACGTTTTGGCTATCGTGGGAGTGAATTTTATGCGCCCCGCGCTCTTGAACATGCTCGAGAATCAGAACAATCGCCCAATCTTTAACTCGTTATGGAGCTCGTTGATGCCACCGTTTTTAGACTTCGCTCGGTTGGCAATTATTGTTTCTGCAATTGTGATGCTTATAGCGTTCTTGTGGCACAAAGGCCTTGTGGCTCGAGTTGTTCCACGCAATATAAGAAAACTTCATTGGTTTAAATCGGTTCAGCGGTTCTTTAAGTCCACACATAGTTTTCTCATAAAAAACCGAGCTTACATTTATGGAGTAGTGGGCACTGTAGCCGTGTTCTATTTGGCTTTTATGCCAAACCAGACGCCACTTAAGGCCGTGCAGGTTATGCTGGCTTCTATCGGGCTCGCAGCTTTTACGAGTATTATTGCCTCTCCCCAGCGCTCCACTCGTTAAATGACTCAATATTGACAATTGTTCGGGTGCAGGAGGACAATAAAAGAGTAATTAAGGAGTAGGTATTATGGCAAGCAAGAACAACGTAACCGGCTGGGTAGGCTGGGTGTTCTTTGCAGGTTTTATGATGACCTTGCTAGGTACATTCCAGATGATCGCTGGTCTTACCGTATTATTAAATAGCAAATGGCTAGTAACCACCGAAGCGAACCTATTGGTGTTCAACTTCAGCACGTGGGGATGGACCTACTTGCTGCTTGGACTCACCGTATTACTCGCTGGGTTCGGTGTAATGAAAGGCTCTGTTTGGGCTCGAGTCGTTGGTGTTCTGCTCGCACTTGTAGGTGCTGCAGCCAACTTGGCTTCGGTAAATATTTACCCAATTTGGTCGATCATCGTCATTACCATAAATGTGTTAGTTATTTATGCTCTCACGGTTCATGGTGACGAGGTTAAGGCTGTCGACTAGGCAAAGTTGCTAGTACGGATGAGAAAGACGCTCCGCAAGGGGGCGTCTTTATCGTTAACGAAGTGCATGATTGACAAATTAGCACAATAGTTGTAGAATATTATCATGAATGCTTTCGAAATCTTAGTAATTATTCTTTCGGTCACTTTGGCCATATTCCTGGTCCTAGCAATTGTGGCGACTACACTTTTTATTCGCTTCATGAAAGACATCAAAGAAGTTCCAAGTCAGATCTCTGGCGTACTCGATGATTTGAGTGAAGTGAGTGGAGCGGTTAAGGACGTAGCCTCACCGCTGATAGCTCTCGGCGACTTGGTAGCCAAGTTTTTCCCTGGCAAAAAACGCCGTTAATCTACAGCCATCACTACTTTTGAAGTGCGTGGCATAGCGTATAATGGGTGTATGCAACGACCCAAACACCACGAACACAGCTATCGATCTCTAGCTAAGACTTTTACTTATCGGTTAGTAATCTCAATAGAACTTTTTGTTGTTACATATTTACTTACCCATAGCCTAGATAGTGCATTGCAGCTGACGGGCTGGACCGCCGTTATAAGCACAATCATCTATTATCTTCATGAACGTGTCTGGGCACACATATCCTGGGGAAGAACTGACCATCGAGCAAAATAATGCCTCCTAAACCAGAAATATCTCTAAATTATGATCCGAAACCATCGATTCCGTTGGCCGACCGTAATGAAATCGAGCGATCACGAGCTGAGGGCGTAGTCGTAGAAATTGAGCCTGGTGTCGTGTCGTCATGGGAGGACTTTCTAGCGACTACTGAGGCTCGTACCATTGCAATCGATGGCCGTGTAGAAGGTCCTATTGAGCGTGACTTACATAAAGTTGTGGTTAACCTTAATCACCATGAACGCGTTGATCGCAATTCAACACTCGCTACCTGCGAACAGGCATTGCGAGAGCTCCGCATTGGTTTATTCGAAAAACTTTTGGTTGATCATAACCCCACTGCAAAGGTTCTAGCAAACGATTGTGATGAAGACGTTTGTACCACTGTTTTTATACTCCGACACCCAGCTTTTGCGCGCAAGATTGAGAATCCAGCACTCAATCGATTAGTAGAGATGGAAGGCGTGATGGATAGTACGGGGGGATTCTACCCTTGGCCCGAGGAGTACGAGGTATTACCAGAATTCTTTTGGGTGTTTGAGCCATACCATCGTTTTAGGGCAGAAGGTGGTTTAACGCGCAAAAACCCCGAAGAATTCATGGCCGTTATTGATGCGGTTGAAGCTCGCATTATTGATCATCTATGTGGGCAAGGCGGCACCATAGAGCTTGATACTCGCTATGAAACGTTAGCAATAACCGGTATAGTTTCGCTCGTTCGTGAGACAGGTCGGCATGCAAAGGTTGGTATGCTTTCAGATGGAATGCAGGCCTACGTAAGTGTTCGAGAGCTCCCGAATGGTCGGTATCGATATGCTATCGGAAGGCTGTCGCCATATATAGATTTTGACCTACCTGGCCTTTTTGCTCACCTCAATCAGCTAGAGCAATGTCCGCCTCATGATTGTTGGGGTGGCGGGGACACCATTGGTGGTAGCCCTCGATCTTCAGAAAGCAGCATACCACCTGATCAACTGATGGAAATAGTAAAAGGTTTTATACCTCATGAAGGCCAGTAATGTATTAGCAGCTCTCATTGCACAGGCCGACCCAGCACGAGCTAAGGGTTCGGAGTGGTTTTTTAAAACAGGTTCAGGTGAATATGGCGAAGGGGATGAGTTCTTAGGGATAACGGTTCCTGTGCAAAGGAAGATCGCAAAGCAGTTTGCCGACCTGCCACTTGAGGATATTCGTGAACTTTTATTGAACTCCAAGCATGAAGCTCGCTTAACGGCATTGTTCATATTGGTTCTCCAGTTTAAAAAAGCATCACCGATTGAGCAAAAAGAGTTATACAATTTCTACTTAAAGCATACGAATAGAATTAACAACTGGGATTTAGTGGATAGTTCGGCGCATCATATTGTGGGGGACTTTTTGGTCGACAAAGATCGGAGCATTTTGCGTAAACTTGCTCGGTCAGGCAGCTTGTGGGAGAGGCGCATTGCTATCATTGCCACGGCAAAATTCATTAGCTTAGGTCAGAGCAAAGATACGTTCGACATTGCTACAATTTTGCTCCATGACAAACATGATTTAATTCATAAAGCTGTTGGCTGGATGCTGCGCGAGGTAGGTAAAAACTGCGGCCAGGAAATCGAAGAGGAGTTTCTGAAGCAGCACTACGAGGTAATGCCGCGCACCATGCTGCGTTATGCGATAGAGCGTTTTGACGAGCCGTTGCGACAGCGCTACCTGCGTGGCGAGGTATAATAGGAGCATGGTAAGTATTGAGCAGCTAAATAAAGAATTAATTGTTTTTGTTGACGAGCATGGCAGGGCAACGGGCGAAACAGGCCCAAAAATTGCTAGCCACCATGCTTATACAAAACTCCACCGTGCTTTTTCGTGCTACGTGTTTAATTCTCGGAGCGAGTTGCTGATTACACAAAGAGCTGCCAGCAAGAAAATTTGGCCAAACGTATGGACTAACAGTGTGTGTGGTCACCCAGCTCCTAGGGAGTCATATGAGGACGCCATTACTCGCCGCTTAGCCTATGAACTTGGTTTGCCGCCAGTGAAAAACCTTGTTAACGTCGTGAGTGAGTACATTTATAAAACTCCGCCCTACGATGGCATCGTAGAGCACGAATTTTGTCCGATATATGCTGGTGTGCTTGATGAAGATCCGACTCCTAATCCCCACGAAGTGGCTGATTTTAAGTGGGTAAGCTGGCGGTGGCTGCTTAAGGAGGTAGAAAACGACCCGCATGATCCTGGAGTATATTCGTATTGGATGAAAGACCAACTAAAATTACTCAAGTCAAACAAGCAAATCTTGCGACTAACCAAGCAAGCCTAAGTCTCCTTATGCTTGAATAACAAGCAGTATTGGTGCAAAATATGCCTACCGCAATCAACGAGACCTTAGGGGGAAATGTGCGGAAATTCATGCGAGTTGCAGCGGGCAGCCTGATCGGGGCTGTCGTGTTCTGGCTCATCGCCATGTTCTCCGATGCGTCTGCCAGGCGCGAGGCGGAAGGGCATGGCCGTCACTACAGCAGTGACAAGCCCAGCAGGCGCGTCTGGGTTGGCATCGGTTCGATCTTGGGCGCTGTGTTCATGATCTTCTCGCCGTTGCTCGGCGTGGTGCGCCGGCATCCCAGGCTGGCTGCGATGTTCGGCCTGACGACCTTGTTCGGCGTCAACTGGGTGTTCTGGGATGCCGTCGACCAGGTCGAACACAAAGTGTTCGATGGCAGGGGCGGGCCATCTGCTGCAAACCGATTCCGCCCACGGGACTGGCAGTTCTCCGGGCTCTTGCCTGCTTCGGCTGACGATGTGCTCGGGATTGGTCCGAGTCGGGGGAGGCGCTGTCGGGATCCGCTCTCGGATGGTGCGTACTTCGACGCCGTCGGGGCCGCAGCTGAGCGACGGATGGCCGAGGAGTACCGGCGGACGGGTCGCCTCCCAGGCGACTTCAGTTCATGAGGCGCTGGATGGTGGCTGTGCTGGTCACGGCAGTCGCCGGGGCTGTGGCTGGTGTGGTCGGTTTGGCATGGGTCGACGCCAAGGCGCACGAAGCGTGGCTCTCTCGGAACGAGTAGGGCTTGAGCGGCGGGGAGGAAGTGCCTCCCCGCAAGCTCAAAACTTATAATCTATTCTGGTTCGCCAGGGTAGATTTTTTGGTTTTTAAGTTCTTTGGGTATGAAGCCATCTGGATGCTTGTAGCCAGCTTCCCACTTTGCGTCTTTGCCGTAGCCCAGATTCTTCATGAGCTTGGTGGGGGCATTGCGTAAATGCAATGGGACTTGGGCGTCTGGATGCTGCTGTACGGCTTGGTTCGCCGCCATGATCGCGTCATAACTACTGCGCGACTTTTTACTTCGTGCCATTGTGATGGTTGCCTGAGAGAGTACAATTTGACACTCGGGCATACCGATTCTTTCTACCGCTTGAAAGGTAGAAACCGCCAGGGTGAGTGCGCCAGGGCTAGCTAGGCCAATGTCTTCGCTAGCAAACACGACGATTCGTCGAGCTATGAATTTAGGGTCCTCGCCGCCAGCCAGCATGCGAGCCAGGTAGTATAGCGCAGCGTCGGCGTCACCACCGCGCATGGATTTAATGTAGGCAGATATGAGATTGAAATGATACTCGCCGCCTTTATCATATCGAGCTGTTTTCTGCTGCATAGCTTGCTTGATGGTTTCGGGCGAGATGTTTTTGTGTTCAATCGCAGCCGCCGCTTCAAGACCAGTCAGTGCCATGCGCGCATCGCCTCCTGAAAAATAAGCCAACAGCTCTATGGCTTTGGGGCTAACCTTTACGCCTTTTAACTGCTTTGCTGCCCGCTTGAGTATCGCGACTACATCTTCTTTACTGAGTGGTTCGAGTACAACCACTCGACTCCGGCTGAGCAGCGGGCCAATCACCTCGAAGCTAGGGTTCTCTGTCGTAGCGCCGATCATTACGATGGTGCCGTTTTCTACATGAGGCAGAAAAGCATCTTGCTGGGCTTTATTGAAGCGATGAATCTCGTCTACAAAGAGTAGGGAGTTTTTATCTTCCTGCTTGGCCTCTTGGGCGCGCGCAATAACTTTTTTGACATCCGCCAGTCCAGATGTGACCGCGCTGATTTCTTCGAATTCATATCCGCTTGCAGTGGCGATAATGCGGGCTAGCGTGGTTTTGCCACTGCCTGGTGGCCCCCATAGAATCATGCTGGTTGGCCTGCCAAGCTCTATCACGCTTCGCAAAAACTGGTTTTCGCCGAGTAAGTGGTTTTGCCCCATGACATCAGCAAGACGTTTGGGGCGCATTTGTTCGGCTAGGGGAGTATTGCTATCCATGTATTCATTATAACTACCGAACGCACTACGAAAAAGTACTTATGCTGGATTAATCGCAGCGATTGCCTTATAACTAACTCATCCCAAATCATCGCAAGTGTGAGGAGGAATCATGGCAAAACGCTATGTCCTCTGCGTGGGGACAAGGTATTACGGCCTACACGAAGCCAGTCAGGCCCCTGAGTTTGCAGTTGGCCAAGTAGTCAGGGCAGGCTGCGATGTGATCGAAGACTATCAGCCGAATGGCTGGCTCAAGAAGGACAAGTTCCTGGTAGAGCATCTTCGTGAGTTAACGCCAGAAGAGCGTCGTGGTCTGCACCTGGAAGACGTAGATGTGGTGGACTACTGCGTGGTAGTGCTTCGTCGCTCGCGTTCGCACAAGGCGCCTGTGCTGGCATGGCCTGTGCTCAGGCTGGTCTACTTCTGGCAGTGGCGTTCACCAAGGCGGCAGCGACCGTCGTAACAGCCCCTAAAGGACCCCGAGGTAAACTCGGGGTCCTTCTTCGTTCACGCCGTCTAAATAGCTTTCTTGCAGTAAAAGTTGTATAGTAAGGTTGAAGAGGCAAGAGCTATGAATAGCGCACAGAAATCATTGGTCGAGAAGCTGGGCATTAAGCCCGAGTATTGCATTACTATTATCAACCCACCAGAAGGATTTGAAGATAAGCTCGGTGATCTGCCTGACTCTGTACGGGTCGAAAACTTCCTCGAAGAAGTTGAATTCGACCTAATTAATTACTTTGCCGAAACACGTGCCGACTTAGAGCAGCAGTTTGAGTATCTTAAAAACTGCTTGAACAAAGACGGTGCTTTATGGGTGTCGTGGCAAAAGTCTGAGTCAAAGGGTGATCTAAGCGAAGACTCCGTAAAAGAAGTCGGTGAATCAAGTGGACTTGTGAGTAAAACCACCTGCGATTTAGACGGCGAGTGGTGTGCTACGAAGTTTTCCTTTAAGTAATCTTGGTCTTAAATACGTTTTTGTATAACTGATCGCTAATTAGCAACAATAAATATCACCCTCAACGAGAATCGCCACCTCCGGGGCGATTTTTTAGTCTCGCGCCAGAAGTGGCGAATTTTGTTACAAGAGGAGGATGTTCTCGACGAAGCCCTTGCGCCACCTTGGGTACGCAATAAAGCTGATAGCCAGCATCATTGCCGTCCACCAGATGATGAACCCGTAGTGAAAGGCGGCTCCCCACAGCGAGGCAGGACGCTGGTCCACAGTGTGCGTCCGTTCGAACTCCTCAACCGCTGGCAATTTCTTGATGTCGTTGTCTCGCTGGAAGAGGATCCTGTTGACCTCTTGTTCCCAGGGCTTGCGACTGTCGTCGATCGTGGTGCTGAAGCCGATGCCTGGGTTGCATTTGGGGTAGTTGTTATTGCACCACCAGAACTTGAAGGGCGATCGGTCGGTGATCTCGGTTGGCACCAAGCGTTGGATGGTCAGGCCTTGATCGATCACTTCCAGGTCGGTGGTGGTGTAGAGCACGCCGTTGATGTTGCTCATGGCGCCTCGCTTGATCACGTTGACTCTTTCGGGTCCACCCCAGCCAGCTTTGGCGGTTCGCACCTCGTTGTCGGCTCGGCGCAGGATTTCCAGCTTGCTCTTCTGCAGGCTCTTGATCCACGTTTCCCGCTCGTCACGACGCGCTTGGCTATAGCCATGCCATCTGGCGTTGGCGCCGTGGTGTACGACGTGGAAGCCGAAGGCGACCATTGCTATCAGGACGAAGCCCGCAAAGACTTTGCCAGCTACGATTGCTGCTTGTTTCACACTGCACCTCCGTGCATTGTTGGCTTAAATGTCTAGGAACAAGGTGATACTACAATAATCAAAGACCACCCACAAGCATGAGCGTATGGGTGACTACGTGTGATTATTGCTAGGCTAAGGAGCGCTTGAGTCGGTCGCGTTCGGAGATGAGTGCGTCAAAGGCCCGCGCACTCATGCTTTTAACGATTGCAGGGTCGGTTACATCGGCCTTATTAAAGTATTTTTCGAGCTGGGCTTCGACTTCGGCAAGACGCTTGGTGATTTCTTCTTTTGTCATGCCGGTAGTGTTCATATGTATAGTATAGCCTTATCTGGTAGATAAGTCACGCGTGCCTGCCTTGCGTTTTTATTTGGCCGCGAAATAATTATTGTTTTTGCTGCGTGGTGCTTGTTTTGGCTACGTAGTCGGCGCCGAGGATAATCACAAAGTCTGCTACGGAAGTCTCTGGTTTTCCTGCGGCTGTTTTGGCCGGGTCAGTTGGCTCAACACCTACTAAGCTCTGCAGGTACTTGGCCGTAGCTGGTTTTTTGCCACCGGTGTAATCAATAATCTTACTTGTAGCATAGTCTTTTGTTGGCGCGTTGGTCATAGCTAAAATGTTGATTAGGTCTTGGTATTTGCCATTTTCGATCGTTGTAGTGAGCTTCTTGGCCAGGCCGGGGGTAGTGGTGCCGTTTTCGATTATCACAGTTGGTTCTTCTTTCCAGACTAGTCCCAACACAAATACGTTGGCTACAAAGTTTTGTATTGCGCTAAAGTCGCCATCGGCCGGCACTAAGTCACTGCTGGTACCCGAACTTTCTAAGAAGCCATTTGGTTTAAGGCTAAACACCACGTTGATCGTTGAGCTACTATCGCCAAATTTCTTCGAAAAATCACTTAAGCGCATGATGTTGTTTATGCTGAGGTCAGTTTTAATGTTATTCGCGGCTGAGCCAAGTAAAGCGTTAAGCTTAGCTGGGTTGGTAAGGGTAGACATGCTCATTGCCTTGGTACGCACGGCCTGTAAGACTTCCTGCTGGCGCAACGCACGACCAAAGTCGTCACCACAGGTGCCTTTGCGACAACGGGCGTATTTTAGCGCCAGGGCGCCGTCCATTCGGGTAGTACCGGCTTTGAGTTTAAAACCGCAGCTACGGTACTGGTTCTTGTCACAGGGATATTCAGGGTCGTAGAGCGGTTCTTTAACGTCAATGGTAATTCCACCAACGGCATCAACGGCTTGTTCTAGGCCGGTAAAGTTGGCACGCACGTAGTAGTGAATCGGAATGTCGAGAGTATTCTCGACCGTCTTGATGGCCAACGGAATGTCGCCCTCGGCATGGGCATTGTTAATTTTTTGGTAACCATAGCCGGGTACCTTTACTCTTAGATCTCGAGGAATACTGATCATGGCAACTTGGTTGGTCTTGGTGTTTAAGCTAACGACCATGTTGGTGTCGGCCAAGCCCTCTCCTGCGTGGCCAGGATCGCCAACGCCGAGTAAGAGAATATTAACTCGGCCTTCTTTTTCACCTTTGAGCTTGCCCCAGCTGAATGGGTTGGTCGTTATCTTGTTAACCTGGAAAGACAGGAAGGCGAACATCAAGATTCCGCCAAGGACAGTTAGTCCTAGGAGCCACTTCCACCAACGCTGCTGCTTAAAGGGCTTTTTGTTGCCACTGCGAGTTCGTCGGCTTTTTGCCGGTGCAGCAGGGTTTTCAGGAATGTTTGAGCTATCGCCTAGGTTGCTTAAATCATCTTTATCACTTAGGGGATCATAGGTAAAAGCTGGCGGCGGAGTCTCGATGTCTGGCTTTTTCGCTCCTGGTGCAGGCACTTTTTTCGGTCGAATGTCGTTCATAAGTACTTAACATTATAGGCTAAAAACGCTAAAATATAGCGCTATGAACAAAAAAAGTCCACACAACATATGGGCAGAGCTGGTGAGGCCTTTTTTTGTACTCGCACCACTGGATGATGTGAGCGATACGGTGTTTCGCCAAGTCGTTGCTAAGGCTGCGAAGCCTGATTTGTTCTTTACCGAATTTACGAATGTAGACGGCTATTTTTCACCTGGTCAAGTTTCGGTGGGGCGTAAATTGCGCTGGGACAGCCAGGTAGAGCAGCCACTCATCGCGCAGATATGGGGTAAGAATCCAGAGAATTATTACAAAATGGCTGGTGAGCTTGTAAAGCTAGGTTTTGCCGGCATCGACATTAACATGGGCTGTCCGGAGCGCAACGTGGTGGCAGGTGGCAATGGCGCCGGTATGATTGGCCAGTATGAACGCGCTGGTGAAATTATTCGTGCCGTGCAGGAAGGCAGTGGCGGTAAGCTACCAGTTAGCGTGAAGACTCGGATTGGCATCTCGAAGATAATGACCGAGGAGTGGGCCGAATTTCTGTTGGGTCATAAATTGCAGGCCCTCACTATTCATGGCCGAACTGCCAAAGAAATGAGTAAGGTGCCCGCCCACTGGGATGAAATTGGCAAGGTAGCTAAGTTGCGCGATAAGCTCGTGCCAGAAACTGTGATTGTTGGCAATGGCGACGTGCTTAGTCGTAAGCAGGGCGAGCAGCTGGCTAAGCAGTGGGGAGTAGATGGAATTATGATAGGTCGCGGTGTGTTTCATAATATCTTTGTTTTCGAGCAGGGTCAGAGTGCGCATAGCCGTGAGGAGCTGATGGATATTTTACGTTTTCATTTAGATCTGCACGAAAAAACCTGGCAGGGAACAAAGCGGTTTGAGCCTCTCAAGAAGTTTTTCAAAATATACGTAAATGGTTTTCCAAACGCTTCCGAACTACGTGCTGAGCTTATGGACTGCAAAGATCACGACGCTGCGCGGGCGATTGTTGCTGCCTGGCGGACAAAGTCAGAATTGCAAGGTTAGAGCCCGCTAAGACTCTCATGCTATGATAGGGCTATGCAGCCAGCCCCGTTTACTAAGCAGTGCCATGGAAAACCCAGACGAGGGGTTGTTTTTTACTTCTGCGGATGGAAGACGCCTTTTTGGGTGTATCGCCCCGTGTTCTTTATTATGAACATGGCAGGATACAGAGTGGTAGCATACAGCCTGGCCGAGAATAACATACTAATCGGTAATAATGGCGGCCTGGTAGACCAAGTCAAAGAATTGATTCGAGACGTTCAGTCTGATGTTGTTGGCTTTCAAGCGCAGGGGGTTAGTTATTTTGCTGCTTTTGGTAATAGCTTGGGCTCGGAGCTTGCCTTGACTGTCACAAAGCAAGTGCCAGAAGTTTCTGGTGTTGTACTCAATACTGTTCGTGGTAGTACTAGTGAGTTCATATGGCATGCGCCTTATGCAGTAGGTTTTAAGAAACTGTATGAAACAAGGAGCTACACAGAGGCGCGAATGTATAATGAACTAAAAATTGTCGAGGCGACCGAAGGCCTTAATAAACTCGGCAAGCGTCCCGTGCTGCTTTACTACTCCAAAGCAGATACGACCATACTACCAAGCAATACAGAGATTCTTGTGAAAGCGCTTGCGGCGCATCATATTCATCACAAGGTTATTCGTAATAGGTATCTTGGTCACTTCATGGCTTCGGCAAAAAATCACTTGGCGTTTTGGACGTGGCTAGGTTTTTTGCGCAAACAAGAGCGCCGGGTGCGGACAAATTCGTAAGGTTTGCCATGCAGCCGGAACTTCAGCAGCTCAAGCAAGCTACTCAACTATATTACGATGAGCATGGCCGACATCATTTACCATGGCGAAGTGACACAAGCCCGTATTCTATCTTTATAAGCGAGGTTATGCTGCAGCAAACCCAAGTTAATAGGGTGGTGTCAAAATACCGCGAATTCATGCAGGCTTTACCTGATTTCGCAGCCCTTGCTGAAGCACCGCAAGCCGAGGTGCTGAGGCTATGGCAGGGCTTGGGATATAACCGTCGAGCCTTGTGGTTGCAGCGTGCAGCGCATATGGTTGTGCAGGACTTTGGCGGTGAATTGCCTAAAGACCCCGATCAGTTGCAAAAACTACCAGGCATCGGCCCCAATACAGCAGGCTCGATAGCGGCCTTTGCCTACAATGTGCCCACTGTATTCATTGAAACCAACATTCGTAGAGTGTTTCTGCATCATTGTTTCGCCGACAGGCTGGACGTCGCAGACGCGCAGCTGATGCCACTCATTGAGCAGGCCTTGCAGCATGAACAGCCGCGCCAGTGGTATTGGGCGCTTATGGATTATGGGAGTTATTTATCTACTCAGCTGCCAAATCCCAACCGTCGTAGCAAACACTATGCCAAGCAATCAAAGTTCGCTGGCTCGGATAGGCAAATCCGCGGGGAAGTGCTTAGGCAGCTGCTAGCCACTCCACTTAGTCAAGCAAAACTGTTTGCTAACTTAGAGCACCTTGAGAAGGATAAGAAGCGTTTACAAAGAATCGTTGCAGGCTTAGAGCAAGAAGGCTTTGTGGGGCGTACAAAAAATACCTATCGACTTCGGTAGAATTCTACTTGGCATAAGCGCAAGCCAAGGAGCATACTATAGGCATGGATGGCACGAGCACGATTTTCTTTTTGGCCCACATGGCCTCGCTAGTACTGGCCTACGGCACAGTACTGATCGTTGATTTAATCGGTGCCTTTTGGCTGCTAGGTGAAATTGGCAGAGAGCGCATGTTGGCAATTACCAAGTGGGCCCAACCACTTATTTGGACAGGTCTTGTCGGTATGCTGATAAGCGGCGCCATGCTTGGCCCTGATCTCACTAAACCACTTACTAAGGTTAAGATGACTTTGGTGATACTGCTGGCAGTTAATGGCTTGAATTTAGATGCTTTGCGTAAACGTACTATGCAGTTAAGCGGTCAATCGTTTTGGGATACCCCGAATAGTTACAAGGCATGGTCGATATTTTCTATAACACTCTCTCAGGCGTTGTGGCTGTCGATTATTGTAGTAGCGGCGCTAAACTCCAGATAATGAATTGAATAAATGTGAAAGACCGATGTTCCCTGAGCAGGAACATCGGTCTTAGGTGGAGTAGAGGATCGTTCAGGCTGGCTCGAGGAAGATGCACTCTCCAGGGCACTCCTCAGACGACTCGATGGCCAGATCCTCCTGGCCAGCAGGAACGTTGACGAGGCCCTTCTGCCCGGGCGGATGAGCTTCGTCGTGGCCGTCGTAGGTGCCCGTGGCGTCCTTGACGTAGGCCAGGCCATCGTCTCCCATCACGAAGATCTCTGGTGCGATCTCGGTGCACAGGCCATCTCCGGTGCACATATCTTGGTCGATCCAAACTTTCATGCGCAGTCCTTTCGGTCGGGGTGTCTGCGCTATCATTATACACCCGACTGGAAATATTACCCTGATTCGGCTATAATTTCATCTGATATGACGAAGCAAAAACAGCCAAATCCTAAGCCAATCTTTGTACTTTTGTACTACAAGTTTGTTCAGGTGCCGAATCCAGAATTCGAAGCCGCGCAACACAAGCTTGTGTGCAAGGGAATTGGTATATTGGGCAGAATCTTGATAGCTGAAGAAGGCATAAATGGCACCGTAGCTGGCACGCGCGCTCAGTTGAAGGAATACATTCGCTACATGAATGCCCATCCACAGTTTAACGACATTGTGTTTAAGTGGAGCCCAGCTCCCCGTATGCCATTCCATAAGCTGATTGTTAAAAAGCGTGATGAGATTGTTACCCTGGGTAGGGAAGTGGATATGAGCAAGACCGCTGCGTATCTGAAGCCAGAAGAACTCCACGAGATGTTTGAGAAGGGCGAGAACATGGTCCTGGTCGATATGCGTAATGATTATGAGTACAAAGTAGGCAGGTTCAAGGATGCAATTCAGCCAAAGACGGATAAGTTTTACGAATTGCCCGAGAAGGTAAAGAACGTGAAGATTCCAAAGGGCGCCAAGGCAGTCACATACTGCACTGGCGGCATTCGCTGCGAAAAAGCCAGCATCTTGTTGAAGGAACAGGGCGTCGAGGACGTATATCAGCTAGAAGGTGGAATTGTAAAGTACCTCGAGAAGTTCCCCAATGGATACTTCGAAGGCAAGAACTTTGTGTTTGATGATCGTTTGACGTTGGCCCCAGATACCGAGGCGGGGAATAAAGTACTCGCAACTTGCGAACACTGCGGTAAGCCAAGCGATCGCTACATTGATTGCACTAAGCCAGATTGTCACCAATTATTCATCTGCTGCGAAGATTGCGAAGCCAAGCACGAAGGTATGTGTCCTGTCGCGGTTAAGGATTCACAGTTGGCTTTAAGTAAGCGCAATTAGTCTTCACTTAAACGAAGAGCCCCCGTCCGGGCTCTTCGCATTTTTGTAATGCGTTGATGCCCGGACGGGGGCGAGGGGCTAAGCCGCGACGATCGCGACTTTTCCACCGTTGTTGTGGATCGACAAGGCCATCTCCATCATGTGCAGCTGAGCCTGTTCGTGACTCATGAGTAGCATCTCCGGCGGAAGACCAAGCTCGATCATCCTTGCCACCTGCGCGGTGTACGAAGCGATCTTGAGGAGGCTGATCTTGATCCAGCTCGCCTCGGCGGTGACGCGACGTGGGAAGCGACGCATGATCGTCTTGACGGTCTGGTCCTCGAGCTGGTCGTAGCCAGCTGCCTTGATGGCATCGACTGCGCCGTTGGCCCAGTCGTTCTGCCAGGTACGGCTGTTGAAGTCGGGACGTTGCGCCGGCGCCTTCATCGCCATGGCGGCGACGAGACGGGCGAACGCCACGAGTTCGGTCTCGACGTGACGACGGCAGCGCTTCTTGCGCCGATCGGCGTCACTCGGCCAGATATGCAGCTGAGTCAGGTTGCCTGCTTGCTCGTCGATGACCTCCTTGATGAAGGTCGTGGCGAGGGTCTTGTCTGTGACGGTGCGGGTAGGCACGGCTACTCCTTGGGTTGTCGATCAGGTTTTAGAAACATATTTATATTAGCATAAAAAATATAAATGTCAAGCTTGTAAAACGAGAGTAATGATTCGGTCCTTTTGTAGATAGACTTAATAGTGGACTTGGGGCTTTGCCGCTTTATGGATTTACTACTTCTTAAGTTCCTCGTAAATATCTTTAACCATACTAAAGTCTTTAAGCTCGGCTGGTTTGTGTTGTAGCACGTTGAAGCCGTCGTGATTGTGCGCTGGGATCAGGTGCCAGTGGACATGCTTTACCTCATCTAGGTACATCAAATACACCTTCTCAACAGCGAGGGTGCTTATAAGGGCGTTGCGTACTTGGTCAACGACATTCATAAGGTGCGTATATTCAGTTTTGTTAAGTTCGCTTAGGTCTTGTTTATGCTCCTTCCAAACGACTACCGAGTGGCCGTCTGCTAGGGGATGTGAAGCCAAGCACGCATAAACGTAATTATCCTCGTAAAAGATTGCTTCTTTAGGAGGGGTGGGTAATGCCATAGAATTTATTTACTTAGTTTTTTAAGCTCTTCGCGCACAACATCACGGTCGTCCCAGGGGATTGTTTTACTACCGATCACCATGGACTGCTCGCTGCCTTTGCCGGTAATCAGTACAATGTCGTTCTTTTTGGCTAACTTAAGTGCCTTGGCAATGGCTTTGCGGCGGTCTTCGATACAGTACATGTTCTTGCCGATTTTGGCGCCAACTTCTTCGGCTCCCTTGGCGATATCTTCGATAATTTGCATCGGCCTGTCGTTGTAGGGGTCGACGTTACAAATAATTATGCTGTCCGAACCTTTTGCTGCAATTGCGCCCATTTCGGGGCGTTTTTCTACGTCTCGGCCGCCACCTTCGGCACCGAGTAGGGTGATGATTTTAGCTCCCTTCGGCTTCATTGCTGCTGCACCGTCCATGAGTGCTTGCATACTGACTTGTTCGTGGGCGTAGTCAACGATTACGGTAAAGTCCTGGCCTTCATTAATAACTTCCATGCGGCCCGGAATAACCTGCAAGCCCGAGAGGCCCTTAGCTATCGCGCTGCCGTCTTTGCCAAGAGCAAAAGCGGTGGCGATAGCACCAGCAGCATTACTAACATTAATGGTACCGAGAATACCCAGGTGATAAGGATGGCCGTTGACTTTAAAGTCGATGCCTTTCGCGTTGGACGTTACGTCAACAGCCTTATAGTCACTATTGGATTTAACACTGTAGCTGATTTTTTGATCAGCCTTAAAGCCAGAGTAGGCAGGGGCATCGTGAGCATCAGCATTAAAAACAATGATTTTGGGAATTTTTTTGCCACCTAAGATTTTGTGTTTGGATCGAGCCATCTGTACAAACACCCGCTTGTTGTGCTGGTGGAGAATCTCCATACTGTTGCGGTGCGCTGCCATAATTTCGCGCGTTACGTTGGTAAACACGAGTACGTCGAAGTTGATGCCAACGTGGCGGTATTGCGTTTGGCCCTCGCTCGGCACTTCCATAACTACGTACTTACAGCGTGCAGCGAGCATGCGCTTGAGGTAGCCCTGCAGAATAAATGCGCCAGGCATGGTCATGTGGTGGCGGTTAAGTTCTTCGCGCTCGCCGATGCGAATGTTGGCCGTGCCGATTTGACCAACCTTGCTGCCGTCGGCGCTGAGGGCAGCCCAAATCATGTTGGCAGTTGTGGTTTTGCCTTTGGAGCCGACTACGCCAATAATCACCATCTTTTCAGAAGGATTTTTGTGTTTAAACTGGGCTAGGCGAGCTTCGGGGTAGTGATATTTGTTGAGTGCTTCGCGGGGTACAAGAGGGCGAAGGGTGTTTTTTATTTGCTTAATCATGTCTGTATTATACATCATTGGTTATGGTGGCTTACGGGCGTATAATGAGCAGCGATGTTAAAGATATTTCCAGCACCATTGGCACTAGGAAGTTATAGCGATGGGGTAGAGCAAGGCCCAGCAGCGATTTTGCACGAAAGTTTACTGCATGCCCTGCAGCACAATTCGCTAGAGGCAGAAGTGCTTGAGCCAGTTGAGGTGCGTCACGAGCCGACCAGTAAGGGTAGGCTGCGTAATTATGATGCAGTCGTTGAATTTAACAAGGAATTGCGTGCGCAAATTCTTCAACACACTCAGTCAGGTGATGTGGCTTTGACGCTGGGCGGCGACCATGCCGTGGGCTTTGGTAGTATGTTTGCTACCAAGCAGCGCTTTGCCGATGCTTGTGTGGTGTATATCGACGCTCATCCTGACTGCTCGAACCCCGACGAAACGCTCACTGGCAATCTGCACGGCATGCCATTGAGTACTGTCTTGGGCGATGCGTTGTATGACGAATTTGGCGGACCGCACTACGGAACAGATGAAGTCATAATTATCGGGGCAAAAGACATTGACGCACACGAGGCTGAGTATCTGCAGCACAAAGGTATTCGCGTAGTGAGCATGGATGCAATTATTGAGCGGGGAATATCCTACGCCCTGGAAGAGGTGAATAAGTTGGTTGGTGGCCGGCCTGTACATGTGGCCCTGGACATTGATGCTATAGATGAGACTGAGGCACCAGGTACCGGGATTATTAACCAGGGCGGTTTGAGCTTTCGCGAGGTGAGTTATTTATGTAGGAAACTGGCTCTACTTAAACCTGTAGCGATTGACGTAGTCGAAGTAAATCCTGCTCGCGATGAGCAGCTCAAGACGGTTCATTTGGCTACAGAACTGGCAATGTACCTGTTAGGCGGAGAGTGGTCGCGCTACGATCGTTATTTGCTCGAGCACTAGCATAAGTTTTTTGTACTCGAAGTCGAAAGTTGCTATACTTGGGTTAAACATTACGTATTATGACTCCACAAGATCCACAATCTCCATTGAATAATGCTCCAGCTGACGGTGCGAGCCAGCCAGCTAATCTAGACGCCCAAATACCGCCAACGTATGCGGCCACGCCAGCGCCTACAGCGCCTGCTGCTTCTGGGGGCTCAGCCCTCCAAGACGCTTTAAACGCCCAATTGACTCCACCTGCTGCCCCAGCATCTCCTGCAGCAGCGCCTGCCGCTAATCCAGCCGATGCAGTGGTTGATGCGCATATGGCTGCCGAGAATCCTGACCCAATGGCGGGCTTTACGAATCCTAGCGTGCAAGCTGCGCCAGTCGCAGCACCTTTGGCTGGCGATAGTCAGGCTATGCCGGGCCAAGCAGTAGCGCCAACGCCAACTATGCCAGACCCAGCTGTGCCAGTTACTCCAGGCCAACCAGTAGCGCCAGCTGCACCCGTAGTGCCTGATGCCGCTGCAAATGCAATGCCGGCTCCGGCTGCAACACAGGCATATGATCCTAGCCAAGATACTGGCGTTGGAGCTCCAGCTACGTCATACCCAGCTGCGCCAGAGCCATTGCCTCCTAATCCTCTCGAGATGGACGCTTCTGCAGTACCGGCCGTTCCTATGGCCACGGAAGCCCCTGTAGCTCAGCCCGAGCCAGTTGTGGCTCCAATCGCTCCTGAGTCTGCACCTATGCCAGCTGCACCGGCTATGCCCGAACCCATGCCTGCGCCCGCAGTTGAGCAAACAGCAATTGATCCTGTAACGGGTGCACCGTTGGCGCCAGGAATGGATGGCCAGGTGCCGCAAGCTGCTACTGATCCAACTTTGCAATCCATGCTTGATGATCCAAATGCTGGTCAAGCAGCTGCAGTTGATCCTTATAGCGATCCTGCTCTCATGGCCGCAACGCCTAGTTCTGGCGGCAAAGGTGGCAAAGGCGTGTTAATGGCCGTCGGAATTGGCGCAGCAGTTTTGATTTTTGGCATCGTTATTTTGGCTCTTATTCTTGGTAGAAAACCGGTTACGGAAGTACCAGCTGATTCGCTTTCGGGTGAGCAACAGCAGTCTGACTCGGCAAATCTCGAAGCCACTATTACTGTGCCCGACGGCTACGTAGCGGTTGTAAAGAAGTGTTTTGAATTTGCCCTCCCGACCGACAATACCGTAACTACCGATGATTCAGCGTGTAAAGTTGATGCTACATTTGGTTCGCAAGGTGTAAGTACGATTGCTGTGCTGCCATCGATAACAAAAGTTGATAGTCTAGATAAAGCAGTAGCGGCTTCCAAGGAGGCAAACAAAGTTACGGCTGCCAACACGGTGTCGGAGCGCAAAATTACTCTCGGTGGCTTTGATGCACAAGAGGTAGTCTTTAATGCCGGTACTACAGAAGCGCCACAGAATAAAACAATGATAGTGGTCGTACTGAAAAACAGTAAATACAAGCTTGATAGCGACACGATAACGAGTTTTGAAATTAATATGTCATCGAACGACGAGTTTACTAAAAACGCCGTCTCCACCTTAGAAAGCACCTGGTCCTGGAAATAAATAGCCATTTCGAATAAAATAGTTATTCGATGGAAACCGGCAATTCAAAAAAACGCGTTATTATTGTGCACGGCTGGGCGGATGATCCACGGCAGGGCTGGATAGCTTGGTTGTGTGAGAAATTACGCAAAGAGGGGATTGACGTGGTAGCGCCAGTCATGCCGAACCCTGAAAAACCACATATAGAAGCTTGGCTTGATAAGCTGAGTGTAGAAATCGGTGAATTTGATGAAAATACTGTGCTAGTGGGACATAGCCTGGGAGTGTACGTGCTCTTACGTTATCTGGATTCACTCCCCACCAGCAAGAAATTCGGCAAACTTATTCTGGTGGCAGGTTTTGCTGGGCACGAACGAGCTACACAAGGAAAGCGTGCTTTACCTGAAGTTAATTTTGACCACATTCGGGGATTGGTAGAGAGAATTTATTGTGTATATTCTGATGACGACAGAGTGGTGCCACCCGAGTGGAGCGAGCAGCTTGGCATAGCACTAGGTGCACAAAACATCATAGACAAAGGTAAGAATCACTTCGCTGGTTTGCGTGGCTGCGACACCCTCGAAAGCGTTTACGAACTCATCTAGCCTTGTAATTATTTAGTGTTAGGAGTAGAATTTTGCTACTCACTCCGAGCGGCGGAGTGACCGACTAATAAAGGCGACCCTTGACCAAAAGCGAAAAGTCTCGCGTTACCCGGGCAATCAACCAAGCTCTCAGAAGGAGGGTGTACGAAGAAACTGGTTGCCGCAAGCAACCGGTAATCAGGGCGGCGGTGTGGATCATGTATCCGCATGTGCACTCTCTGGTTGAAGCAGGTTCCAGTAGGTCGATCGAGCAGATCGTTGCGGGGCTGCCGATGCAGTACGTGCAGAACTCGGTTTCGCTTGCTGGTCGGCAGGTGCGCCGGAAGCGAGCTCGCAAGAATCGGAATCGAACTGCTCGACGCAAGGTGCATGTGGAGTGTAGTCAGCTGAGAGGTACGCGAGTTCAGGCAACTACTGTCTGAGCATGGTCAGCAATGGGCCGGGGTGGAGCAACGAAGCTCTACTCCGGCCCTTAGTCTCTTATTCATACTTTGTTCTTATTCTTAGGAGTGGCGTATAATGGCCTCATGGATGAGGTTCAAGAAATTAAACAAAAACTTGATATTGCCGATGTGATCGGTAGCTATATCCAGCTCAAGCCAGCTGGCCGTAACCTCAAAGCTCTCTCGCCTTTTCATGCTGAAAAAACTCCCAGCTTTATGGTGAGTCCCGAAAAGGGCATATGGCATGATTTTTCTACCGACGAAGGCGGAGATATCTTTACCTTTGTAATGCGTATGGAAGGCATCAGCTTCCCTGAAGCATTAGAGATCCTAGCCAAGCGAGCTGGTGTGCAGTTAAAACCACGAGGTCAGTCCAGCAAAGGCCCGAGCAAAACGAAACTCTATGACATCGTAGAGCTTGCCGTTAAGTACTACCACCTTTCGCTTTCGCGCAATAAGCCCGCGCTTGATTATCTGCGGCAAGAGCGTGGTTTGAGTGCTCAAGCTATTAAGGACTATCAACTTGGCTATGCTCCGCAGAGCTGGGATGCCCTGACGGGTCTTTTGAGCAAAAAGGGCTTTAGCTACGACCAAATGGTGCAAGCGGGTGTAGCGGCTCGTAAGCAGGGTAAGACAAGCGCCTATGATATGTTTCGGGGGAGAGTAGTTTTTCCGATATTCGACAGTCAGGGTCGACCCGTTGGATTCAGCGGGCGTGTCTTGCCGGGTGATGAAGCTGGGGCTAAGTATATTAATACGCCTCAGACGCCCATCTATAACAAAAGTACGGCGATCTATGGTCTCACTCAGGCAAAAGAGTCCATTCGTGCACATGACGAGGTTGTGATCGTCGAAGGCAATATGGACGTTGTTGCTCTACACGATGCTGGTTTTCAGCAGGTTGTGGCCTGTAGTGGTACCGCACTTACTGCTGAGCAACTTAAGATTCTAGCCAGACTTACCAAGAACATTAAAATTTGCTTCGACCAAGACGTGGCTGGCATTAAAGCTACGCAACGGGTTTTGGCTCTGGCGCACCAGGCGGACAAGTCAATCGAGCTGCGAGTAATTAGCTTTGATGGCGCCAAAGACCCCGATGAATTGGTTAAAAAAGACAAAGCGCTGTGGGATCAGGCTGTTACTTCGGCTCAGTCGGCGGTTGATTATTTAATTTCATTTGCCAGCAAAACCTTTAAAGGTTCGAGCGGCGCAGACCTCAAAAAGAAGCAGAATTTTATTTTTGAAACTATTAAGGATCTTTCGAATGCAGAGCAAGCTCGCGCGCTTGAGTTTTCAGCGCCACTCCTGGGTAGTAACCTGGTAGTGCTGCGTGAGGAATTCGAGCGCTTTAACACACAGCCAACTCCAACAAATGCTGTTGATCGATATTCGGATAGCGTGGATTCGGAGCAGCATATCATGACGCAAGTCCAGTCAAAGCCCTCGCAACTTACTAAGCAAGAGCGCACCGAAGAGGCATTTTTAAAGCTAATTTTGGCATTTCCTGCCGCGCGAGTGGCATTAAGTGACCTTAGTATTTCGCAAACAAGCGAACGTTTTCGGCCATACTTTGAAACAATAAGCAAAAAGCCCAAGGCCGATTTGCCCATGCTTGCAAAACTCTTGCCAGAGCACGAAAATGATGTTAAAATTCTTGCGTTAAAGGGTGAAGAAGAATACTCCGACTTAACGGAGCACGACATTGGGCTCGAAGCCTACACCCAAGTGCATAGATTGCAAAAACTAAATCGAGAATTGAATAAGCGACGGTTAGCAAAGCAAATAGCTGAGGCTGAAGCCGCTCAAGACCAAAAGAGCGTAAAGCGCCTTTTGGCAGAATATCAGGCGATACTAAACGAGGATTGAATATATATGGCAAAAAAAGATTTGCCTGTGTCGGCTGCTGGTCCAGCGGACGATAAGCAAGAGCTGACACCAGAGGTGGAGCGACTCTTAACAAAGGGTCGTGAACAGGGTTTTGTTACCCAGCAAGAAGTTATGCAGGCGGTGCCTGATGCAGAAGAAAACATCGAAGCACTCGATGAGCTGTATTCCAAGCTGATGGAGCAGGGCATTGATGTGACTGACCAGAAAGATAAGCTGATTTGGGAAACTGAGCCCGAAGAAGACATCGAAAACGCCGTAAATGACGCAACGCTCAAAGACATTGCCGATGACTCGGTGCGTTTGTATTTGCGCGAAATTGGTAAGATCCCGCTTATTACGGCCGAAGAAGAAGTTACCTTAGCAAAAAGGATCGAAAAAGGCGACAAGGCAGCCAAGGACGCGTTGGCAGAAGCCAATATGCGTTTGGTGGTTAGTATTGCTAAAAAATACATTGGTCGAGGCCTAGACCTATTAGATTTGATCCAAGAAGGCAACACTGGCTTGCTAAGGGCGGTAGAGAAGTTCGACTACACCAAGGGCTTTAAGTTTAGTACTTATGCAACGTGGTGGATTCGACAGGCCATTACCCGCGCGATTGCTGACCAGGCAAGAGTAATTCGTATTCCGGTTCACATGGTGGAAACCATCAACAAGTTGGTGCGTACCCAGCGCCGTCTTACTATGGAGCTTGGTCGCGAACCGTTGCCGGAAGAGTTGGCCAAGGAGCTCGAAATTGATGTCGATAAGGTGAATCATATTATCAAGATTTCCCAAGATACCACTAGCTTAGATGCTACGGTGGGTGAGGATGAAGATTCTAGCTTGGGTGACTTTATTCAGGACGAAGACAGCGTTAGTCCTGAAGAAGCGGCAACCTACGAGCTACTCAAAGAACACATTGACGAAACCTTGGCGCTTTTAACACCGCGTGAGCAGAAGATTCTGCGCATGCGCTTTGGTCTTGAAACCGGTCGTGGCCACACGCTCGAAGAAGTAGGCCAAGAGTTTGGTGTTACTCGTGAGCGTATTCGCCAGATTGAGGCAAAAGCCTTGGCGAAACTTCGCAAGCACAAAGACGCTAAAAAGTTGCGCGACTATCTAGGTTAGAATATACAGAGTGCAATAACAAAAGAGCCCTTATTGGGCTCTTTTGTTATACCATTCGGGTTTTAAATTACCACTTTCATCGAAATCATCTTCGTTTGGAACCCAACTGGAGCTGCTGGTGTCTGGGCCCTCACTGGTGCTTGACCTCGCACCTTCGAGCGCGGCACGAGCCTGGGCTATTTGATCGTGTGCTGAGGGCTGTCCAACTTGCACTTCAGTATCTGGTTCAGGTGTCGTGTCTTGAAGGCTGGCTTCTTCTGCGGCGTCATCGAGTCCATAGTCTGGATCTAAATCGGGCACGGGGTAGAGGTGGCGCTCAATCGCAGCTCTTCTTTCGGCTGCTTTCTGTAGTGCTCCTTCGTCCCTATGTGGATCCCTGAAGGTTGGCTCTTGTAGGCTCATACCAACATTAAAGCATATGGCGCTCGCATAAGCTATAATACAGCTATGGAAAAACGCAAGAAACTCGTATTGTTCGACGGTCACGCACTATTGCACCGTGGCTATCACGCCATTCCGTACTTGTCGACGAAGGATGGCATACCGACCAACGCTGTGTATGGGTTTGTAACCATCATGCTCAAGGCGCTGACCGATCTCAAGCCTGATTATGTGGCAGTTGCCTGGGACTTGCCCGGTAAGACGTTTCGCCACGACATGTACGAGCAGTACAAAGGTACCCGCAAGGAAACTGACAAGGAATTGATCGACCAAATGCCCTTAACGCGCGAGGTGGTGGAGGCCTTTAATATGCCGCTGATGGAGCGTGAGGGCTACGAGGCCGACGACGTGATCGGCACTTTGGCGCATAAATACTCTAAAGAGCTCGATGTGGTGATTGTAACCGGCGACATGGATGAACTGCAGCTGGTTGATGATAATGTAAAAGTCTACACAATGCGACGTGGATTTAGTGATACGGTGCTGTATGATCGCGCGGCGGTTGAGGAAAAATATGGCGTAACTCCCGAAGAATTTGTGGTCTATAAGGCGCTCAAAGGAGATACGAGCGACAATATTCCTGGAGTTCCTGGTGTAGGTGATAAGACGGCAACCGAGCTGGTGTCAAAATACAAAACGCTTGAAGGTATTTATGATCATTTGGATGAACTGAAGCCAGCGGTGCGCAAAAAGCTCGAAGAAAACAGAGACTTAGCCGAGTTAAGCTTGGACTTATCGCGGATTAGTCGAGATGTGGAGTTGGACTTTGATTTACGTCGCGCACACATTCACGACTATGACAAAAAACACGTTCATGATTTATTTCACCGCTTGGAATTCCGTAGTTTGCTCAGCAAATTGCCGGGCCACAATACAGTGAACACAATAAGTGATCAAAACAGCCTGTTTGATCAGCCGGTCGAGGGTGATAAGACGCCTGCACCAAGTCGTGATCATCTGAAGAATGCGAAGTATGTATGTGTAGATACGGCCGAAAAACTCGAAGAACTAGCGAGTAACCTTAAAAAGCAAAAGTTATTTGCCTTCGACACCGAAACAGATAGTTTGGACGTATTGAATGCCAATTTGGTCGGCATGAGCTTTAGCTGGCAGGAAGGCGAGGCTTACTATGTGCCGGTAGGGCACAGTGACGGCAAGCAGCTTAGTATCGACACCGCACTTTCGGCGCTTAAGCCTGTCTTGGAGGACACTGCTATTGGTAAAGTTGGCCACAACATAAAGTTTGACTACCAAGTTATGAAGCAACATGGCGTTGTACTCTGCCCAATTAGCTTCGACACTATGGTGGCAGCGTTTTTGCTTAATCCAATGGGGCGTGCACAAACTCTAGGCGCTTTGGCATATGGCGAGCTGGGCGTAGAAATGGTCGAAATTACTGAATTGATTGGCCCAAAGGGTAAAGGACAAAAAACGTTTGCCGAAGTAGCAATCTCCGACGCCACAACCTATGCTGCCGAGGACGCCGACATGAGCTGGCGCCTGTACAACTTGCTGGGTAGGCAGCTCCACGACTACGGCAAAGTAGAAGAAGTAGCCGAAACTATGGAGTGGCCACTCATTTCTGTTTTGGGCGATATGGAGTATGTCGGCGTAGAGCTCGACACCAAGTTCTTGCACGCCTTTGCCAAGCAAATCAATGCGCGCCTCACGAAGATAGAAGAAGAAATTTGGGATCTTGCGGGCGAGAAGTTTAACATTGCTTCTACGCAGCAGCTAAAGGTGATTTTGTTCGACAAGCTCAAGATTCAATCGGCAGACTTGAAGAAGATCAAAACTGGTGTTTCAACCGCCGCCAAAGAGCTTGAAAAGCTACGGGGTACACACCCAATCATCGATTTGCTGTTCGAGTATCGTGAGTCAGCCAAGCTCAAAAGTACCTACGTAGATGCCTTGCCATTGTTGGTCAACGAAAAGACCGGCCGAGTACACACCAGCTATAATCAAACGATTGCGCAGACTGGGCGTTTGAGTTCTACGAACCCGAACTTGCAAAATATCCCAGCACGTACGGAATTAGGGCGAGAAATTCGCAAGGCTTTTGTGGCTGCAGATGGCAAAGTGCTGGTTTCGGCCGATTATAGCCAGATAGAACTACGCCTGGCTGCCGAACTGGCCCAAGACAAACCGATGATAGAGGCGTTTAAGAGTGGTGTAGACATTCATTTGCTTACTGCTGCAGAAATGTACAGCATTGACCCCAGCGAAGTTACTAAAGACCAGCGTTCGAGTGCCAAAACCATTAATTTTGGTGTGCTGTATGGCATGAACCCCCACGGCCTGAGCCAGGCTACTGGCATGGACTTCCACGAGGCCCGAGCCTTTATTGATCGCTATTTTGAGTTGCGCAAAGGTGTTGCTGATTACATTGATCGGATTAAGAAACAGGCGCACGAGCAGGGCTATACCGAGACGCTCTTTGGACGCCGCAGGCCATGCCCAGACGTAAAGTCCAGCAACTACATAGTGCGCTCGGCGGCCGAACGCGCAGCCGTTAACATGCCCCTGCAGGGTACGGCGGCCGATATGATGAAGCTAGCCATGATTAAAATCCACCAAACTCTGCCCAGTGGCGCGCAAATGCTTTTGCAAATTCATGACGAACTTATCGTGGAGTGTGGCGAGGATCAAGTTCGCGAAGTCGCAGAAGTGCTCAGGAAAGATATGCTTGGGGTGCATACTTTTGAGGTTCCAATTGAAGTGAATATATCCAGCGGCAAAAGCTGGGGGAGTCTTAAGGAATTATGATTCGTGCCATTGCCTTCGACTGCTTTGGGGTGCTGTTAGATGACTATGGTCATAATTGGGTAAATGAGTCCGATCTGTCGCCAGACGTGAAGGCTAAGTTGCATGAGTTATTTCGTAAGCGAGACATAGGCGAACTCGCCAACGATGATGAGTATTACGAGCAAGTAAGCAAGATTGCTGACGTAGACGCAGAGGTCTTGCGGGCTAGAGAGCATGGCGTGAGCCCAATTGAGCCTATGTTGTTTAGCTATATTAAAAACCAACTCGCCCCTCGGTACCAGCTCTATATTGCAAGTAATGCCAGCGCACATTTGCTGCGTGAGTTGCTGCAAAAAGAACATTTTACTGGCATATTCGAATATGTGTTTGTGTCTTCGGAGATGGGTGTAATTAAGCCCCAGCCGGGTTTTTATGCTCAGATACTTTCGTCGGTATCTGTACCGGCCGAAGAAATCTTATTTGTTGATGACAGGCAGCGCAATGTAGATGGGGCGATAGAGTCTGGCATGCAAGGGTACACGTATACAGGCTTTACGCAGTTTAAGCAGTTTATTGAGTCTCTCTAGATTCTTCTTTTCACGTTTCGTTCTTTTGAACTCTTCAGATCAAATACACATTTGATGACGTGGGTTGAGAAGGAAAGGGCAGTGGGTTGGCCGAATCAGGCCAGCCGCAGGGCTGCACGATCACTCGCACAACCCTCGAAAGCGCATAGGCGCCTCCAATCTGTCAGCCGAGGCTGACTGTTGGGTAGCGTTCGCTACGGGTGGTTGCGCCGGTACTCCGCGAAGTTGCGACGCTCGCGGATGTACAGCCAGGCCAGGACGCCGATGATGATCAGCATCACCGTGACCGGCAATGCAGCCATCAGCATGTTCAGCGCTGCTCCTAGTAGCACGATCGTGATGATCGCCGCTACGAAGTAGGAGACCAGCCAAACGGTCGGGTCCTTGCTCTTCGAGTCTGCCATCCGTATCACCCCCTTTCCTTGTTCTCAACTTACTACCTTCGGGCTTTCCGAAGATCAGAAGAATACTATCATAAATAATGGAAAATGTCAAGTATTATTGACATAAAAATGAGAGAAGCCCACGAATGAATCGTAGGATTCTCTCGTGGGCTAGTTGGCGATGCCCATCACACGCAACACCATTCCTCGGTGCGCTGTAAGCACCCATCGGCCATGAAGACACTCGCCGTAACGGTCGCTTGGTTCGAGAACCAACGGGCCGTTACGCGTTGCCACTTGGAGGGTCTGGCCCAATCGCACGTGAATCCCAGGGGCATCGAACTTGAGTGCCACATTCTGCTCTGTGGAACCGATGCTTACATACAGCGTTGCCGTTGGATAGGTATCCAGGGTTGCGCGTGGGGTGACCAAGTGCTTGCCAGGTTGGCCTATATAGGTGGATACCAGCATGTCCCAGCCGTTGCCATGGAAGTAGCGGACCTCGTTGGTGCCACGCCGGAAGATCGGATTTGTGTTGAGGGCGTCGTTGATTTCACTTAGGATCGACACGCTACCTCCTTTCGGGTTGGGGTTGGTAGCGAGTTCCTAACAGCATACGGGGCGAGGCTATATCTGTAAAGTGCCTTTGTTATAATAAGCCTAAGGAGATACCATGCCAGAGTTACCAGAGGTAGAAACAGTACGAATAGGACTCAGTAAATACCTGCCAGGAAAAACTATCGTGGCGATAGACTTTGATTGGCCGAAAAGTTTTCCAAACGACCCCACGCAAGTTAAAAAGTACCTCATTGGTTCAAAGATTCTCGGCGTGCGGCGGCGAGCAAAAGTTTTACTCATTGATTTGGACACCGATTACACACTGGTGATTCATTTAAAAATGACAGGGCAATTGGTGTACCGAGCGGGGAGTGGCGAACGCTGGGGTGCTGGCCACCCGAACGATAGCTTGATTGGTGAATTGCCCGACAAATCTACTCGAGTGACGCTCGAATTCTCTAATAGCGACAAGCTCTATTTTAATGACCAGCGTAAGTTTGGTTGGGTTAAGCTGTACCCGTCTGTTGAGGTGCCCGAAATTGACTTCTTTAAGCGCGTTGGGCCAGAGCCGCTAGGGCCAGATTTTACTCTGGCAGAGTTCCACAAGCGCCTAGCCCGTCACAGCAAGACAAGCATCAAAGCAGCAATCCTTGATCAATCAACCGTAGCGGGTGTGGGGAACATTTATGCTGATGAGTCGCTCCATATGGCCAAGATTCATCCGGCTACCAAGGTCGGCGAGGTACCATCGGCCAAGATCGCCAAACTACACGAAGCTATTAAGTACTTCTTGCAGCTGTCTATTGATCACGGCGGTTCGAGTGATAAAAATTATGTAGATGCAGACGGCAATAAGGGCAGTTACCTAAAGTTTGCACAGGTGTTTCGGCGAGAAGGACAGCAATGCCCAGTATGTGGCAGTGTTATAGAAAAGATTCGGGTGGCCGGTCGCGGCACACACATTTGCCCCAAGTGCCAGAAACCAGCGAGAGCGTGATAAAGTATAGGTATGGCTGAACAACCAGAAATCTCATCCCAAAAGAGCATCGAACAAGCTGGCGACACAGAGCGAAGGCAGAAAAAGGAAGCCACTCAAAAATCTCTCGAAATTTTGTCGTACACCGGCCCGGAGCTGCAGGGCGAAAAGAGAATCGAGGAGCCCATGAGCCCAGAGTGTAAGGTCGCCGTTTGTATTCCTGCGTATGGTGAGGGCAGTGACATACTCGATACCTTGGAGCTTTTAGCTGCACAGGAGGGCATAGCGAAAGATCAGTACGAGGTTATCGTAGATGTTAACAATCCTAAAGACGCACAGGAAACTGTAAGGTCCAGCAACCAAGACACGCTTAAGCTCCTACAACTCATCAGCGCCGATGAGCTGCCAGGTGTTCTCGAGCCAGAACTAAGGGTTAGACTCGAAAAAATCCGAGGGTCTGGGATGGTAGTGCACGCTATTGATCAGTCATCACCTGGCAGTGAGGTAAAAGCGGAAAAAACTCCAGACTGGAACGGCATATCTGGTGCGGGGGTAATGCGCCCGCGCAAGCGAATGATGGATGAAGCTGCTGAGCGTTTTGCTATGATTGGCCAGCACGACGGCGTTATCGTGAGTTTAGATGCGGACACCAAGGTAGGCCCGGGTTTCTTGAGTGGTATTATGGCTCATTTTGGGAGTGAATCCAGTGCTGAACTCTTGGCGGTTGCTCGTCGGGATGGTGAAGACCTCAGGGAAGATGGCACTAGGCTGAGTGATGAAGAAGTCTTCGATCACTTATTAGAGGGCTGGAACTCAGACGAACGCAGGGCTGACCCGAAACTCGGAAGGTATCCTGATGTGGTCACGGCAGAACAAAAGCAGAATATCCTGGCCGCACGCGCTTTAATGCATGAATATAATGAACTACGTGAAAAAGCCAGCGGTGGCGCAAGGCAGAGTCGTAATGCGAAAGAAAAGGCTTTTAAAGGTGGTACAGGGAAGGCATTTAAGGTAGGGGCTTATATAACCCACCCGAAAGACATTATTCAGCTCATGGACGCAGACGGTCGTACTCCACAGGGTGTTGATCCCGACACAATGGTAGTTGATGAATCGGACGCCCTGGCGGTATACCCTGAGTCTCGAGTTCGTGATTGGGCTGTAGATGACGATATTCATGAGCTCAAAGACCCATTTGGTAGTTCGGGTAAAGAGGCTACTTATGAGATTGTAGCAGGATTAACAGGCAAAGAGCCCCAAGGTCCGAATCCAGCTCGAGCTCGCTTGGGTGAAGTGATCGGGGCATTATTTTCGACAGAAACTCAGGAGGCGAGTAGGGGTATTCTACGTGACACATATAGCTTGAGTGACGAAACGATTGATCAAATAATTGCCACAGGGGGCGACGCCGACGAACTCATCAAGCTTACGATAGTGCCAGGCTCTGAGATGGCAAAACTTAATCAGGAATTGCCTGAGAGGGTGCGAATATCCGAGGCAATAGAGCAGTACAAATCACAAGGTTAATAATAGTCATGATTGGCTGGCCGCGGCACACATATTTGCCCCAAGTGCCAGAAGCTCAAATAGATATTGACAAAAAGTCTTCGTAGGCTATAATATTCTTTGTCCCGCAAAATAAAAAGCCGGACAACACGTGGAAAATTAATCACAAGTTCGCCCTCACGCTTCGGCTAGGGGTGATGTGCCAGACAGACTGGCGGACAGCTCGGAAAGACGAGAATTAACCTAAAGCCTGATGCCGTGTGCAGAATGGTGGAGTGGAACGGTCCGCGGATCACCACGTAGGTTGATACGTAGGCAAGCTACATCCTCCTGGCGAAAGCCGGGTGTCCAAGGACGTGGTTGGAGCAGGTAAAGCTCCTGACTCGAGCGCTCGAGTGTGCTTACGGCCCCCTGCCCAGGGTTACAGGAGCCTTCGAACCTTCGGCCTTCGGTCTTCGACCATCGACCTTCGGTTCCATCGCATCGCCATCTGCAGTCGGCCATCCGCCTTCGGCTCACAGCGACAGCGACATCCCGCGGGGAAGCATGCATGCCATGCCAACCGCATAACGGCTTCGGCCGGTCCCGCACCAACTCCACGCTTCGGCGGGGGAAGGGCGGGGCCGGCTGGGCCTCTTTTCGTTTTAGGGGTTGAAATCTGGCCCAGTAAGCTGCATACTCACAGTGCTCATCGCATCCTATAAGGAGGTAGTTGTTGTGACAGATCGCCAGGTGCTCAGTTTGTCTGGCACGCAGTCTCGTGAAGAGACGTTGCAGGTCAGGGTGAATCGCGAGGAAAAAGCCATTCTCGAAGGTCTGAAAGGCAAATTCGGCGTGAATACAAGCTGGGTCTTGAGGTCTTCCCTCCAGACGCTTGGATGGCTTGTCGAGTGTGGTGCCCTGGAGGGATGCATCATCGTCGTTCGGGCGCCTGATGGCACCGAAAGGGAGCTCGAACTTCGCATGTGACGACTCGGCTGGCTGGCTCTGATTCCCAAGGGATGACGAGCTGGCCAGCGGAGTCCTTTTTTATTGCACTTATGATTGTATTTTAAGGTGAAAAATGGTATAAATCGGCGGTACCGAAATTCGGTGGCAACTGCCTTAGGGCAGCTTTGACATAGCCCAGGAGGGCCAAATGGAGTTCATGGAGCTCGTTGCTATGGCCTTTGAAAAGGGCTGCGGCATTACGTTCGAACAAGCAGTTTGTGATTCGGTCGCCGAGACGCGTGAGCGTCGCGATCTTTACTCGCTTTTGCAGCTTGGTGAATTCGATGAGTCAATCGCCTACAGGGCAGGCCACATCGAAATGGGTGAGCTTTTCAATGCCCTCCCAGAAGACCAAGCGCTTAAGCAGGCTGGTGTGTTTGGCGGAATTGATCCGTTTGATGCTGTCGTGCTGGAGCATCTTGGCGAAAGCCTCATAGATGCTGCGGCGGAGTGCCTGCCGGATACTGTAAGGAATGTCGCCCTTATGTGGCAAGCCCTTAGCCTGGCCGACCAACGCACTGCTCTGCAGACGGTTTATGACGAGTTGCTCAAGGCTTACAGGATTACGAAAACTAACCAAGAACTTGAGGCAGCCAGGGGGCGAACCGGACCATGTTGGCATGTAGAGGTGACTGACGATATTGTCGTTACCTACTATCCGGAAGAAGTCGAAGAAGCCATTCGGCATCTTCGGCGCCTTGAGAAGGCCGACGAAGCCGATTTGGCGCAATTGGCATTGGATTACGCACGCAATCCTGCGAACAACGACGAGGATGAAGACCCCAAGGAAGTTCAGAAGGGTAACGAAGTTATCGCCAACTATGTGGTTGATATGCATCACCTCAGGTCGAACTATGGGTGGTTCGAAGGCATCTCTGGTGAAAACGACTACCCGGCCGAGGGCGTTCTACCTAGGCAATACGGCAAGTTGGGTGAAGGCACCCAAACCCCGAACTGTCTTGGAATGAGTATTGCACTACTAGCTTTTGCTCGCCTCGCAGGTGCTCCGGTGCTTCTTGCGTCACAGATCGAGTGGGCGGTGGATAGATTGGTTGCCGACAAGCTGCCTGTCTATACCGAAGTTCATGAGGCCTTCGAGGAGCTCGGGGGTGCAGGCACCTCTTTCCATGACTGGTCCTCAAAAGAGCTTACTTTCTTGCAACGCTCTCAGGTGAAAGTCATGGATTTTCACTACGGAGTAGTGCTGCAGGTAAACGACGGGAGCTGGTGGCATCTCGATCCATATCAGCGCACGTTGGCTGAGCTCGATGCTGACTGGGGGATACCAGCCATACACGCTCTGCTTGAAAAGTATGCCAAGGTTCTGCCTGGGCTTACGATTGTTGCAGATGACGGTGGAGCGCTCAGGCGATCCACCGTCCAGTGGAGTGACGATCTGAGATCTGCCATAGAGGGAGCAAGGACTATGATGCAGGTCATGTCCGAACTTCCGGTGGATACGGATGCTATTACCCGGCGCGAACAAGAGCAGGTCCAATTCGAGTACTATCTCGAATCGCCCAGTTGGCTGGCAGAGACTCTCGAGCCTCTGTACTTACTCGAAGAGTTCTTTGAGGAGAGGCTCTCTGGATTCTCTGGGGAAAGTGGTGAACTAACTGCTGAGGAGACCTTGGGCCTGATGCGATTTCAGGATTTGAGGCTTGCTCTCGAGCTTCTTGGCTTTAGGGATGATATCTATCCCGAAGAGCATGAGAGCGAGGTAATCGAGGCTCTCGCCCGACTGTTTCTTGATGATGATGAGTTTCGTCGTCATAGAATGTTTGCTGCGGCAACAATCTGGCTAAGGCGAAAGCTGAGGTTGTTGGGGGAAGAATTCTCTCGTGAGAGGCCTGCTAGACTCGACCCGGCTATTGAAGTGAGTCTCCCTGACTACAGCGTTGCGCTGGCAGTGGTGAATCATCTTCGTAGCTGGACTGGGTCGGAATTGCCTGGTAGACTTCTACTCGAGTACTCCTCCTCGCAGGTGTACTGGCACGAGGCCGTTGATCTGTCCGAAGGATACGAAAGGAGCGATGCAGGGCATCCAGATGTACTACGGGCCGAACAGATGGTTCGTAGTTTGCGATACACCCACCGAGCTTGCGACCGCAAGCTTACCTACCTAGCCCACGAACGGGCGGAGAGGAACCAACATGGGCGATCTGAGCCCACGACAGCAGGCGGCTCGCATCGAGGAGATGCGAGCCCAGGGCAAGACCCACGGCGAGATCTGCCGTGACCATCCGGAGCTGAGTGAGGGCTGGGACGTCCTCACCCCCCAGCGCCGCCCGCGCGGTGGTGGCTCCATGGACCTGGCGATGGCCGGCTCCACCAATCCGTTCCCCGACTGAGGGGAACATGCCGACTCGGCTGGCTGGCTCAAATCCTTCGGGAGGCGAGCTGGCCAGCGGGGTCCTTTTTTATTTTCACGCTTGATTTTATTGGTCCCCAGCAGCATACTTACATTGCCCAATAGGCCTTTGAAAGGAAATAAATTGAACAGGTCAGTTTTGGCTGTTTCGTGGCACCCTCATTCTCGCAGGGTGCATGTGGAACAGTGGAGGGACAAGAGCATCGAGCTCGGAACTGGTACCTGCCGCAAGTGCGATTTGGTGCAGGCAGCGCTTGGTCTGCTAGCTGACTTCATACAAGCCTATGTACGGCCTCGAGGGCCGTGCTATTGCCACCAAGTCAGATTGGCACGGGATGATCAGTTCAGGAGCGTCATCGAGTTCGTTGGTGTAGAAGATGAGCTTATCGACGCTGAGCTGCGGAACGACCTCTTGCTGGCATGCGGCCCAACGTTCGCTGGCGGAACTCTCTATATCGTTGTGTTCCAACAAGGTGACGACAAGACTGTTGTCGTTGATGCCCTCATGCTTTGTTATTCGATGGATAACATAGAGGATGGTTCATGCGCTGAACTTGGCTGGGCAGTAGTGACGGATGATGCAAAGTGCAGAAGCGACGTAGAGGAACTGCTAGGTGTCCTCAGGTCGACGTGGGAAGAGCACAGAGAACGATCCGACGGCTGGTGATGACTCGGCTGGCTGGCTCAAATCCTTCGGGAGGCGAGCTGGCCAGCGGGGTCCTTTTTTATTTTCAGGTACAATAGGTATATGATTCTATTCTTTTATGGCGAAAACAGCTACGCGATGCGGCAAGAAGTGGAGCGGCTAAAGGGCCATTATGCCAAAAAATCTGATGGGGATTTAAACTTAGAAGTAATCGATATGGCCGAACATTCGGTGGGCAACTTGCTCGATGCCCTAGCAGTAATGCCGCTGTTGGCAAGTAGTCGGTTCATCATTCTACGCGGGTTGGGTGACAATAAAAAGGCTGTAGAAAAGATTGATGAAGTTTTGGCTTCTGTTGCCGATAGTACGGTGCTACTTATAGAGGAGCCGAAGGTTGATCGGCGTAGTAGTTACTTTAAGAAACTCTCTGCCTTGAAGCAGGCGAAGGAATTTAAGCAGCTTAGTGACGTGGCACTGCGTGATTGGATAGTGCAGCAGGCCCAGCGCCACGGCGGAACAATTTCGCCCGCACTTGCCATGAGCTTACTCAGGCGTATTGGTAATGACCAGTGGCAGCTGGCACAAGAGATTCAAAAGCTGGTGGCTTATGATAAAAACGTTACACAGACAGCAATTGAAGAATTAGTGGTGGCCAATGTAGAGCAGACGATTTTTGAACTTACTGACGCGGTGGTGGCGCAAAACCTGGATCGAGCTATGTCGACATACAAGAATTTGGTACGGCAGGGGGTGGCTGACCAGCAGATCATCGCAATGCTCGTGGGGCAGTATCGCAATATTGTGTTGGCACACGATAACGCTGGCCAGGGAAGTGGTTGGGCTAAGCAATTTGGCATTAAGCCATACCCTGCCGAAAAAGCTATGCAAGTAGCTATGAAAATGACGCTGGATGATTTGCGTCGGGCATATGCACTGATCGTAGAAGCTGATTACAGTATCAAGACTGGCATGCTCGATAGCAGTAGCGCCACGCAGAATCTGATTATTGCACTCTGCAAGAAGGAAGGGTAGGTTAGAATTTATGAAAGAAAAGCCAGAACATCCTGGCCCTATCAGGCGCGATAGTAATGTAGCTCTAGGAGTTGAAGCTCAATTGGCTGCGCTTGGACCAGAAAAAGCCGTGGAAATGGGCGTAGTTACTGGACGCGAGGCACTAGAGTGGCTTGCTAGGAATGGCGATTATGTTTTTCATGGTACCGATAGAAAGCTGGCGCATCTCGAACCAAGACAGCAAATGCAATTTAACCCTAAGACTGGCGAAAATATTCCAGATGGAGAGCCAGCAGTTTGTGCGGCTCGGAGCATTGACCCCGCAATATTTATGGGTGTATTAAGGGGGCATGGTGCTGCAGGCAAAGGTAGTCATAGTGGCTGGGGAGGATCTGCCGACCGATGGCGATTCTATGCCACTGCCGACATGCTTGATTCAGCAAGGCATGCGGAGGAGCCGGGCTATGTGTATGTTTTTGATGCGGCAAATTTTGAACACCATAGGGGTGACGAATGGCGTTCTTATGCGGATATAGAGCCCGTATGTGTAATTCCTGTGGCGTGGCGGGATATGCCGGAAGGCGTAGAGACCGCTGACCCGGCTTTCTAATCTAAAAACCCCTCATTCGAGGGGTTTTTAGATTAGAGCCTAGCAAATATTACTTGCTAGCAGGCTTTTTGGCCGCTGCTTTTGGAGCAGCTTTTTTGGCCGGAGTCTTCTTGGCTGCAGGTGCTGCTTTCTTAGCTGCTGGTTTGACAGCCTTTGGCTTAGCGGAGCCAGGGTTTTCGGTGCCATATGGCTTGGCAGCTACGGCGTTGTATTCGCGTGTGAGTTGGCTTTTTTTGCGGGCAGCAGTGTTTTTGTGCATTACGCCACGCTTTACAGCTCGGTCAAGCTTCGAGATTGCGTCGACTAAGTCGCTTTGAGCCTTTTTCAGGTCGGCTGCGACTACATCGGCACGAAACGTCTTAATCTGCTTACGGACTTCAGTTTTGGTGGCCACGTTGCGAGCACGTCGAACTTTTTGCTGACGAACTCGTTTGATGGCTGATTTAATAATTGGCATTGAATCTCTTTCTTAAAAGTGAATTAAAACAGCGCTTATTATAGCGTAATTCTGCTTACCTGTAAAGACAGGCGATAATTGCTGGACTGAGCACCCGAAGCCGTGAGGCTCCGAGTGCGCCTGTCCGCTTGCTTACCGGCTACACAGGGGTAGCCTGTGCATGTCATGGCAGAGCGCTTCGGCAGCGCCCAGCATCATGTCGCCCAGGAGGTCGAGCGCGTCCATGATCCAAGAGAGGATCGATTGAACGAGTGGACACGTGAGTTTGCAGGGATTGTGTGTGCAGTGCACCTTTTCTTCCTTTGCTTTGAGCTTGGGTAAAGCGGACAGGGTTATATATACTAGTCAATTTCGAAGCTAAAGTCAATGAGATTATCGTAGTGCGGCTTGTTTTTCTGAGCTGTGGGGCGTAAAATTCGCCCAGGTTCGTATAAGGAATTTGACAACACACCTCTACGCTACAAAGGAGCGTGACATGGACCGGAACCAACTTCCTGGTTGGAGCGGCGAATCTGACCATGAGGATCCCAGCTGGCCAGACCCCGACATGAAGAAGCGGGTGTTGCTGTTGGCGAAGCTCATCACCAGCGGACTGTTCGGTCTATACCCGGCTATCTGCCTATGGGGCTTCCACCCCTTGGCGGTGTGGCTGGTGGCCAGTGTGTTCTTTTACTGGTTCATTGGGCTTTGCATCAAGAGCTTCACGGGTGAGGCATGAACATGGCCCGGGGATTCATCCCCGGGCCATTTGTCTTTTTAGCCAAAACTGCCAAAAAGCTTGTGCTGGTATTGACAAAACGTCAAAAAATTGCTATTATATTACACCTCAAAGGTAATTTATGGATTTAACACCTAAACAGCAAACAACCGAACTGATTCGCCAGGCCGAAAACATTCTAATTGTGACTGGCCGCGAACCAAGCAATGACCAACTGGCTAGTGCCGTTGGTTTACATGCTGTACTTACGAAGTTAGGTAAGGTGGCGAATATTGTAATTACCGATCGCTTACCTAAAGTGGCAAGCATCCTAGACACCTCGATGGTGGCGGGCGACATGCAGGGCGTGCGGGACTTTGTGGTCAGCGTTGATATGCGGTCAACTCAGGTTGATAAGGTTCGTTACGATGTGAACGGCAGCAATCTGGACATTACTATTACACCGCATGGCGGAAATTTTACTGCCAAAGACGTTACATTTGGCTACGGTGCCTACCAGTTTGATCTGGTTATCGCCCTAGGTGTGCCATCGCTTGCTAAGCTTGATCGCTTGCACGAGGCAAACCCAACCATATTCGATGGTTTGCACTTAATTAACATTGATTACCACCGCATTAATGAGCAATATGGTAGCGTGAACCTGGTGGATACCAGTGCTACCTGTGTGGCAGAAATCTTGATTTCTACAATTGAATCCCTTGGCCAAGGCATGATTGATGCGCCAATTGCTACGGCGTTTTTGGCGAGCTTCATGTCGACTACGGCTAATTTTACTGCTCCCGCCACAACCGCTAAGGCTCTGACGATTGCTGCACAGATGATTTCTGCTGGTGCTAAACAGCAAGCGGTCGTAAAAGCATTGGCTATGAAAGATAAAGACAAGACTGAGCCAAAGCCAGCAACTACGGCGAGCTCGGATAAGGTTTATTCTGCGCCAAAGGCAGAAGCTAAGCCCGCAGAAGACAAGCGCTCAGAAGAAAAATCTGAAGATAAACCTGCCGAAGAGAAGCCTGCTAAAGAAGACAAGTCAGAGAAGCCGGTAATTGATGCCCCAGAAGAGTCTAAAAAGGAAGAGCCGAAAGAGGAAAACAGTGCAGGCGACGATGATGAGTCAAAAAGCGGCTCAAAAAAAAACTCTCCAACAGCAAAGCAGAGCAGCCCAGTAAGCAAATCGGACCATGGTCAGGCAGAATCAACGGCAGTCGAGGCAGCCAGTTTAAAATCCGCCCTGAAGAGTCCGCTTGAAGTAGCCTAGGCTATACTAGTAAACATGAAGCAGCAAAAAATATCCGGCGAGGGAGTGTGGCTGGTACATAAGCCAGTTGGCATAAGTTCATTCGGCGTGGTGGCGCAAGTACGCCGCGCTACGGGCATTCGCAAAGTGGGCCATGCCGGTACGCTTGATCCTCAGGCCGAAGGACTTATGATTATCCTGGTTGGCAAGGAATACACTCGCCAGGCAGATAATTTTTTGAAGCTCGATAAGGTTTATGAGGTAGAGGCAACGCTTGGCAGCACTTCCACCACGGGTGATCGTGAAGGCGAACTGACACATATCTCTGCTCTCGAACCAAGTAGGGAAGAGGTGGAAGCGGCGCTCAATTTCTTTACGGGCGAAATTATGCAGACACCGCCAGCGTATTCTGCTATCAAAATTGGCGGCCAACGCGCCTATAAGTTGGCTCGAGCCGGCCAAGAGGTGACGCTTGAAGCCCGCCCCGTTACCATATTTTCCCTGGAACTTATGACTTACCACTACCCCAAAGTCACATTTCGGACTCATGTATCAAGCGGCACTTACATACGCAGTTTGGTCGAAGACATCGGTGCGCACTTGAAGACCGGAGCATATATGAGTGCGCTGAAGCGTACACGTATCGGTGAAAACGACCTCAAAAACGCTGTTCTTATTGATTAATTACGCATAATCTGCTAAAGTAAGGAAACGATGTTGCAAACGAAAGAAAAGAAAACACTCATTAAAGCACATGCTGTGCATGGTAAGGACACTGGCTCGCCAGAGGTTCAAATTGCTTTGTTTACTGAAAAAATCAAGCAACTTACAGAGCATCTAAAAATCCACAAAGGTGACAATCACAGTCGCCGTGGTTTGCTAGCTATGGTGAGTAAAAGACGACGTCTTTTGGACTATTTACAGAAGAAAGACACCAAGCGCTACGACGCAGTTGTAAAAAAACTCGGACTTCGACGCTAGAGTTTGCGTATCGCAAAACGTACCTTTTGGTATAAAAAGAATAACTAATTTGCTCGTATGTAAGTGATAGAGTTAAGTGATTAATTATTTGATCAATTGTCTCTGGCACTTATGACGAGAACTCTTTGCATATAGACAAAGAGAGAAGAGGAGATGTATGGAGATAATCCATCCATTTGGGTGTAAAACACAACAATTTAGCACCCAGTTTGCTGGGCGCGAACTCACAATCGAGACAGGTAAGTTGGCATTTATGGCCGACGGTGCTGTAACCGTTCGTTACGGCGACACTGTGGTAATGGCGACGGCAACGATTGCCAATGAGCCGCGCGAAGGTGTTGATTTTTTCCCGCTCATGGTCGACTACGAGGAGCGGATGTATGCTGCAGGCAAGATTTCAGGTAGTCGGTTTGTTAAGCGCGAAGGCCGACCGAGTGAGCAGGCTATTTTGACCAGTCGCTTGATTGACCGCCCAATTCGACCACTGTTTCCAAAAGGTTACCGTAATGATGTGCAGGTAGTAGTGGTGGTGCTGAGTGCTGACCTGGAGCACAGTCCTGACGTCGTAAGTATTATCGCGGCTTCGAGCGCCTTGATGCTATCAGGCGCACCGTTCGAAGGACCAGTTGGTGCCTGTAGGGTTGGTTTGGTCGACGGTAAGCTCATAGCGTACCCAACAACTGAGGAATTGCTTGAGAGCAAATTAAGCCTGGTAGTAGCCGGTACAAAAGACGCTATTATGATGGTGGAAGCAGAGGCTGACGAGGTGGATGAAGACACGATCATTCAAGGCCTGGAATTAGCCAAACAAACTTGGCAGCCAGTTGTAGGGCTGCAAGAAGAAATGGTGCGCGCCGTTGGCGTGAAGCCGCAGCAGTACGAGCTCAGTACCCCCGAGAATGAAGTAGTGGAAAAAGTTGCTCACTTGCTTGATGGCAAACTAGGCGAAGGCGTCCGACACAAAGATGCTAAGCTGCGCCAGCAGTCTATTCAGGAACTCAAGCAGTCTGTGCTTGATGAGCTTGCATTTATCGAAAACGACCCAATGGACAGCGCTAATGCTGGTCGTTATGCACGTGGCGTAGTTGGTGATGCCTTCGGTAAAGTAATTGATATGGAAATCCGCCGGGCGATTTTGAAAGATGGTGCGCGACCCGATGGACGTGCTACTACCGAAATTCGACCTATTAGCGGACAAGTTGGCTTATTGCCACGCACCCATGGTTCAGCACTATTTACTCGCGGCAGCACACAAGCGCTCAGCGTAGTAACGCTTGGTCCAGCAAGCGACGCACAGCTGATCGACACCATGGAAGAAGACAGTAAGAAGCGCTACATGCATCACTATAACTTCCCACCATATTCCACGGGCGAAGCTAAGCCAATGCGCTCGGCTGGTCGTCGCGAAATTGGCCACGGCTATTTGGCCGAAAAGGCCTTGGCCGCCATGATACCTGATGTAGAAGAATTTCCGTACACAATTCGTGTCGTTTCCGAAATCTTGAGCTCAAATGGCTCAACCTCGATGGCTAGTGTGTGTGGTTCAACTTTGAGCTTGATGGACGCTGGTGTGCCTCTGCGCAAGCCGGTGGCTGGGATTGCTATGGGCTTAGTGCTTGACCATGATAAGCCCGGCACTTATGTAGTGCTATCAGACATCCAAGGCACTGAGGACTTTGCGGGTGACATGGACTTTAAGGTAGCTGGAACCGATGACGGCATTACGGCGCTTCAGATGGACATTAAAGTCAAAGGCATTACGATTGAGATTATGAAAAACGCCCTAGCACAAGCTCAAGAGGGCAGAACGCACATTATGGGCAAGCTCTTGGCAATTCTTGATGCGCCACGTACAGAACTCAGCCCGTATGCACCACGCATCACGAAGCTGAACATTAACCCCGATAAGATCCGCGAAGTGATCGGTAAGGGCGGCGAAATGATCAATCGAATTATCGACGAAACTGGTGTCGAAATTGACATCGACGACAGTGGGTTGGTTATGATTGCATCGCGCGATGAGTCTGCTGCTCGTGCGGCCAAAGAATGGATCGAAATGCTTGTGGCCGAACCAGAAGTTGGCAAAGTGTACCACGGCAAGGTGGTGCGCATTATGGACTTCGGTGCTTTTATGGAGATCATGCCTGGCAAAGATGGGCTGCTGCACATTAGCCAAATTTCCAAAGATCGTGTCGAGGACATTCACAAGGTTCTCAAAGAAGGTGATGAGTTTGACGTGAAGCTTGTGGAGATCGATGGCCAAGGCCGATTGAATCTCAGTAAAAAGGTTCTCGACGAGCAGTAAGCTAATTGACATGTCAGACCAAGCAACACAGCTCGATGCAATTGCCGACCGGATCAAAAGCCGCGAACTTGCCATCGACATCGCGCACAGTTGCTTGAACCCTGTGCCCGGCGAGGGTGACCCAGAAGCAGACATCATGTTTGTGGGTGAAGCCCCCGGGGCACAGGAAGATAGGGAAGGGCGACCTTTCGTGGGTGCAAGCGGAAAGTTCCTGGGCGAAATGCTCGAACTTATTGGCTTACGGCGCGAAGACGTGTTTATAACCAACATTGTAAAGTTTCGTCCACCCGACAATCGTGACCCGAGCAAAGAAGAAATTGCAGCTTGTCTGCCGTACCTGATTGAACAGATCAAAGTAATCCGGCCGAAGCTCGTGGTGTTTTTGGGCCGGCATTCTATGAATGTTTTCTTCCCGGATTTGAAAATTAGCCAAGCACACGGCCATGCTATTAAGCAGACGGTAAAAGTTGGCGAGCTAACGTTGGCCAACCAAGTATTCTTGCCTCTGTATCACCCGGCAGCAGCGTTGTATAACGGCGGTATGCGGGCTACTTTGCAGGAAGATTTTCAAAAAATCCCCAGCATTCTTAAAAAACTGTCCTTGTGAATAGATTTCAGGGTCTCTCGCTAAACACCCGTTTAGTAGGACCAGGGATTCTGAATCATATTCAGAATGACTCATAACCAGTAAAGAAAGGAAAATTTATATCTATGAGTAATAATTTAGCTTCACGACCATTAAGCGCCGAGGATCTCGGTATGCCGGCCAGTAAGAAGCCAATTGCAAAATCATCGACTCCTGCCAGAGATACGCTCGTGCAGCCAACCACGCAGGACACTCGACAAAATAACAATAACCGACGCTCGCAGCCGAAAGACGGCGAAGGTCAAAACCGTGGCGGCAAGTCGCGTAGCCAATCGGGTCAGCAGCGTGGGCCACGCAGTGGTGGACGACCAGGTGGTCCACGACGTGGTCGTGATGGACGATCTAACTTTGTGACTGGTAGCTTTAATCAAAACAGCACTGCGCCAAAAGTAGTGCGTGCTCAAACCAGCAAAGCCGACGCTGGTAAGCTCAAAATCATCCCGCTCGGCGGACTTGGCGAAATTGGTAAAAACGTCATGGCCTTGGAGTACGAAGACGACATTATCGTGTTGGACTTGGGCTTTTCGTTCCCAGGAATCGATGAGCCAGGGGTAGACCTCATTATCCCCGACGTTACGTATCTTGAAGAACGAAAGCATAAAATCCGTGGGCACTTTATAACTCACGCTCACCTCGATCACGTTGGTGGTGTGCCATTCCTGCTACCTAAAATGCCAGCACCAGTGTTTGGTGCGAAATTTAGCATTAAATTCATTGAGCGCCAGCTTGAAGAATATCGTTTGCCGTTTAAGCCAGACTTGCGTATTGTCGACCAAGACGCAGGTGAACGCATTCAAGCCGGTGTTTTCTCGGTAGAGTTTATCCGCATTACCCACTCAATCCCTGATGCTTGTGCGCTCGCTATTCGTACACCAGTCGGTACCATAATCGACACCGGCGACTGGCGATTCGAAGAAAACCCAGTGGACGGTAAGCTTTCTAATAAGCAGCGCCTGAAAGAATTGGGTGATGAAGGCGTGTTGATGCTGATGAGTGATAGTACGAACTGTGAGGTGGTAGGAAAGTCACCAACTGAACAGGAAATTGTTGAGACTATCGATGATGTTCTGATTCAGAACTACAATAAACGCGTTATCATTGCGTCGTTCTCGAGTCAGGTTACGCGTATGCAGATCATTATTGATGCTATTGCCAAGGCTAACCGTAAGTTGGTAGTGACTGGCCGCAGTATGCTCAATAACATTGAGCTGGCTATGAAGCTAGGTTACGTTAAGGTACCAACCGGACTGATGATTAACGCTCAAGAAATGGGTAAGTACCAAGATGGTCAGTTGGCTGTTCTAACTACCGGATCACAGGGCGAGGAAATGGGTGGCCTGAACCGTATGGGTCGTGGCGAACATCGCGATGTGAAGCTCAAAGAAACCGACGTGGTTATCTTGAGTTCCTCAATCATCCCGGGCAATGAGAAGTCGGTTTGGGGTATGGTAGACAATTTGTACCGCTGGGGAACATATGTGTACCAAGGTGCTACGGCCAAGTTCGATGATTTAGGCATCCTACACACTTCGGGTCACGCTTGGACCGAAGAAATTGAAGAGATGATTGACTTGGTTCGACCTAAGTACTTCTTGCCAATTCATGGCGAAGTTCATCACTTGGTTCACAATGCCAAGATTGCTGAGCGCAAAGGCTACGATAACGACCATGTGTTTGTAATTGAAAACGGCCAAACTTTGGTAGCAGATGGTAAGACAGTGCAAAAAGGCCCGATTGTACAAAACGGCATTGTGTTTATCGATGGTAATGGCATTGGCGACGTGCAGGCGGTTGTATTGAACGACCGAAAGGCGATGGGAAGTGACGGAATATTCACAGCAATTGCTACAGTTGATAAGCGTTCTGGCCGTCTCACCACCAGCCCAGACATCATTTCGCGTGGCTTTGTGTATATGAAGGACAACGAAGAGTTGATTAACAAGTCGCGACAAATAGTCAAAAACATCTTTGATTCGCGAGATCGTTCAACACCGCCGAATTCGCTGATTATCAAGACGAAAATGCGCGACGAATTGTCGAACTACTTGTACAAAGTGACCAAGCGCAATCCAATTGTCGTGCCTGTGGTCATCGAAGTTTAGCTTGACAAAACACACTATTGAGTATAAAATGTATTCCACTTTGATTTAGTTCAAGGTTCATTACAAGGATGCATGCAGCAGGGTTCGGTAATGTGCGTTCTTCTCACGAGAGCGCACGCTACTGGACCTTGCTTTAGCCAAGGATCAGAGTTCGCCCAACTTACCATCGACCTAGGAGGTCATTCGTGGCGAAGCAACACGACACCAAGTGTGTCAGAGTGCGGTTCCCTGGAACCAAGTTCTTCCTCTTGCGAGAGGCGGAGCCGGAAGGGAAGTGCGAACAGTGCAAGGAGTCGAGGAGAACTCGGTTCTCGTACGACGACTCGGGCGAGGCGTTCTGCAACGTGCGTTGCTGGATGACCCACCAGGCACTCAAGCACTACCTGGGCGGCCGGCGCATGATCAAGGAGGACGGAACCAGACCGCGGGTGCGCAAGTCGCGCCATCTGCAGCCCGTCGCAAGCTGATCGGCGGGGGCCTTCGGGCCCCCGCAAGGCTTGCATGTATCCTTTCTTTCCTAAGTACTCAAGCGCATTGAGTTTTTAGCAGAGATTACAACTTAACTTTGCCGCTGGCAGATTGCAGATCGAACAGCTTTTTATATAGCCCTGTCTGATTAATGAGTTCGGCATGTGTACCGCGCTCGGCAACCTTGCCGTTTTTAAGAACCAATATTTCATCAGCATGCATAATTGTGCTTAAGCGGTGGGCGATTACGAGGGCGCTACGGCCGGCCATGAGCTTTTTGAGGCCATCCTGCACAAGTCGTTCAGATTCACTGTCCAGCGCACTCGTAGCTTCGTCTAGGATGATGAGCTGGGGGTCTTTTAGTATGGCTCGAGCAATTGCTACGCGTTGTTTTTGACCACCCGAGAGTTTAATACCTCGTTCACCTACTAAGGTTTTATACTTTTTAGGGAGATCTTGAATAAAGTCATCAGCATGAGCTTGTTTGGCGGCGTGGATAACATTCTCCTTATTCGCATGAGCATTTGCCATGCCCAAGTTTTCTTCGATGGTTGTGTTAAAAAGTGCAACATCCTGCATGACCATTCCAATATGTTGACGCACAGACTCTTGAGTATAATTACCTACGTCTTGGCCATTAATTAGTATCTGCCCCTCGGTAGGCTCGTAGAAGCGCAGTAAGAGTTTTGTAATTGTGCTTTTGCCAGTGCCACTTGGGCCAACGAGTGCTATAGTTTTGTTTTCATCAATCTTGAAACTTATGTTCTTTATTGCTCCTTTCTTGCCCTGAGGATAGCTAAATCCTACGTTTTTAAATTCGATACTTTCTAGTTGCACGAGCGGGAGAGCATCAGGCTGGTCAACCAAGTTGGGTTTCGTTTCCAAGAAGCTGACGAGACGCTCAGCAGTAACTTCGACATCCGAAGTATTCTGTATAAACCGACTAATTGGGTTGATCGATCCGACGAGATCTCGACTATAGAAAATTACCAAGAAGAGATCCCCCGGAGTAAACTTACCTTTCAGGGCATAGTAGGCCGCAATGACCACTGAGGTAGCTACGGCGAGGTTGCCTATAATATCGCGAGCGACATTGTGGTTTCGTTCAATTGAAAACTGCTGCAGTCGAAAATCTAGGATACTATTTGTCAGGTTTTCAATCTTGCCTTGGGTTCGGTGTTCCGCCGACATAGTTTTAATTGTTGTTAGTTGGCCTATACTTTCCGTAAATGCGCCAGCAAATTTTTCATAGTATTTATTTGCCTTAACTTTAGATTCTTTAGCTCTGTTAACTTTGCGGAAATTTAGCCATACCATCAGAGGGAGGGCTACTACGAAGAGGAGGCCCATCGCTGTACTTTTGGTCCATATGATAATAAGTATGAATACGGTGCTTGTTAAGAGAGAAAATAGCCATTCTGCAACACTAAAGATCCACATTTGGAAATCACCAATGCCTTGCGTTACCCTCTGTATGACCGCACCTGGTTGATGTTTTTCAATGTAATCCACCGACAGGTCAATGACCTTCGGGTAGATCCTCTGTCGGAGTATTGTGAGGATTCGCATTCGTATGATGTCCGAATACTTCTCATTAAAGTACTGCAGAATCACATTGCCGATTAAGAGTGATCCTAGCAACAGTACAGATAAAGCAACTTGCTGAGTCGTGTCGGGTCCGGGGTTCTTTGTTGCTTCTGCTACATTATCTACGATGCGCTTAAATTGAAGTGGCAAAATAGCAGACACTAATCCCATTACAAGACTAAAGAAGCCTACAATAGCGATTGGTTTTTTCTCAGTCTTTAGGTACTTTGTAAGTTTGAGGATGTTTTTCATGACGGTCCTTTTTGTCTACAATTTTACTTTACCGCTAGAGGACTGGAGGTCGAAGAGCTTCTTGTACAGTCCCGTTTGATTCATGAGCTCGGCATGCGTACCTCGTTCCGATATCTTGCCGTTTCTGAGTACTAGTATCTCATCGGCATGCATAATGGTGCTCAGTCGGTGGGCGATAACCAGGGCACTACGGCCCGCCATAAGTTTCTTTAGGCCTTCTTGAACCAGTCGTTCAGACTCACTGTCTAAAGCGCTCGTAGCTTCATCTAGAATGATAAGCTGTGGATCTTTGAGTATGGCACGCGCAATTGCTACGCGCTGCTTTTGTCCACCCGAGAGTTTTATGCCGCGTTCGCCGACTAAAGTCCTATATTGCTGCGGTAAATTCTGGATGAAATCATCAGCATGGGCTTGTTTGGCTGCACGAATGATAGCTTCTTTATTCACCTGGTTATTTGCCATGCCTAAATTTTCTTCCACGGTGGCGTTAAATAGCGCGACATCCTGCATGACCATGCCAATGTGTTGGCGGATACTATCTGCGGTAAAGTCACTAACATCTTGACCATTAATAAGTATCTGACCCTCTGTAGGTTCGTAGAAGCGTAGAAGGAGTTTTGTAATTGTGCTTTTGCCAGTGCCACTTGGCCCAACGAGTGCAACTGTTTTACCACTCTCGATCTTAAAACTAACATTTTTGATTGCACCTTTCTTGCCATCGGGATAGCTGAAGCTCACTTTTTTGAACTCAATAGTGTCTAATTCCACAAGAGGTAGGGCGTCGGGCTTGTCGCTGAATCTAGGCTTTTGGTCTAATATGTCGAGTAGCCGTCCAATGGTTACATCTCGCTTTATTGTCATGTCGAAGAACCGCCCTATACTTAATGCTTGGCTCAATACTTGTTGCAGGAACAGATTGACGAAGACTACGTCGCCCACGGTTGCATTGTTCTGAATCACCAGATAGGCAACGATAAGCATCGAAGCTACAAACACTATTCTGGTGATGGTGATGCGTAACCAGATTGAGAGACGCCAGATGTCTGCATCTTTGTGTTCATAGTCTCGTGCCTTTAATATGTCCTTCTCGTATTGTTTATACACAGCTCGTTCCGCTGAAAGGCTCCGGGTCGTTGTGATGTTAGAAAAAGTCTCGCTCATCTTGCCGTCAGATCTTTCAGTAAGCTTACGGTATTTCTTATATATAATCTGAGATTTTTTTGCCGAACGAAGAAATATATATGTATTGAGGGGAAGTGCCAAGGTGGCCATCAGGCCAATTAGCGGAAACTTACTCCAAAGCGCGAGTAGCCCGAAAATTATGAGTCCTACTGGACCAATGAAGTTGTAGGAGAGGTCATATATCCACTGCGAGAGCGAGCCGATTCCATCATTAACTTTACGCAAGATAGATCCAGGCCGGTTCATCTCAAAGTAGTCAACGGAAAGACCTGATAGTTTTTGGAATGAAGAGAGAGATAGAAGCGTATTAAGATGTGTGTTAATTCGTCTTGTTTGCCAGACCTCCCAGCTGCCAAATACTGCATATATGAGGCTAAAAGTTAAGAATAGTACCAAATAGAAAATAATTTGCTTTGTGGTTTGCTCCGCTCCTGCAGCAGCTGCTAAGGAGTTTATAATCTCCTTTACGATATACGGCTGTACCGATGAGAGTGCTGCAGAAATCGAGCCAATTATTATCAAAAGTAGTATCTTCGATCGTGCAGACTTAACTAGCTTAAGTGACTTGAGGATGTTCTTCATATCACCTAATACTAGGTAAAATGGTTATATTTGACAAGTCTTGTAATTATTGTACTACTGTGCTATAATGGGATCTAACATGAGGGTGAATAATGCAAAAACCATCTAGCACACCAGGCCAGGAGCACCTATAATAAGCTTTATGGCTAAGAAGCAGCGAAAAGTAAAAAAGAAAGACACCGCACGGATTCCAGGTGAAGCCAAGGCGCACATTTCGAGTGAGGCAAAGCGAGAAATTGCAGCAATAGTCCTGATTACGATTGCGGTATTTTTGATTCTCGCTATGATTGGATTTGCCGGTAGCTTAGGCGGCTGGATCTTCATGGCCGTAGGCTTTGTTATTGGTCTGGCGGCATTTGTGCTGCCGTTTGCTTTGCTTCTGATCGCTTGGGTGCTATTCCAGCCATCGAAGTACGAATTTAAACCCAATAATCTTTTCGGTACGATTGCTGTCTTCATATGTCTAGCGGGACTAGCTCATATGGTATTTGCACCCGAAAATGTTGATTTTGGCAACGTAGGAAGTGGCGGCGGCATGGTTGGTTTTGGTTTGAGCGCAGCTATGTTGCCGATTTTAAATAAGCCAGTTTCTATTTTCATCCTCGCAGCACTGTTATTGATATGCTTGGTAGTAGCTACCAACACGCGCGTCAAGGACTTATTCAAAAGCTTCTTGCAGCTTTTTGCACGCCAACGAGAGCTCGGTGAAGCTGCTGAAGAAACTGAATTCAAGATTAACAACAAACTGCCTGTCCGCGGTAGCATTGGTGAAGAGGAGCCAGAAGCAAAAAAGAAAGAGGCGACCGTTACTCTGTCTACTATGGATAAGGACTGGAAGTATCCACCCCTTGATCTAGTAAAGGCCACCACCACGCAAGCCGATCCTGGCGATGCCAAGGCAATTGCTAAGCTTATTCAGGATACGTTTGGCGAGTTTAACTACGAAGTGCAAATGGGCGAAGTCGACATCGGCCCGACTGTATCTCAATATAGCCTGAAACCACCGTCGGGTGTAAACCTCAACAAACTCACCGCGCTTGATCGCAACTTAGCCCTCAAACTCGAGGCCGAGCAAATTCGCATAGAAGCACCAATCCCTGGTAAAAGCTTAGTAGGTATTCAGGTGCCAAATAAAAAATCAGCACAAGTTCGGCTTGGTGACATCTTGGCGTCAAAAGAAGTTGCGGGTAAGGGTACCAAGCTTACGTTTGTGCTCGGTCGAGATGTGAGTGGAGATATCGTAACCGCCGACTTAGGAAAAGCACCTCATTTACTCGTAGCTGGTGCTACTGGGACGGGTAAGTCTGTCATGATCAACACTCTGATAACCAGCTTGTTATATAGAAACTCACCGGCGGAACTCAAGCTAATCTTAGTTGATCCAAAGCGAGTTGAGCTTGGTCTATACTTTGATATTCCACACCTTTTGGCTCCGGTGATTGTAGACCCACCCCAGGCCATCTCTGCTTTAAAGTGGGCAGTAGCGGAAATGGAACGTCGTTATAAGCTCTTACAAGATAATGGTAAGCGCGGGATCGAAGAATATAATGCCCAAAAAGGCGTCGATAACATGCCATACATTGTCATTGTGATTGATGAGTTCGCTGACCTTATGACCATTGCTGGCAAAGACGTGGAGGCCTTGGTGCAGCGCATTACTCAGATGGCTCGTGCCGTTGGTATTCACTTAGTGTTAGCCACTCAGCGACCAAGTGTGAATGTAATTACCGGTGTGATTAAGGCAAATATCCCGACTCGTGTTGCGTTGACTACAGCTAGCCAGGTTGATTCGCGCACCATTATTGAGATGTCTGGTGCCGAAAAGTTGCTTGGTAAGGGTGATATGCTCTTCGCCAGCCCTTCGTTCATTAAGCCGAAGCGTGTTCAGGGCGTATGGTTGAGCGAAGAGGAAGTAAAGGCGGTTGCAGACTACCTAAGGGATGCGCGTGAGCCCGAGTACGACGACGAGATTCTCAAGCAAGCCGTGCGCATAAAGGGTGGCGGCGGTGGTGCTTATGACACAGGTGATGATGACTTGTTCGATGAAGTAGCCGAGTTAGCAATTCAGTCAGGTGAGATATCGGCTTCGACGATTCAGCGAAGATTCAAGGTAGGTTTTTCACGAGCTGGTCGCCTGATTGATATGCTGGAAGACCGGGGCGTTGTGGGGCCAAAAGAAGGGGCTAAACCGCGCAAAACATTAGTTTCGAGTATGAATGACTTGGGCGAGGGAGGTGACAGTGACTCCGAAATCTAGGCCTTCAGCGCACAGTCCAAAGAGTCAGCCGGCTCCCAAACGAGTCGCTGATTTTTCATTAGGCGAGCTACTAAAGAAACGACGCGATGAGCTTGGCCTGAGTATTAAAGATGCTGAAAAACAGACAAACATTCGCGCGGCTTATTTAGAGCAAATCGAAGCTGCTGCGTACGACAAACTACCTGATGATATTTATTCGCGCGGCTATGTTAAAAACTACGCCGACTTTTTGGGTTTTGATACAGCACCTCTACTTAACTTATACAAAAAAGAGCGACAAGCGTTTGCGGCAAGGCGTGGCAGCGAAGCCAAAAGACAAGATTCCCCGCAACTAGGCTTGAAGCCTTTGGATAGTCCCAAGTTTGTTATTACGCCCAAAAGCCTCCTATTTGTATTGGGCGTGGTGGTGGTTGGTCTAATAACCGCATACATAGCGTGGCAGCTTAGCGTTCTTTCGGCACCACCTTCATTGGTTGTCGATAATCCAAATAACACTACGGTGAAATCGGGCACAATCTATATCACGGGCCAGACAGACCAGACCGCCGAACTTTTTATTAACGACACCCAAGTGACAATTACAGCGGACGGTAAATTTAGTCAAAAACTCACGCTCGTCGATGGCCCGAACCAAGTAAAAGTAACCGCACGCAGTCGACTTAACAAAAACACCACAGTAGTCCGCACGATTAACGCCAAGCTCCCAGACGACGAAAAAGTCATCGGTGCAAGTTCGGCAGTGGCTGGCGGGGTGGAGCTCACCGTGAGAATAGGGCCAGATACGGCTAATATTGTGGTGAGCACAGACGGCAAAGATGTCTTTAGCTCTACAATGATGGCAGGAAGTGAACAGACTTTTCGCGCGAATGAAACGATTAAGGTTTCGACGAGCAACGCTGCCTCAACTCAGCTTATTTTGAGCAACACGGTGGTGACCAAAAAGGATCTTGGAAAAGTCGGGACAAGCTCTGAGCCGAAGAGCGATATTATTTTCAAGAAAGACACGCAGGTTCAATAGTTCCGCCTCAAAGCTATCTGGTATAATGTATCTGATAATGGAGGCCTAAGCGATGGCAAAAGATTTTTCATTTGACGTGGTGAGCGACTATGATTTGTCCGAAATGATTAACGCGATTGATCAAGTGGGGCGAGAACTACAAACTCGTTACGACTTTCAGGGCACAGGTGCTAAATGTGAATTTGTGCGCGATAAGGGGGAGTTAGCGCTTGAAGCCAACTCCGATCTTAAAGTCCAGACGATTCTGGACGTGGTTGAATCAAAACTGCTCAAGCGCGGCATCAGCCTCAAGGTGCTTGATAAGTCGGGGGAGATTGTGCAGAGCGGCATGGTAAGTAAATTAACTGTTCCTTTGCGCAAAGGCTTAGATCAGGAAAAGGCCAAGAAAGTCACTAAGCTGATTCGCGACGAGTACCCCAAGGCCAAGGCTCAAATTCAAGGGCAAGAAGTGCGGGTAAGTAGTACGAGCAAAGATGATTTACAGGGGATAATGAATGTACTTAAAAGTGCTGACTTTGATTTTCCACTAAGTTTTACAAACTTCCGATGAATGAGATAGTCGCCTATAATCGTAAGTTATTCGACAGGGTAAGGGCGCTTGATCTCCCAGCTGGCCAGTATGCGATTGTTGGCAGCGGGCCGCTTGGTGCTCGTGGTTTGCGTAAGGTGACCGATGTCGACATTATGGTATCCGATGCATTATGGCAAGATCTAAGAAAAAAGCACCCCGTCATAGCATCTGATGTCCCAAAGATTTTACTTGCCGATGATGTGGAGTGTTTTTCGGCTGAAAGCTTTCCGCCAAAGCAAGGTTGGCCGACCTCAGAAGAGCAACTAGCGCAAGCTGAAGAAATTGACGGACTGTACTTTCAATGCATCGATCACGCGCTATTCTTTAAATCTCGCTCAGGCCGAGTAAAAGATAGGTACGATGCCACGCTGCTAGAAGGTTATCTTGTAGGACGGGATGCTGTGGAGCAGCAAGGACACATCGCCCGCAGGGTATCTGTTCGCGGGCCTGTTATTGATGGCTCAAAGGCTTTGGTGGCGGAAGGGGAGCAGTTGCTAAAGCAGCTAGATGCGATAAGTGTCTTGTCGCAATTTGGCACGGTCACAGTCGATGGCAGTTTAAGCTATGGCTTAATGGTGAACCCGGATATTGATATGTGTGTCTGGATGGCTCCTCCAACCTTGGAAGCGGCTGCAAAAGCGGCCCAATACTTTGCTTCTCGGGCCGATGTACGCAGGACCTTTGTTTCAAATCATCTAAATTTTAAGTCAAGACTGGCGCATCAGCCGACTGGGGTTTATCTCGGTCTCAATGTGCCGGTTGGCGAAAGAATGTGGAATTTCGATATTTGGTTTCTGAAACCCGGAGCCGAGGCCGTCATGGCAGACATGCCGGATGCCTGGTATAAGAAGTTGAGCGAGCAACAGAAAGAACAGATCCTGCAATTAAAGTATGACCTCATTCAGGCTGGGGATTATGGTAAGACTGTGTTTAGCGCCGATGTTTATAGGGGAGTCGTACTTGGTAAGGTAAGAACAGTACAGGAGCTGCAAAGTTGGCTCAAAAAGCCCTCTTGACATGTACGTATATTGTTCGGTATCATCCTTATATCAAATGTTTTAAGATGTAAGGAGATAAAGTGAGTACAGCAACAGTCGAAAAAACAGGAACGAAGAACGTAAAGTTGGAGAATACAAAAGTAGTGAAGGATGACAAAGCAGAATCAAAGGCACCAAGCGGAGAAAAAGCAGCGCGTTTGCGTGCAGTTGATTTAGCAGTAGAGCAGATTGAACGTCAGTTTGGTAAGGGCTCAATTATGAAGCTCGGCGAGGGCTCGAAGGTGCAGGTAAAAACCATTCCAACTGGCAGTTTATCACTCGATATTGCCTTGGGTGGGGGAATTCCCGAAGGTCGCATTGTAGAGGTTTACGGCCCAGAATCGAGTGGTAAAACCACATTGGCGCTACACGCTGTTGCAGAGGTGCAAAAGCGCGGCGGTACAGCTGCTTTTATAGACGCCGAGCACGCCCTAGACCCTGAATACGCCTCAAGAATTGGTGTGAACTTAGATAGCCTGCTAATTTCTCAGCCCGATAACGGCGAACAGGCGCTTGAAATCTGTGAAACGCTTGTGCGCTCGAGTGCGGTGGACATTGTTATCGTAGACTCTGTGGCAGCACTGGTGCCGCGCGCTGAAATTGAAGGCGATATGGGTGATGCCCAAATGGGTCTCCAAGCACGGCTCATGAGTCAGGCTATGCGTAAGTTGACTGGTGTAATTAGTAAATCTAACTGTACCGTTATATTCATTAACCAGCTGCGCATGAAGATAGGTGTAATGTTCGGTAACCCCGAAGTAACCGCTGGTGGTAATGCGCTTAAATATTACGCCTCGGTGCGGCTCGACATTCGTCGCAGTGAGCAGCTGAAAGACGGCGACAACCCAATTGGCAATCATGTAAAAGTCAAAGTGGTGAAGAATAAAATTGCCGCGCCATTTAAGGTGGCTGAGTTCGACATTATGTATAACGAAGGTATATCGAAGGCTGGTGATATGATCGACTTAGCCGTAAAGTATGGCATGGTAGTTAAGTCTGGGGCTTGGTATTCCTACAAAGATGAAAAAATCGGTCAAGGCCGTGAGGCTGCCAAAGGATTTCTCAAGGAACACCCGAAAGTCATGGACGCATTAGATGCTGCTATTCGCAAAGAAGCCGATCTTAAGTAGCTGAGTAAGCTCTTGGCTAGGTTCATATGCCACAGATTACAAACATAACGGCTCAAAAGCGAAATCAAGATATCTATAATATTGAAGTCGATGGTAAATTTCTATGCGGCTTAGGGGTATTAGAGATGTCAAACCGAGGCCTCAAGATCGGCCAGGAAATTAGCAGTGACGAACAAGCCAATCTCATTCAGTCCGCTCTAGGCTCCAAGGCCTACAATGTGTCACTGAGGTATCTTAGCTATCGCCCGCGCAGTGAGTATGAATTACGACAGTATTTAGCACGCAAAGGTTACGATGAGGATGTTGCTAGTGCAACCATCGGTCGACTTGCTGTCGAAAAGTATGTGGATGACCTTGAGTTCGCACGGTCGTGGATTCGCAGTCGGTCAGCCACCAAACACAGTTCCTCTCGCGTTTTGCGTATGGAGCTTATGAAAAAGGGCATAGGCCGTGATGTACTCGATACTGCGCTTGGCGAAATCGAATCAGCTGATGAGCAAGCAAACTTAACCAAGGTACTGATAAAGAAAATGCGACTGGCTCGTTATGCCAATGACCAGCAAAAGTTAGTCACATATTTGGTGGGCCAAGGCTTTAGATATTCGGACGTACGGGAGGCGATGAGTGTATTAGCGGCTGAGAACAACGAATCGAATGACAGTACCGATTAGCAAGAGCCACATAAATACTACTACCAAATCACCCTCCTCATCTCATTGGACATAGTATAGGTTATGCTACATTTTTGGGCAAGGGTATCGTAAGCGGTTTCTTTTGAGTATTACGTAAGTCCCGCACAATAATCTTGTTGGCCTCTACGTTAACAACATCTCCTGTGTCAATTATCTGTTCCTGCTGTAAGGGATTGCCAAAGAGTCCGGAGGTAACATAGAGCTTTGCAATTCGCCAATTGTTTTCGTCAATTGCATAGTTGGTGACTCGACCGAGCTTCTTTTTACTTTCAGTCACCACCTTGGAGCTGATTGGACTATAGTTCTGGTGAATAATCTCTTGGTGACGCAACAGCTCGTCGGCTTCAGAAAGTTTTTCTTCGGCATCAATAATAACTCGTTCTGTGCCAATATAGCGTACGTCACCTGGCAACAAGTACTGAGCGCCGTGCAGGTCATGTATCGTGATGAGCTCAATCGCAAGCTTGGCGGGGTCTACAATGAAGCTGGCAATGCGGCCGCATGGCAAGCCAGACTGCACGCTTGCAATTGTTCGGCCGATGAGTTGGTCATAGAGCATAAGCATGACTGTATTATAACCCGTTGATAGGTTGACCAAAAGACCTTTATAAGGTAGAATAACACGGTATTAACTAACCTTTTTGTTGTAGCAGAGCATCTATATAGCCCGACTACAGCAAAGACCAAATTTATGTTGGTCAAGCCAAAGAAAGGAACAAAACAACATATGCGTAACTACGAGATTGCAGTAGTATTGCACCCCGATTTAGAAATCGACATCGAGAGTGCAACAAGCAAAGTAGAAAAAATCATCGAAGCCGCCAAGGGCAAGATTACCAAAAAAGACAACTGGGGCAAGCGTAAGCTGGCTTACAAGATTAAAAAACAAGACTGGGGCATTTACGTGTTTTACCAGGTTCAATTGGAGCCTGCCAACGTAGCTCAGATTGAGGCAAAGCTTCGCATTACCGAAGAAGTTATGCGTTATTTAATTGTTTCGATGGAAAACACTCGATTGGTGAGCAAAACCACACAGCAAAACACCGAAACCGAAGTAAAAGAAGACAAGGAAGCTACTAAAGAACAGCCACAGGAGGGCAAATAATATGGCACAGGGCTTTAACCAGGCAATCATAATGGGCAACTTAACGCGAGACCCAGAACTTCGCTCCACACCAAGTGGTCAGTCGGTGGCTTCGTTTGCAGTTGCAACGAACCGTAACTGGACCGATCCATCGGGTGAAAAGAAAGAAGCCGTGGAGTATCACGATATTGTAGCTTGGGGTAAGTTGGGCGAGCTTGCTAGCAACTACCTGTCGAAAGGCCGCAAGGTGCTTGTGACTGGTCGTCTACAAACACGATCTTGGGAGACTGACGGTGTAAAACGACAGAAAACTGAAATCGTGGCAACCGACATTAACTTCCTCGACCGAGCTGGCGATGGCACTGATTACTCAGCAGCTAGTTCTGCACCAGCAGAAGCTAAAAAGCCAAGCAAAAAGAGCGACGACGTTGTGATCGAGGACATGGGTGAGGGTGAAATTAATCTAGACGACATACCATTCTAAGGAGAAGATAATGGCAGAATACCGAAAGCAAAACCGATTTTATTCAGAAAAAATTAGCGTCATCGACTACAAAGACGTAAAGCTGTTGCAGCGTTACTTGGGTCCAACTGGCAAAATTGAATCACGCAAACGCACCGGAGCTTCTATGAAGCACCAACGCTTGTTGGCAGTTGCGCTTAAGCGGGCTCGACACATTGGTCTGCTTCCGTACGTTGTTAGATAGTCTATGAATATAAAGGTAGAACATCTAGGTCGGGGTGCTGATTTGTCGCCTCTGTTTGCTGTTCGTAAGCAAGTATTTAATGACGAGGACGGTGTTCCGAAGTCGCACGACTTTGATGGCAGAGATGAAGCGGCCGAACAGTTTGTGGCTTATGATGGCGAAAACGCTATTGGTACCGCTCGTTATCGTTTAATTGATGACGGTATTGCAAAGGTCGAGCGAGTTGCTGTCTTGCCGGGATATCGTGGCAAGCAGGTTGGAATGCAAGTCATGACGATCCTCGAAGAGACGGCAAAGCAAAAAGGAGTAAAGAAGCTTGTAATGCACTCTAAGTTAGCAGCTGCCGAATTTTACAAGAAGCTTGGCTACGAGACTGTCGGCGATGTTTTTGAAGAGGCTAATATGCCTCATATAATGATGCAGAAAGTAATAAGGAGTTAGCAATTTATGTACGGCATTACCGACTTACGCAAAGACACATTGATCGATCTCGACGGCGTACCTTATCGGGTAACAGAGTATTCGCATACTCAAATGGGTCGTGGCGGCGCTACTGTTAAGGTGAAAATCAAGAATCTTCTTAATGGCAGCGTGTTGGAGAAAACGTTCAAAAACGATGAAAAGGTCGCTCCGGCCAGTATCGAACGCGCGCAGCTCCAATACCTGTATGCAAATGGCAATGACTTGGCGTTTATGGATATGGTAAGTTTTGATCAATACGAAGTTCCTGCCGACATTGATGAAGCGATTGTTAAGTACTTTCCAGAGGGGTCAGAAGTTACTGGCTTGATCTATAAGGGACAAGTTATCGGCTTCGATTTGCCAAAAAATACTGTTATTAAGGTTACCGAAACCCCTGGTGCTGACAAAGGAAATACATCTAGTGGGGGGACTAAACCTGCTACGCTCGAGACAGGCATTGAAGTTCAAGTACCAATGTTCATTAAGGTCGGCGACGGCGTTAAAGTTGATACTCGCACTGGCCAATACTTAGAACGCGCGAAATAGTCTATAATTGAGCTTAATCGGAGTTGCCTTATAAGTATGAATGGGGTAGATAGATATTTAAAGTCCAAGGGCATTGATACAGACTATCGCCTGGAGAATAGGCGAGAGCCGGGTAGTGGCGGCTCTGTTGCTCTGCAGCCTGAGCCGATGAGGCTTCCCGCTACAGGTATTGCCCTTTTCTCATTCTTAACCATAACTGTCATTTTACTTGTCTACTTAGCCCTAAAAATTAACAAAAAATAGCTGCTATGCATTCGTTGGCCAGTCTAATATCAGTTTGATGCATCAATCCTAGCTTGGATGTGTTCTAGCGCGTAAACTAGCCCCCATTGCTCTAATAGCTCAAGGCATTTTACGTATGCACACTCACTGTCAGTAATTGAATTGCTTGAGCTGTGCGGGAAGTTCGTTCTTTGCCATACCCCATCAGAAACAAGCGGAATTTCATTGGTAAATTGATCAATAGTTAGATCTATGCAGTACTCCATATATTCCAGCCAGACGTGGTTATCCATATAGTCCTCGTCGATTTGATTGATATAGGACACCCCCTTGAAGTCGTTACAATACAAGACAACTAGGCTGATGGTGGAAGCATAGTCACATTTTCCTTTTGGGAACCCATTTAGCATAGGTGTCTTTAAGCTTAGGTCATGCATGGAGCCGTGAAGCAATTTTGCGATTCGATGTAATCTATGCATTAGTTGCTAAATCGAAACACCACAACATCGCCGTCGTGCATGATGTAGTCTTTGCCTTCTAGGCGAGTCTTGCCGGCAGCCTTGGCTTCGGCGAAACCGCCAGCTGTAACTATATCTTCGAAGCCGGTTACCTCGGCTTTTATGAAGCCTTTTTCAAAATCCGTATGAATTACACCTGCTGCCTCTGGGGCAGTGTCGCCGGCGTGGATAGTCCAGGCGCGTGATTCTTTAGGTCCGCTGGTAAAGTACGTTTGTAGACCAAGAATTTTGTAGCCAATCTGCACCAAGCTGTCGAGACCACTTTGCTGTTGGCCAAGGCTTTGTAGTAGCTCTTTTGCTTCTTCGGATGGTAAATCCTGAAGCTCGGCTTCGATTTTGGCACACAAGAAAACAGTTGGGGAAGAGCCAGCTAGTTTGGTGAGTTCGTCTTGTTGCGCTTTGTCGCTTAAGCCAGCCTCATCCATGTTAAAGACGTAAATAAATGGCTTGGCAGTCAGCAGCTGCAAATCAGCAATTGATTCTGGCAGTTCGCTGTAAGTGTGGCTAATGAGCTCACCGCTGTCGAGTTTAGTTTTAATACCTTCTAGTTCCGCCACGATCATGTTTGCTTTAGCGTTAGTCTTGGCTTCTCGTCGCGTTGCATCAATGCGTTTTTCGATGGTCGAGATGTCGGCTAAGCACAGCTCGGTGCGAATGGCATCGATATCGTCTTTGGGGTCGACTTTGCCTTCCACATGGATCACATTATCGTCGCTGAAGGCTCGCACTACTTGTACAATGGCGTTCGTTTCGCGAATGTTGGCAAGGAATTTATTGCCTAGGCCCGCACCTTCCGATGCGCCACGCACAATACCCGCAATGTCCACAAACGTTACGCTGGCGGGAATTGTTTGTACCGAACCAGACATTTCGGCCAGCTTGCCAAGTCTATCGTCAGGTACGGCAACCACACCCACATTTGGCTCGATGGTGGCGAATGGGTAGTTAGCAGCTAAAATATTGTTTTTGGTTAAGGCATTAAACAGTGTGGACTTGCCGACGTTGGGCAGTCCGACTATGCCAAGCGAAAGACTCATAGGAATATTATACCAGGTTAGGCTTGAGATTGCGGGTAGGCTGGACTATAGTAGTACCATAAGCTTTTTATCTATAGATGAACGATATTACTCCGCCCAAAAAGACTTTGAGTGAGGCTGTTGCGCAGGCCGATGCTTCTCCTGCAGCTACAAGCCACGTTATGCCCAAAAAACACCGTTGGCCCAAGGTCTTATTGGGTGTTATGGCGCTTCTTGTTGTCGCCGGTGCATACATAGGGTGGCAAACGTGGAACAACCGCAACTATCCACCCAAAGGCACATACGCAATCGTTGGTACGCAATCTGAAAGTCAAAAAAATTTTGACGAAATCAAATCTGCCTACATTAAGTTTGATCAGGCAAGTGCTGCTGGTAAAAATGTTGATGCTGCAAAAACCGAGCGCCGTGCTGCCGATGAAGTTATTTTACGACTAGCATTGCAAGATGAGGCTAAAAAACTCGGCAAGCAATATTGCGATCAAACTAAAGTCGATGAGTTATTGAAGGATAACTATAGCTCTGAGGGAGGCAGGAGTGCCTACTATTCAAAGCTCAAGAGCCAGTATGGCTGGACTGAGCAAGTCAGTGCTCATCAGCAGTGCCTCGAGTATTATAAGGAGCTTTTGCAGGACGACCTTATAGCTGGCCATGAGCTCTTCGGTGTATATGTGCGATGGGACGTCGCACTAGGCCAAGACAAGGCGTTGCAGGACAGCGTTGAAAACAAAGCAGTTGCGAAATTAACCAAGCAGTTTTTACCACTCTTCGAGCAGAAGGCCGATGACGCAACGATTGAGCAGCAGGCAGACATTAATGGCAACACTACTACAGAAGACTTTGATGCAAAAACAATTGATTTAGGCAATCCACCTTCTCGCGTTTTGAAGTTAGCTCGTTTTAACAGTGAGATTTATAAAACATTTCAGCAATATAGCGAGGGCGAGGACGAGACCCAGTACGTAAATAACCTGGAGCAGGGCGAATATACGAAAATCTTCAAGTCCAAGACTGGCTACTATGTAATCTATAGGGCTACGAAGAAGTTTAATGGCAGCTATGGCACATATGATGAGCTCCTGGCAAAAGCTCTAGAGGCTGCTAAAGTGGATCGTTCATATGCCAAGCTACCAGAACCTGACAAAGTAGAGAAGAAGCCCCAGGAAACAGGTCAGGGATTGTCATTTGTTTCTGGCGTGCTAAGTCGCGCTTTAAGGTTATTTGTGCCTGCCGCCCATGCTGCTACGCCGAACAGCATTACCTGCTATGGAGATTCCCATAAATTGCCGTTTAGCGTGGAGTATCGTGATGCAGCCACTAAAAGCATTATCCAGAGCAATAGTGGGCAAATAAAGATCACTAGTACCGGAGATATCAAGACTCCATGTAAGGACGAGCCAGCCGCAGGCACGAATGCTTACGGGGTTAATGTTTCATATGGCGGCATTAATAGCGGACAGATTACTTATGACGCACCATTCCACCCGAATCCTTGGAACTTTGGCTTAACGTGCTACACGTCTTGGCGGTTTAATTTTGGCGCGCCGAGTGGTTACGAAGAACTTAGCAGTGCGGATTATGCCAACAAAAGCCTTTTCTACTTGAAAGTTGAGTACGCTTCAAGCAGCTATGCAGGATACACAGCTTCATCGACAAGTGGCCAGTATCAGATCCCACAGCAATACTACACTGGCATAGCAAACGGCGCTAAGGGCTTTACGATTCGGGTGTACTTTACGAAAAAGCCACCGCTAGAAGGCCCTAAAGGTCAAATCTGGTCATTATCTAAAATAAAAGACGGAGCAGGCTATTCAGTTGACTGGAAAGTACCACCAGATGTAACCCTAGAAGAGAAAAAGCGATTCTATTGCCTTAAGGGCCAGAAGGATTTTACTCCCTCAGTTGATTATTCAGTGCGCTGCTCGGCGGATATAGTTAATGGGGTGCCTAATGCTTCGAAGCTGTGGGGCGGACAAGAGCTGAAAGATAAGCTTGATGTTGGTGTATATAGCGCTGGGGTTAATGGCGGCGTTACGGATTGGTCGCTTAAGAAGATTGAGGTGACCTATCCAGATCAGTGTGGTTCACACGCCAAGGGTGTGGAAACTTTCTCTTCTGTTGGAGCGGTTAATGTAAGGGTCTGTGAGGGTCAGACACCCACCGTCGTATTTTACTTTGATCCTCCTCCGAGTGAAGTAAAATATGGACCTTGGCTGCAAACTCGCAAAGGTAATGTTCTGGCGCTGGGCAGAATACTTGGCCAACGCAGTACCCTAGCTGGAGCGGGCATTAATTCGGCCGACTATGTAGTCATGGCGTACTTAACTCAAGATAATTCTTATGTTTCAACAAACTTCTGTAGTATTCCGAAGTACAACTTGGGTTTATCGGGGCCAGATAGTCCAACTTGTTCTTATAGTAATGGCTATAGGTTTAATAGCACTGCTGATTTCACGAATGACCCGGTGATAACTGGAGTTGAGAAGATATTTGCGGGCGGAGCATATGATGGCCCTTGCTCTGCGTCGAAGCCTTATAAGGTTTCACTCGATTTAAAGACCGTATTTCAGGGCACGCAATCAAGCGCAAACGGAGGTTTTGGCGCAACAGCGGACTGCCCGATTATAGGGAAAGCCAACTCGAATAACTTTGATGCCCCTCATTTCTTCAATCAGGACAGAGCAACACTTTATGTAGAGGGCGATTTGAGAATAGGAAATAATAACATTGTCCAGTATGGTTCTTACCAAGCAATCAATAAGATCCCTAATGTCGGCTTGATTGTTAAAGGAGATATCTATATCGAGCCAAATGTCACCCAGTTGGATATGTCCATATATGCAAGTGGCAAAATTCGGACCTGCTCTGGTTTAAAGAGTACCCCAGCCGGTCCAACCTACCCAAGCGAAGCATGTAATAAACAACTGAAAGTACGTGGTATGCTTGCGGCAGGCAAGGGATTTGAGTTTGGTAGAAATGTATACGGAGCAAATACTCCAGCAGAGCTCATTATCGGCTCAGGCCTTGTAGAGGCATTCCCGCCACCCGGCTTCGTAGATATTTACAGCCAAAACGTACGAGGAGTTAAGTATCTTACCACTAACGGTAATCCACGCTTCTGAGTTGTAGGAATATCTAAAAAGAAGCTATTGAGTTCATAGTACTTATGCTAATATAAGGTATATGAGTCTATTTACCGAAGAAGAAAACTTTTTTGGACTTGACCTTGGTGCCAGCAGCATCAAGCTCGTCCAACTAAAACAGATGCACGGCAAGCCAAGCCTGCTTACCTATGGTGATATGGAATTGCCACCTAACCTGTTGGCCAGTGATTCGCCAATTGATCAAGATAAGCTGGCGCAGATGGTCAAGCAGTTGGTAGAGGATGCACGCGTTTCTACAAAGAACGTAGTGGCAGCGCTGCCTTCTAATTTTGCCTACGCCGCTGTAGTGCCGATGCCGAAGCTACCACATGATGAGCTGGCGAATGCCGTACGGTTTCAGGCTGACAAATACATACCTATGCCGATTGATCAGGTTAAGTTGGATTGGGCTGTGCTAGGCCCCAAACAGGGTAGCGAGGATAGCGAGGTAGAGGTTCTGTTGGTTGCTGCACCAATTTCGCTTGCCAACAAATACCTCAACATCATGCAAAAAGCTGGCTTAGAACTGCTCGCCCTCGAAATCAACCCAATTGCACAAACCCGCTCACTCTTGCCAATAGATCACGAGCCACTGATGATCTTGGATTTTGGCTCAGTTGCTACAGACATGGCGATTGTTACTGGCCAGGCAACGCGGCTTATACGTTCTGTCAACGTTGGCTCTCGCACGATGGTGCGCGTTCTTGCCCAGAACCTTAGCCTGGATGAACAACAAGCCGAGCAGTTTATGCAAAAATTTGGTTTGGTGCATACCAAGCTTGAAGGGCAAGTGTTTGCTGCTTTGAAGCCAGCGGTGGATTCCATAATCGGTGAAATTACCAAGTCACTTAACTACTTTCATGAATCAAATCCAGACGTTAAAGTCTCCAAACTCATCATTACTGGCGGAACCGCGGCGCTCCCAGGTTTGCCAGCCTACTTGGCAAATGCCATTGGCGTGACGGTTGAAATAGGCAATCCGTGGAATAACGTTAGTTACCCAGCCAATCTAGAAGCCAAGCTTTTGCCGCTGTCGTTGTCGTACAGTAGTGCTTTGGGCTTAGCTATGCGGGGGATGGTATAGCATGTCGGTTTTGATTAATCTCTTGCCAGAAGCACGTGTTGCCAAGTTGCGTGATGAAAAGCGTAAGAAGCTGGCCATGACCATCATGATAGCTGTGTGCGTGGTGATTGCAACGATTATCGGTACGCTTTTGCTCCTTATGGCCTACAACGCTACCGTGGCGCAGGCCAACAAGGGTACTATTAATGGCCTTAACGAAGACGTTACCAAATCAAAGGACATGGAGCAGCAGGCCGCCACAATTCAAGAACACCTCGCAACGTTTTATTCTCTCCATAGCAGTCGGCTATACGCGAGTGAAATCTTCAGCAATTTTGGTAACACCATTCCGTCTGACGTAACAGTATCAAGCTTTGCGCTCGCCGATGACTATACCGCCACCATTAGTGGCAGCACCTCGAGCATCAAAGAGGTTAGTGTGTTCTCGAAGGCACTGGAAGAGTACAACGTAAACTTCAAGCCGCAGGAAAACTTAGATCGCAAACAACTCTTTAGCGGTGTTAAAATCACCTCCGTTAGCAAAGACAACAGCTCTTCGAAAGTTACCTTTAGCATGACATTTAAGGTCGACCCAAGTTTGTTTAAGACAAAGGGAGGAAAAAGCTCATGAGCCCTCAAGAAAAACCCAGTGTAGCACCGAAAGCCGTTGAGCATCCCAAAACCCCAGTTTCGATGCAGCAGAAGATGGACACCAAAAACTTCCTAGCCGTAATGGGAATAGTGTCGGCAGCTGCGGTCATAATCGGTGGTTACTTCATCTATTCTCTCGGTAAATCATATGTGCGGGGTGCTAACGAGGTTAAGGCTCAGGATAAGCAAATCTCACTGCTTAAGCAAAAACAGACGGACCTCGAGGCTTTGAAGTCAGCTTATGCCAACATTACCCAAAAAGCCGATGGCGGAATTAGCGATGCCGATTTAGTGCTCAGAGCTGTACCAACCAACGAAGACTACAAAAGCTTAATTGCTTCACTTGAGAGAATAGGCCTTGAAAGTGGCGTAAAGGTTACGTCTGTTAGCCAAAGTACTTCTGCAGCAGCGAGTGCAACTGCGTCGGCGAGCGGCGCCCAAACGCTTGGCTTTTCAGTCAATCTTGAAGGACCCTATGACAAAATATTTACCTTCCTACAAAACACCGAACGCTCAGCAAGAGTCATGAACTTTACAAACATGACGTTGTCGGGCAATTCCGGTACCGTTACGGCAAGTTTGAGTATGAAAACGTATTGGCAGCCACCCGCTGACATTTCGAGTAAAACGGAGCCACTACAATGAAAAAGCGAGACATCATAACATTGGTAGTCAGTGTGGTAATACTGCTCATCGCAGGCGCGTTGATTTACCGCTACTTCGTGCCGCCGGCAAAAGACAATGGTGTGCAGGTGGTAGTGCCGCGGCCGGTGCAAGCAACTTTTAACCAACAGCAGCTTGATACGCTCAAGAATAACGTCACTGACTTTACACCAGACATTACACCAACTGATTCCGCCGCCAAACCAATAATCCAGTAAAGGGGATAAGCCGGTGCTTTCTAGCGACACAGCACAGAAGATCGAAAAACTGATCGCCGACAATAAGCTTATCGATGATCGGCTGTTTTTGGATGCCAAAAAAGAGGCAGAAACCAAGGGCCGAACCCTGATAGAGGTACTCGTGGAGCGGAAGTTAATTAGTGATGAGGATAGTACGAAGATTATTGCCCTTACCTCGGGCACGCCTTTCGTGGACTTAAAAGATCGCCAGATCGACCAAAAGGTGCTCAAGCTTCTGCCTCGTGACGTAGCCGCTACCTATATGGCTGTGCCATTTGAGATTAAAGCCGGTAATAAGTTGGCCGTGGCGATGGTGGACCCATCGAATCTACAAGCCGTTGATTTTATTTCTCGCAAAACCGGCTATAGCCTCGAAACATATATGACGACCAAGCCGCAAATTGATGCGGTGCTAGGTAATTACACCGAAGGACTTGGTGCCGAGGTGGCGCAAGTGTTGGACCAAGCGCAGGCTGCGACTGCCAAGCAGGCCGCGACTGATGATAAAGAAAGCAAAGCCAAGTCGTTTAAGGACACCGCCAAAGAGGTAGAAAACTTAGTCCAAGACGCGCCGATTACGCGTGCTCTGAATGCAATCTTGGAATACGCCATCAATTCAAAGGCTTCAGATATTCACATCGAGCCAAGAGAGCAGGAACTCAAAATCCGTTTTCGCATCGACGGTATCTTGCAAGACGCCATGACGTTGCCAAAAACTACCGAGCCACCGCTGATTTCGCGTATCAAAATCCTATCGAATTTAAAAATTGACGAACACCGCATACCGCAAGACGGTCAGGCGCAGTATAAGGTGGGGGGTAGAGAGGTGGATTTGCGTATCGCAATTGCACCTATTACGTATGGCGAGCAGGTGGTTATTCGTTTGCTAGACAAGAGCGAAGCACTCATGTCACTCGATAGTCTTGGGTTTAAGGGTCGTTCGCTCAAGCTCATTGAGCAGGGTATGAAAAAGCCACACGGTATGATCCTTTCCACGGGGCCGACCGGATCGGGTAAGTCGACCACGCTATATGCAGTCATTCAGGAGATCAAAGATGTTGCCATCAACATCGTAACGCTCGAAGACCCGGTTGAATACAAAATGGAAGGTATCAATCAAATCCAAGTTAATACAGCCGTCGGCCTAACGTTTGCTTCGGGCTTACGTTCGATTTTGCGTCAAGACCCGAACGTGATTATGGTGGGTGAGATCCGTGATCATGAAACCGCTGATTTGGCAGTACAGGCATCGCTCACGGGCCACGTGGTGCTTTCTACGCTGCACACCAATTCGGCTTCGGGCGTTCTGCCGCGTATGTTAGACATGGAAATCGAGCCATTCCTGATCGCTTCCACTATCAATACGGTAATTGGCCAGCGCTTGGTGCGCAAAGTTTGCGACAATTGCAAAAAGCCATTCGAGTCGAGCGAAGCCGCTACGCAAATGATCAATCGCTCGCTTGGCGCAGTGCTACCCAAAAGCGAGTCTGAGTCGGCTGCCAAAGCCGAAGAATTAGGCTATGACAATTTGCCAATCTATAACGAAAAAGCTTATACTTTGTACAAGGGGGAGGGCTGCACGCAGTGTGCTGATGGCTACAAGGGCAGAACTGGCATCTATGAAGTGTTCGAAATGAACTCGGCCATGGAGAAGCTTCTGTTGAGTCACGCGACTACTGCGGATATTCAAAAACAAGCGCAAGCTGATGGCATGTTGACCATGCAGCAAGATGGCATATTGAAGGTGCTGATGGGTATTACGACTATCGAAGAAGTATCGAGAGTTGCCAGTGATTATTAAGGAGGGCGGATGGAATCGACCCAGATGAGGATCGAACCATTTCTAGAAGAAGTTATTCGACGCGACGCGTCTGATTTGCATTTGCAAGTTGGGCTGCCGCCGATGTTGCGTGTGGATGGTGCTTTGCAGCCGGTACCCGAAACGCCTGCCCTGAAGAGAGAAGACGTTGAGGCACTAGCTTATTCACTGCTTGATGAAGAGCAGAAGAAGATTCTTGTTAAAGACCGCGAGCTAGACTTTTCATTTGCCTTTGGCAACAAAGGTCGCTTTAGGGTAAATGCCTTTCATGAAAAGGGTAATTTGGCTGTAGCGTTGCGTTTGATCCCCACGAAAATCCGTACGCTCGAAGAGCTCGGCATGCCACAGGTGGTCAATACCTTTACGAATTTTCCACGTGGTTTAGTGCTGGTGACCGGGCCAACTGGCTCTGGTAAGTCGACCACTTTGGCGGCCATGGTGGACCTTATCAATACCAACAAATCACTTCACATTGTTACCATCGAAGACCCGATTGAATACGAGCACCATCACAAAAAATCAATTGTAGTGCAACGCGAAGTCCACTTTGATACCAATGGTTTTACGCCAGCTTTGCGTTCGGCTTTGCGTGAAGATCCAGACGTAGTACTGATTGGTGAAATGCGCGATCTCGAAACCATTGCGGCTGCTATTACCATTGCCGAAACTGGCCACTTAGTATTGGCTACGTTGCACACCAATAACGCTGCTCAAACGATCGACCGTATCATAGACGTCTTCCCGCCATATCAACAGCAACAAGTGCGTGTGCAGCTGGCTGGCATATTGCAGGCAATTGTGGCACAGCGGCTTATTCCTATGGTGGGTGGTGGTCGTGTGGCGGCTACCGAAATAATGGTGGCTACTTCGGCGGTACGTAACATCATTCGTGATGCAAAAACTCACCAGCTGGACGCCGCGATTCAAACCGGCGCTGAATACGGCATGCAAACCATGGATCGCACACTCATCTCGCTGATTCGAGCAGGCAAGATTAGCTATGAAGAGGCCAAAAACTACGCCATTGATTTATCAGAACTTGACCGCTTAATGAGGGGCTAGCCGTGATTGATTATATTTATACCGCTCGCGATCAGGCCTCTGGCTCTACCATAAAAGGCAACATCCAGGCCGACAATGAATCGGCTGCAGCTGATTTGTTAATGCAAAAACAACTAGTTCCTGTAAAGATTACGCCGGCTAAAAAGGGCACTCTTTTCGGTATAGACCTATCGAGTGTAGAAAAGGTCAAGGCTCGTGACAGGGTTATCTTTACTCGGCAGCTGTCTACGCTTATTAAGGCCGGTTTGCCCATTACGCAGGCGCTTGCTACTGCAGTTGATCAAGTAAGTAGTGAAAAGTTTAAGGACATTTTGCAAAAAGTCGTGGCTTCGGTAGAGGGCGGTAATAGTTTGGCTGACTCCTTTGATAAATACCCGCAGGTTTTTAACCACACCTACATAAGCCTTGTAAAAGCCGGGGAGGCGTCTGGTACGCTTGATTCGGCGTTAGAACGACTCGCCAACCAGCAAGAAAAAGAGCTCGCCATTGCCTCTAAAGTCCGTGGCGCTCTCATCTACCCAGCACTTGTGTTGGTGGTGATTCTAGCGGTCATCGGCTTTATGTTGGTTTCAGTACTGCCTCAAGTAACAGGATTGTACAAAGACCTTGGCAAGGAGTTGCCTATTTACACAAGCATTCTTTTAGGAGTGTCCAATTTTGTCATCACCTACTGGTGGCTTACGTTGCTAGTGCTAGTTGCGTCTGTGTTTGGGGCACGAGCCTATGTGCAGTCTAAACCCGGCCGCAAAACTCTCGATAAAATCAAATTGAACGCGCCAGTTTTTGGTAAGCTATTCCAGAAAGTCTACATGGCGCGCTTTACCCGCACCTTAGGTTCACTGGTGGCAAGCGGTGTGCCGGTTCTCGAAGCTATGAGCATTACTTCGGACGCGGTGAACAATGTGATTATCAAAAACATCATTGATGGTGCCGCACAGCAGGTAAAGGGCGGTAAAGCTCTGTCGGCCACGCTAACGGGGCATAAATACATTTTGCCACTCGTTCCTCAAATGATTCGCATTGGTGAAGACTCGGGCACCTTGGGCGATATGCTGGACAAGGTTGCAAACTTTTACGAAGACGAAGTTGACCAGACTGTTAAGAACCTCTCTACAATCATTGAGCCGGTTATGATGGTCGTACTTGGCGGTTTGGTATTCTTTATGATTGCTGCCATATTGTTGCCAGTGTATAGCCTGGTTGGCGGTGGGATAGATACCAATCCAGCAAGTAGCACTCAGACCAAGTAGCTCTTGACTGGCATGGGTAAATCAACTAATCTAAGCATAAGAGTTTTAGGTAATATTACAAAAGGAGAACTTATAAAATGTTAGCTCTTAAGAAAAAAGGTTTCACACTTATCGAAATCGTAATTGTCTTGGCAATCGCTGCTTTGATACTCGTGATTGTGTTCTTAGCAGTCGGCGGTGCTCAACGCGCTCAGCGTGATCAAGCAAGTAAGGACGCAGCAGGCAAAGTCGTTGCTGCTTATACTGCATATTTAGGAGATAATTCAAACAAGGCACCTACTGCATCTGGAGATATGAACCAGTATGTGGTTAATATTAAAGATGGGCGTTCTCAGCCAGTCACATTTTCTGCAGCAACGGCTGTAGCTACAAACGGATCTGATGTAGCATCTAAAACTTGGTACTACGTTGCAAAAGGGACTTGTCTATCGACTCCTGCTTCAGGGGCTGTTGCAACAAATGACGGCAAAGCTTATGCCAACGGTTCAGACACACAGGTCGCAGTCAGCTACTGGTCAGAAACTAAAAATGGTCCGGTGTGCATTAGCAACTAACGATTTAAGATATATGCAAATCAAAAACACCCGAACGGGTGTTTTTGATTTGCAGAACTTAGTCAACTGAATTAAACTGTATTCATGAAGCATAAGAATAAAGGCTTTACACTAGTAGAAATAATCATGGTTCTAGGTATTGCTTCACTCATTACGGCTGCGGTGTTTATTGCAGTTAGTGGCGCGCAGCGTAGTGCAAGAGATACTACTCGCAGAGCAGACACACAAAAGTTGGCAACAGCCATTGAGCAGTACGCAGCTAATAATAACGGTAAACTCCCTGGAAGTCAGGATTTTTTCCAAACTGGAGCAAATGCTGACAGCAGTGCTCCTGGTGATCTATATACCAAGGGCTATATCGCAAATGATAAATTCAAAGATCCAACGACAGGAAAAACCTACTTTGTACTATACAGGACGACTCCGTTACCGAATAACTTCTGCTTCCCGACTTATGTGGGCTATATAGTCAATGACGCAGCTAATCCAACGTCCTATCGCTTAGAAACGTGTCTCGAAAGCGGTATATATAAATACACTCCATAATGTGGTTGTTTATGGCCATATTGGGGTTGTTGATTGGTAGCTTCCTAAATGTATTAATCTTCCGCACTCATAATAAGAAGAGCTTTGTAACCGGCCGCTCCGAATGCCCCAAGTGCCACAAAACGCTTGCGTGGTACGAGCTGATACCTGTTTTAAGCTACGTGCTGCAAAAGGGTAAGTGCCGTAAGTGCGGCAAGACGATTTCTGCGCAGTACCCAATGGTAGAGCTTGGCACCGCTGCTATGTTTGCATTGTTGTATGCAAAGTTCGGCAGTAACGTTACCAGCCTTGGCCGTATTACACTCGTGTTTTGGTTGGTAATTGCCAGCTTGCTCATGGCATCATTCGTATATGATTTGCGCTGGATGCTTTTGCCTGACAGATTTATGATCCCAGCGATAGTTTTGGCAGTAGGCTACTTGCTACTAGCGAACAGCTACTTTGGCCAGCCGGTATTGGCAGCTAGGGCGGTGGGCGCTTTGGTGTTCGCGCTATTCTTTGGGGCATTGTGGTTTTTTTCCAAAGGCACATGGATTGGTGATGGTGATATACGGTTGGCATTCCTGATGGGCTTATTGTTGAGCCCCCAGCAGCTTGTGGTGGCAATTTTCTTTAGTTTTAACATAGCTGCAATCACAGCCTTAGCACTATTGGGGCTCAGGTTAAAAAATCGTAAAGACGTTATTCCTCTTGGCCCATTCTTAATCCTCGGCACCTTTATAGGTCTATTTTTAGGTGAAGCACTCATAAATATGTATCTTGGTGTATAGTTTCGTTCTGGCTCAGCATAAGTGGTATAATAAAGCATAAGGATTTATGTATTTATGCCTATAAAACTTCCCAAAAATAGGCAAAGGGGGATAGGCCTCGTCGAGGTCATTTTGGTCGTGGCAATCGCTGGTTTTATGATAGTTCTAGCGATTAATGGCGTGGCAAACAGTGGCAGGGCACAGTTTGACGATGGCATGCGCCAAGTACTTAATAACTTCCGACAAGTACAGAACGAGGCAAGCAGTGGGCAAGCCCCAGCTCAGAATCTTGCAGGCAAAGAATTAGTGGGTAAGGGTATTGTTTTTGAAGGTGAAGCCCCAACTGTAGCCTACACTAACTACTGGCTGGTTAGGTCGGGAGAGGGTGCTGCTGACCGCAACGTAATTCAAAAATCAGATATTAATGGTGTAAAGGTAAATCTGCCCGCAGGTATAAAGATTACTGGCTTTCAAACTCTAGCAGGGAGTGGCACGAAAGGCACTCTGAATTTTGTTAATCTGACTGGGTCAACTAGCGCTTTACCATACTTTTTTGCTTCGTCGGATTTTGTCGGCGATGTTGCGAATGCTGACAAATATACGGCTTCGCAAACGGGGGTTGTTGTAATAAGCTTCGAGGGCTCAAAGGCTGACTATAAAGCGACAATTGAAGTGAATACTGCTACTGGGGCAATGGAGTTGAAGCAGTGATGGCTAAATTAAGGCGTGGTGATACTCTCATTGAGGTAGTCTTTGCATTGGCAATATTGGCAACAATTTTAACCGTTATGACTAGTGGGGCGGTGAATGCATGGCGCACATCACGTGTTGCAGGAGAGCGCACTCAGGCGTCGGCAATTGCCAATGAACAGGCCGAAGCACTCAGGGCCTATAAGAAGGTTGTTGATGCTGCTGACTGGCAGAGTTTTAAAGAAAATTTTACTGATGCTTCGGGTGGCCAAAAGACTGTACATATGGCGCCAGTTCAGCAAGATGCAAATAGCCAACAAACATGGGAAGTCAAATCTGGCGAAGGTGGGGCAGGGGGGCTATCTCTGATTCTTCCATCGGCACTAGTCGCAATTACCCAAACCGGACCAGCTGCAGCCGATGCAAAATCAATCGAATTAAAGATAACAGTCACGTGGCGATCACTTGGTTCAACCACTTTGAATTCAACCACTCAGCTTATGACGATTACGGAGGACGACTGATGTTGGGAGTACGAAAGGAGCGCGGTTTTACACTCATTGAGCTCATATTCGCAATGGCTGGGTTTAGCGTTATGCTGATAGTTGCCGTATCGGGGTTTTTAAACGCCGTAGCAATATACAATCAGGCTAACGTGAGTCGAGACAACCAGCAGCAGGTCAGGCGGACTATGGAACAGATTGGTGCCGACATTCGTTCTGCAAAAAAGTCAGCTGTTAAGTCGGATACCAATCAAGCTGTGTTGTGTCTTGAAGGTGGCACTGCAGGAGGCGTGGTGTATTACAAAGATGCCGCACAATCAGTCACGAGTAATCTTCGGACGAGAAAAGTGTCAGGTTCGGATATGCTGCAGGGCTGTATTGTTTACTTACAAACATTCACCGTGCAGTCCGGCGACTCAGTAATTTTGACGAGCGTTAAAAGCTTTGAGCTAAATCAGTATTTGCAAGGCGAGGTAGAGTCTCAGTCTATTAGGGTCTTGATTGAAAAGAGTGTCGGTACAGAAGCGACTCCTAGGGCGCGTCAATTTAGTAATGCCTTTAAGCTGCAGTCAACATATTTCTTGCGGGGTTATGAATAATGGCATTAACACGATACGCTACATCTGATAGCATAAGGAGTATGATAAAGTTATTGCGCAAACAGAAGGGTGGAGCGTCACTACTCGTAACAGTCGTGTTAGCTGTCCTTTTGCTTGGAGTTGTCGGCGGTCTTACGACACTCTCTGTGCGCGAGCTGCGCCAGGCAAGTAACACTGAGCAATCGAATAGGGCACTTACTGCAGCCGAATCTTATGTGCAGAAACTCGGTAACAAAATATCTTCATCTAATTTTAAGTTTATAGACAGCTGCCAGACCGACGATACACTGAAGCAGACTGAGAATATTGAGATTACCTGCTACTCGGTAAGTGCTGGCAAGGGTGATTATGCTGAGAAGGAATTAGACCGCGACCGCTCGATGAGGCTCGAGCTAACCAATTTAGCCACCCCAATAGCCTCAATGTCTATGGAATGGTCAACGGTGCCCGCCACAGACTTCTTTTCTTTGACAGGATGGCCTGCGAGCGACGGCAATGGGCAAACTGCAGCCGCGATTGAATCAACTTTTGTGTGGTGGGACGGTGCTCCGATCACTCCAGTGAATGACGCCAATGGTGACTATGGTTTCAAGATCAATAAGTATCTTACCAAACCTGGCGGCACATCTGGCCCTATCGCGACGGAATGCAGTAGTGATCCAGATACAGCTTACTCCGATGGATATTTTTGTCGTACTAAGACAGCCCAAAAAATTAGTATTAAAACGGTTACCAATCTAGATGCAGTTAGTAATCTGGTTGTGAAGGTGACGCCGCGATATAACTCTTCGCGCGTAAGGCTAAAATTTTATGATGCCAATGGCAAGCAGTTAGAAATTCCACTTCCTTACGCCAAAATTGATGTTACAGCTAGGGCGAATAACCTCTATAGGCGAGTTATCGCCACAAAAGATCTTAGTCCGACTTCCACGTTCGATTTTCTCGATGGCAATGTACTGTTTTCTGGAAAGAATATCTGCAAATCATTACAGGTGAATGATCAATACAAGCCAGTAGCAGGTGGAGACGGTAAAAATGATAGTAGCTGCGAAAGCGGGAGCTAGCCTTTAACTGTTGTCCGAATGAAACTTCTTGTGCACGTCCTTTAGGTGCGGGTCGGTAATGTGGGTATACACTTGCGTTGTGGATATGTTGGAGTGGCCCAATAGCCCTTGCACGCTGCGGATGTCGGCGCCATTCATAAGCAGGTCAGTGGCAAAGCTGTGGCGCAGGGTGTGGGGCGTAACGTGTTTGGTAATGCCAGCGAGCTTCGTATATTTTTCTACAATGCGCTGAATGCTACGGGTAGTTAGGCGTGTGTATTCGCCACCTTCGAGGTTGCTTTTGGTGCCGCTAAAGTGGATGAAGAGCGGATCGTACTCGTCGTGGCGGGCTTCCAGATAGTAACTAAGGATTAACGCGGCCGATTCGCTCAAGTAGACTGGCCGATCCTTTTGCCCTTTACCGCGTACGCTAAACTCGCCGCGATCCAAGTTAACGCTGTCGCGATTGAGTGCTACTAGTTCTGACACGCGCAGGCCAGTGGAGAATAGCATGGCTAGGATTGCTTTATCACGCAGGCCAGTCATGGTGTCGGTTTTTACTGCCTCCATGAGCCTATGTACCTCATCTTTATCCAGAAAGCTCACCTGTGGTCGTTTGGCTTGAGCGAGCTCTATCTTGTCGGGGCTCAGACTTTTAACGTCCCGCTTCACCAGGTAGCGCAGAAAACTTCGCATAGCTATTAGATGGTAGTTTTGGGTGGTGCGGCTAATACTGCGACCGTCGTCGGTAACGTAGCGGTTCAACCATTGGCGCCACTTGCTAATAGTATCGAGCGTGATCTTTTCAACCTTAATTTCGCCAGCGAATTCATCGAAGCGATTCAAGTAGTGGGCGTAGTTTTCTATCGTCTTAACGCTGCGCCCGCGTTCTACTTCCATGTATTCCAAAAAATCAGCCATGTAGTCATTAAACATACCTTTAGCTTAAGCTGTTTTGGGGCAACCTGCAAGGTGACATAATGGCCTTTTTAAGCTATAATTAGCCTCGATTTATGGCTAAAGCAATCCAAAAACAACAATACGACGTTGTGGTCGTAGGTGCTGGTCATGCTGGCTGTGAAGCTGCTGTGGCAGCAGCTAAACTAGGCGCCAAGACTGCACTCATTACCACCACGCTTGCTAAGGTGGCGACTTTGCCCTGCAATCCGTCGGTTGGCGGGCCGGGCAAAGGTCACTTGGTGCGTGAAATCGGCGCCCTGGGTGGCATTATGGCCGACGTAGTGGACAAAAGCGCTATTCAGTTAAAGGAGCTTAATACGTCCAAAGGCCCAGCCGTACGCGCCTACAGAGCGCAAATCGATAAGCCAGGCTACAATGACAACATGCTGGCGGTTTTACGAGCCACAGAGGGCCTAGACCTGCTCGAAGACGAAGTGCATGGCGTGCAGGCTGAGGATGGAAGCATAACAGGCGTGGAGACTACTCATAGGGGAGTAATTGCTACTAAATCAGTCATTATCTGTGCTGGTACGTTTCTTAATGGCGAAATCGTAGTGGGGGACAGAGTGGTGCGCAAAGGTGGTCGGATCGACGAAGATTCAGTTGGTGGGCTCACGGAGTCGCTGGTAAAGCTGGGGCTCAAGCACGGTCGGCTTAAGACTGGCACGCCACCTAGAATTGCGCGCGACAGCATTGATTACGCCAAAATGGAGTTGGCTCCAGGTTCGGCGGGCCCAGTGAGCTTTAGTTATCCAGATAGGGAAATCCTTCCTTTAGGCCAACAAGAACCGTGCTACTTAACCTATACAACGCCTGAAACACACCAGATCATCATGGATAACCTCAAGAAATCTCCAGTGTTCTCGGGCATGATCAATGAGCGAGCACCCAGGAGCTGCCCATCGCTTGACCTGAAGGTAGCAAACTTTCCAGATAAGGACCGACACCCATTGTTTATAGAGCCAGAGGGTCGACCAGACGGCCCTGACGGCCAGCGTATGTATATTCAAGGTGGATCGCTGGCATTCCCCGAAGAGGTCCAAGAGCAAATTATCCACAGCGTGCCGGGCTTGGAACGTGCACAGTTTTTAGCCCATGGCTATGCGGTTGTATACGATTATTTTTTGCCCCACCAACTTAAGCTCACATTGGAAACAAAAATTGTTCAAGGTTTGTATTTTGCTGGTCAAATGAACGGCACCACAGGCTACGAAGAAGCCGCCGCTCAGGGGCTGATATCAGGAGTGAATGCGGCGCGCAAGGCCCTTGGCAAGCCAGAATTTACGCTGGATAGAACGCAGGCTTACATTGGAGTTTTGATTGAGGATTTAACGACTAAAACGCACGTGGAGCCATATAGAATGTTCACTAGTCGTGCCGAATATCGGCTGCTTTTGCGCAACGATAACGCCGACATGCGCCTAACGAAGCTGGGGCATGAGCTGGGGCTCGCTAGCAAAGAGTCCTACGACAGAGTAGTGGCTAAGCAGGCTGGCGTGCAGTCAGCTCTAGAGCAGCTTAAGGGTGTTCGCGTAGCGCAAGCTCATGGCAAGGTATCTCTCTACGAACTACTAGCTCGCCCCGAATTACGGCTTAAGGATGTGGCGGGGGAGCATGGAATCGAAATTCAGGATGAATATATGGAAGCTGTGGAGCTGGAGGCAAAATACCACGGCTACTTTGAGCGTCAGCAACGCGAGGCAGCCAAGTTGCATGAAAAGGCTGGTCAGCCGATTCCAGGTGATTTTGATTATGAACAGGTAAGGGGGTTGCGCAACGAAGCCCGCAAGAGACTCGAAGAAATGCAACCAACTACCTTAGCTCAAGCTGGTAAGGTGCAGGGCATAACACCAGCTGACATGAGCATCCTCATGATTGCATTGCATGCCCATCGGCATCGTGGCCAGGCTGGGCGCAAAGCTGCTACAATAACTAACTGAAACTAGGAGACAATTATGGAAAGAACACTCGTAATAATTAAGCCCGATGGAGTTGCACGAGGGCTGATGGGTCGGATTATTCAACGCTTTGAAGACGCAGGTATGAAAGTTGTAGGCATGAAGCTTATGAACGTAAGCAAGGAGCACGCCGATGCTCATTACGACGGCTTGGCCGAGCGTGTTAGCCAGAAGGTTTTTGACCAGGCAACTGCCTACTTGTCGGAAGGCCCTGTGCTTGCATTCGTACTAGAAGGCGTTGGGGTGATTGCTGCTGTGCGCAAGATGGTTGGAACGACCGAACCTCTTGGGGCTGCACCAGGCACCATTCGTGGCGACTTTGCTCATGAGAACTACAGCTGGGGCGATAGTAACAACAAGTCACTACGCAACTTAGTGCATGCTTCGGGTAATGCAGAAGAGGCCGAAGCGGAAATTAAGCTATGGTTTGCCGACGAAGATGTGCAGGACTATAAGACCGTGCACCAGATTCATACCTTTGGACACTAGGTTATGGAAGAACAGAAGTTTCGAGTCGGCGTTGGCGCTCTTATTATCAAGGACGGTAACATTCTACTCGGCTTACGTGGGCCCAAGGCGCGAGACCAACATTACAAGTGGGAGCTACTAGGTGGCCTCGTAGAGTTTGGCGAGAGCTTGGAAGAGGCAGTGAAGCGGGAAGTGCGCGAAGAAGCTGGCCTCGAAGTTAGCCCTGGCAAAATTATTGGTAGCAACGTGCGCCAAAGTCCAGATGGCAAAGAGCACTGGGTGGGAATAACGTTTCAGTGTGACTGGAAGAGTGGAGAGCCTCACAGAACAGAGTATGACAGGGTGTTAGAGTTCAAATGGCATCCTCTCGAAGATGCATTAGCCCAGGAAGATTTGACACCAATGACACGATTTCAGTTAGAGCAATACAGGGATTGGCTGAAGTAATAGCAATCAATACGATGAAAGCCCCGAGATATCTCGGGGCTTTTGGTTATGGGCATAGTCTGCGGGGCCGGCTGCAATCGCCGCTTACCCCGCGCTATTTTAGTCGAAGACGCGCAGGAACGCGCCGATGACCAGGCCGAAGAATCGACCTATTCGGTAGGCCAGCCGCTGGGTCCTGGTTGGCTTATTCATCGCGGAGACTCGCTGGCAGGAGTCGGTCAGCTTGACTGACACGCGTTTTCTTGTCCCTAGCTAAGACTTCGGCAGCAGCATCAAGGCCAGCCTTGGTTAATACATCGCCGTAGTCGTAGTGTACGACTGGAGCTCTGCCTTCACGAATTGCCTTGGTCTTAGCGCGAGCATGCTCGATCTTTTCAGGGGCCGAGCAAACCAGATCCCACCACTCTTGGGTGAAGTTCGGGTCTTTGCCTCTGTAGGGCTGGCTCATGGGCGCCTCGCACTTGGGTTCATCAGCCGATCCCAACCGTGGAGGAGCGCCCATTCACCAACCCTGACCGAGCCGATGCCGATAGCAGCACCAGCACCGATCGTTGCAGTGTAGAGCAGGGTCTTGCCGACGAATCGCTTGATCACCAGCCACCTCCGCGCAGCTTGCGCGTGGCACGCCACACCAGGGCGATGGGCGCCAAGATGTACATGGCTCCGACCAGCTGGTCGAGGAAGTGAGGCCCTCCCTGGTATTGGAGCTCCTTCGGCCGAGCTTGGTCGGCGTGCTTGCGTTCGCTGGCGAGTGCCAGGCTGACTGCACCCACTGCGGCCGTGAGGCCGAGCGAGACTGCTGTTCCGATTACTTTCAATGTTCCCCCTAGGGGTTCTTGCTCGTACGCTTGTTGCACGATGCATGGAGCAGATTATTAAACAAATTGTTCGTTATTTCAAGCGCAAGCAGTTCTATGTGTAAAAACGAAAGACCGCCCGGCTAAGGAAGATCTTGTCGTCCCCGTCGGGCGATTAACTCTCTGCTTTGTGCAGTTCATCTAGGAGCTCAGCATGTAGTAGACGGTTGACTTGAGTTGGTCAAACTTGTCTACAAATACGTAAGAGCCGTCTTGCTGTCGAACTGCAAACTTTACGTTCTCTGCTGGATCAACCAATTTGACATCTTCACCCAGGATCGATTCGAGCATGGCTTCGTCTCGTCCCCAGCAAATCCCAATGAGCGCCAGCATTCTTAAGATTGCGTCATCTCGGTTGAGGATAGGGAGATTCGCTACCTTTGGCCTACCAGTTTCAAGTAGCTCCGCTACGAGCTGGTTAACATCATCCAAGCTTCTGGGGCGGGGTGGTCTCTTCATTATTCCTCACTTTGATCTGCGAAGCGGAGTGGTTTGGACTGTGCGGGAGAATACAATTATACCACTTGCCGTCATTGATTATTTCTCCTAAACGAAAGATCGCCCGGCTAAGGACGATCTTGTCGTCCCCGCCAGGCGGAATATCACCGGCTTGGCCGGTACAACCGCATGAGGATCCATATGAGGATCGCACATGCGAGAAAGGCGGCCACCACCACCCATCGCATCAGCACGATTACTTCGTGCAACCCTTTGACCTCGACCGTTGATGGTCTGTTGCTGGCTGACGGCCGAACAGTCGACGGGGTGATGGTGGGCGGATCCACAGTCGGCGGAACTGTCTGCCACGCTGTCGTGGGCGTGATGGGCGGTACCGTCGTTGGTGGCGTGCCGCCCTGGGTAGCCGCAGGGGCGACCGAGCTGATGCAGACTCCGAAGAGTACGATCAGCATTGCAATCAAGATACGCCTCACGGCGCCTCCTTTGGGTAGGAGCGGTACCAGCTTTGTGTGACTGGTACCTGAACGTTAGAACTTGCCTATAATAGCATAAGTAATTAAAAAAGTCAATAGAATGGTACCCTGGGAGGGAATCGAACCCCCGACGCTCTCCTTAGGACGGAGACGCTCTATCCACTGAGCTACCAGGGCGTAATTCGCACGCGTCCATAATTATACACTAAAAGTTGTTACCAGGGATTGACAAAAAACCATAAGTGTTGTATTTTTAGGGCGTCCGCACAATCGATTGAAAGGATCGAGGATATGCAGTGTCCAATCTGTGAAGCCTCGATCGATGAGATCGAGGCGAGTACCTGTCCAAGTTGCGGTGCGCACATCGCCGAACCTGACTTCACGCGTGGTGATCCTGTGGTTCTCGACGGCCACGATGGCAAGATCATCATGTTCGACGAGCGCAGGGCAAATGCCGCCGCGAACGAAACCGACGACCACATAATCCATCGAGCTACCGAGGCCGAGGAGCTCCTCGCCGCCGAGGAATTCGAGCCGCCTTACGCGACCGAAGCGCCTGTTCACCACCCCAGTCGCAGTGCACAGCGCAAGCTCAAGCCAGTGAAGTTTTTCCTCTTTCGGGTCACCCTGAAGGGCAAGAACCATCATCTGTGGGTTCGGTCAACTGCCAAGACTCCCGCCAGGGAGAACCTGTTGGCCTGGATTCGCTCACATGGCTGGCGGCCCTGCGATAGCTCGGGCGAGGAGTTCCCGTGGGGGCTGTCTGGCAAGGACCTCGCTATCAGGTACAAGGCAGAGATGCCGCTTGAGAACGAGTCCACGCAGTTGCCAGATGGCATTGTGGGGTACATCGACGCGTACTACCGCGATCGGCCAGTACACATCAAGCTCCGCGACTAAACCCGGTTTTCTCAAAGACGAGAAGACCGGGTTTTCCTTTTGGTTTGATTTTGGTCGAATAATCATAAGCTGTTACAATATGGCCATGAGCGAAAGAGCGAATCCAAATAAGCGCGAACTTGCCCACAAACGTGGCGCCGCCGCAGTGGGTCGGGAAAAAGACGAAGAAGTTATTGTAGTAGTGCGCCAGTTTATTATTGCCCTGCGGCGACCAATTTTGTTCGGCGGCACGATGCTGGTGCTTGTAATGCTACCATGGGCTTTGGCGAGCAATTACGCCACGAATTTAGTAGAGGAGACCGCCGGGATGATGTGGCTCGGCTTTGGCCTGGCTTTTTGTTATGGCTTTTGGCACTGGGTGAGCTGGTACTATAGTGTGTATGTATTAACCAATAAGAGCTTAAAAATCATTACCCAAAAAGGCTTTTTTAACCGCAAAGTGTCCGACATGGAGCTTCACAACATCCAGAGCGTTAACTATCACGTCGACGGCTTTAATGCCTCGCTGTTTGGCTACGGCAACGTGCTCGTTCAGACGCTATCTGGTTCTGGCGACATGGAGCTGAAGTTCGTTCATAAGCCAGCAGTCCTTGCCAAGCAGATTATCGATGCGGTTCATAAGTACACCTCCAACAGTTCGACACCACCTGCCGCTTCGTGATACTATTAGTGCTAAGTATTAAGTAATTTATTGAGGGTGAATACACGTTTTATGGCACAAGATCCAGACATCAAACCAAACAAGAAACCGGCTACTAAGCCGACCGCAGCGAGCAAGAAGCCTGCTAAGAAAAAGCCAGTAACTAAGGCTGTAGCAGCTGCTCCTAAGCCAGCTGCGCCTGCAGAAAAGAAGACTGAAGCTAAGCAGCAGAGTTTTCAGGAGCGCTTGAGCAAGCTTGGTGTGAAAAAGGGCCCAAGCAAAAAGACCATTGGCGTCGTTATCGCGAGCGTACTTGGGGCTTTACTCCTGTTTACCGTAGTGTTCGGTGTATTGATTTATAAATACAAGCAGACCAATCGTGCAGTGCGTATTTTTGCGAGCGTCGTGCCATACCCAGTGTCGAGCGTAAACGGCAATGTGGTGTGGAATACTACTAGCTACAAAGACTATCTCTTCGAGCTCGCTAGCGTCGAGAAGTTCTACAAATCACAGGGTCAGGACCTCAACTCGGCTGAAGGCAAAAAGAAGCTAGCACAGCTCAAGCAAGACTTGATTAAGCAGCAAGAAGACAATTTATTGGTCGAACAGTCGGCTAAAAAGTATAAAATTATTGTTACCAAGAAGGACGTTGACACCGAATTCAACGAGCTAGTGAAAAATGCCGGTGGCATTGATAAGGTAAAAACCACGCTTGATAAGTTATATGGCTGGACTGTAGATGATTTCCGCGAGCGTGTGCGCCTAAGCCTGCTTCAGAAGAAGCTGGGCGAGAAGATTGCTGCAGATCCTAACCTCAATGGCGGCGCCGAAAAGCAAGCCGAAGACATCCTTAAGCAAGTTCGTGAAGGCGGCAACTTCGAAGAGTTAGCCAAGAAGTATTCTCAAGATGGCAGCGCTTCAAATGGTGGTGATTTAGGTTTCTTTGGCAAAGGCCAAATGGTGCCAGAGTTCGAACAAGCTGCCTTTGCGCTCGAGAAAGGTGCAGTGAGCGGCATTGTAAAGACTCAGTACGGCTATCATATTATCAAGGTGACCGATAAGAAAGATGACCAAGTAAAGGCCTCACACATCCTTATAAAGGGCACCGACGTGGAAACTTGGCTCAAAGCACAACGAACAAAAGCTAAGATTAAAGAGTACTTCAGGCCTTAGTTCGTACGAATCCAGAGTAGGAAAGTGAAATGAGAAGAACCCCCTTGGCGCGATGCCGAGGGGGTTCTAGGTTGAAGCCACTGCCGAGGCAGGAACTACGGCTTGGGCTGGGGTTGGCCGTGGGCACGAGCGCGCGAGTTGGCGAACTCCTTGATGGCGGACAACCACTCCCAGTTGAACCACCGCTCTCGCGAAGGCTCTGCGGCCGGTTCGTCTTGGTTGACCACCTGGATGTGGCCCTTGCCCAACAGCCACTGCATGGTGATGCACCATGCCAGCCCCAAGACGCAGATGCCAATGCCCATCTGGGTGGGCCTGCTGATGGCAGCGAACTCCATGGCTACGCTCAATTGTTTCCCCTGATTCTAGTAGTTTCGGAGCGAGGAGAAAATCATAACACGATTAGAATGCTCAGGCAATATGTAATTATTCTGCCAAAAAAGAAGGAGCCCCGCCAAGCTCCATCTTTGTTGGAGCCCAGCAGGGCTACTGACTAGCTAAGCAGGGGGGGTCTGTGCCTGCGGTCGCAGCGCAGCCAGGCGGATGAGGATAGCTCGAGTGAAAGCAGTATTGCTTTTGCAACCTCGTACCCATCAGGTGAGAGGTCGAACCTGGCAGGGTGTCCACCTTCGACCTCAACGATGATCCCTGCCGCCACACGTTTCTCGAGGATTGGATACAGGGTTCCATCTGCGATACCTGTTCTATCCATGATCTCTCGTGCGGTGATGGGGCCATCTGTGCCAACCATCGTTGCGTACGTCCGAAGTGACTGCAGGCTTTCGTTGATGCGTACTTTCTTCATGTTGCTTGGCTTTCCGTTTGGCAACCCGTTGCTGGCATCAGGCCAGGAATGCTGCTGTACGGGACGAATTCGAAGAGCTCGTTTCTAGTGAGAATGCTTGGGAACTCGTTGAAACCCAAGATTGTTACCTTGACTCCGTTGCAGGCCAAGATCTCCAGGATGTTATGAAACCTTTGGCCGTCGTTGGATGCCAGCACGATCTCTACAACTTCGTGGCACTTCACGAGCTTGTTGATATATGCGACCATATCTTCGTCAACGTCGCTGTCATCAGTGGTTCGAATCTTTGAATACACATGGTAGCCAAGCTTCTGCATGGCAACCACCCAGCCGAATTGCCTGTTGCTTGCAACTGACTCAGCAGGACGATTTACGAAGATCTTGGCGTACAGCTCGCTGCCGTTTGCCTGCTGCTTGCCCTCTAGCCACTGCATAAGAGCATCCATGCGCATTCGCTCGGATGGCAGCGGGGCCCTCTCTAGTAGCAGGCCGAAGCTTGCATCGACATTCGGGGCGTCCATAACGAAGACCGTGAGTGTTTTGCGCTTATAACGACGCTTTGTATTTTTTGGTTCTGGCACGGTGCGAGAACCTTTCTGTTAAGGAGCAAATTGCTCGGGATACGAACAGCAGTATTATGCATTAAAGCTTTAGTTTTTTCAAGGCTAAAACGTAAGCCCTAGAGCTTACGAAGTTAGAACTTGGTTATACCCACAAATAGAAGTGCCCCCACCATCATCCCTTTCAGGAATCAGGTGGGGGCGGGGTAGGTCAGACGCGGGCCACGGATGCGGCCCAGCTAGGGATGTGAGATCCTTCGAGCTCACCTTCTTGCTTGAGCACCTGGATCGACCAGTATGCTCGTTCCTCAGATCCGAGCCGCTTTCCTCCGTGAGGTATGGAAGGCGTACCCGCAGGGGCACGGAAGCCACCGCTGACCTCGACGTACTTGCCGTCGATCTCCAAGGCACCGAGCAGGACATCCTTCAGGCTGTCAGCCCCTTCCTGCGAAAGCAGCTCCCACGGGATGATCTTCATGCCGAACGTGGGTCCTTTCGCGTAGTAAGGGTGGTTGACGTAGCTCCAGGTGGCCCAGCCACTGCTGGCGACCAGAGCTTCCTGAGGGGCATGGATGAAACGGACTGATCGACCACGGATGTATGCATCCGTGTCACCGTTGATCATGCCCACTGATGAGCGGCCGTCCTGTCGAACGGGGTGGTAGAGAGGGACGACATCGAGGTCGAAGCCGCCGATCATGACAGAGTGCCAGAATCGGAAGCCCGAATCCTTCTCCGAGTAGACCGTGAGCCCCATTTCACCCAGGAAGTCCTTCTCAGTCGTCTCGTACCTGATCTTGCTGTCGAGACGGGGGTCAGAGAGGATCGAAAGGATGGCTTCGTCGACAGTCTTGAACACAGCGACGATGATCGGGATGTAGAGCTGCTTGCACATCTCTTTGATGAAGTCGACTTCCATCTCCTTCACGTCGTCGGCGATCTGCTGGGTCTCCAGCATCTCGTGCGACATGGCGCACGTCAGGGTGTTGTCGTAGTGCTTCGCTCGCATCAGCTCGCCGAACACGGGGGTGTCGCGGTGACGAACGAAGTGACGGATGTGGGAACCCGCGAGACGAATGACGTGTTCCGTCTCGTCCTGCGTGATGTCGGGCATGAGGATGACTTTGTCCACCTGTTCCCAGGGGTCAAGGCCGATCGAAGCGACGAGAACGTCCCCACGATGGATGTTGGCCTGGTTGTCCAGGATCTTTACGGTCAAGTCCATTTGGTGCCTCCAAGGGGGCGTTGTTGGGGTGCGGGGTTGAATTGAATTCAATGACCTATAAGTATATATATTGGCATAAAAAAACTAAAATGTCAATAAAAAATGACTCCTAACGGGAGTCATGGGTATAAGTAATCTGGCGGGCCCGACCGGATTCGAACCGGCGATCTCCTCCGTGACAGGGAGGCATGTTAGGCCTCTACACCACGGGCCCGCATTTGTTTCAGGCTGACTGTAACCTAGATATAGTAGCAAAAATAGGGGATATGGGCAAGATGAATCATAAAGTCATAAAACATAAGAAATATACTTGATAAGTATTGACAATCAGCGTATAATATTCGTTTGTTAGTGTTGTGAGACTGTTATTGAACAGTCGTGGAGGGAAAATGAATACATAAAATAAAAAGCCTATTCGGCTAAACAAAAACGAACACAAAAGTAGAACAAAGGAATTTGATATGTTTTATAATTATGAACCTACAAAAGAACGGAAGATTAAAGTCCGTAAAGTAAAGCCTCAGGCCCAAGTGCCTTACCTACATGCCGAAAACGTAGTAAATACGCGGAGTGAAGCGGTAAAGAAGTTTGGTGCTACGTTTTTGCTAAAACTGCCAAATGCCCCGCAGGCGGAACAGGCGCAGTGGGAAACCCTTGAGTCAAAACTGAAAAAGCGTCTTTCTCGGTAGAGATACTACCGAGCCGCCGCCCAGTTGTGCTAAAATAACTCGCGTATCCTCGACGGACGCGAGTTATTTTATATCTGTCGGCGAGCCCCTGTACAGGCGGGTATAGTTTAGTGGTAGAATGCAACCTTCCCAAGGTTGAGATACGGGTTCGATTCCCGTTACCCGCTCCATGCCACCTTAGCTCAGTTGGTAGAGCGACGCTTTCGTAAAGCGTAGGTCGCCGGTTCAATCCCGGCAGGTGGCTCCAGTAATTATTCCGCTACAAGGCGTAAAAATGCTATACTTGAGCATAAGATGAAAAAGCAAATCAAAGGCCGCATTGGTCGGGTTCGGAGCCACCAGCTTTTTAGCGACACGCCGCTACTTATATTAGTATTGATTAATCTCGCACTCCTGGCGGGGCTGCTGTTTTGGAGTTTTTCGAACATTAAGCCTACCGAGCTAGCCGTGCCGATTCGGTTTACCAGCTTTGCGAACTTCGATGTGCTCGGTAAGTGGTATCAACTCTATCAATTATTCGCAATGGCCGCCTTTACCTTCGGCATGAACCTTGTTTTGGCCCTTGTCGCACATTCTAGGTACCGCTTTCTCAGCGCGGCGCTTTTGGGTATAAGCGTTGTGGTATCAATTGTCTGCATTGCCATGCTCGTAGGGTTTACAGCTATTAACTATAGTGGGGTGTAGCGATGGCACGACGCAAAGGTATCCCCAATATATCGCTCGGCTTCGTTGATTCACGGTGGTTTTATCGAATCTTGGAGATCTTGCCAGGTGTTCTTACCTGGACGATTATCCTTTTGCCGTTTTATTTAAGCTTTAGCGCGCCTGTGGTATTGGCCTACTTCATTATCGCCTTCGACATATACTGGCTGCTAAAGTCGTTGCGCATGAGTTTGGGGTTGATTACAGCGTACCGTCGCTACAAGAACAGCAAGGTTATCAACTGGGAGCAGCGAGCGAATGATTTAAACAACTTGGCTGCTACCGTTAAGGCTAAACAAGAAGAGTTTTTGGCGCTGCCTCGGCCTTCGCTGCTCCGCAGGCTTATTCCTGATGCTGCTGCACAGCATCGTAAGGATTTGAAAGCATATGTGGCCGAATTGCAGGCACTGGCTCAGCATGAGAGTCTGATTCTTCGCCCGAAAGACCTATATCACCTGGTAATTATGCCTTGTTACAAGGTAGTGCCCGAGGTAGTGCAGCCCTCTATCGAGGCAGTGCTTAATTCCAACAGCGATGCGCGCAAAGTCATCTTCGTGTTAGCTTACGAGGAGCGGGGCGGTGAAGAATCCGAGCGCAACGCCGAGCAAATGGCCATTACCTACAAAAACTCCTTTAAAACATTCCGAATAATCAAGCACCCCGACGGCCTCAAAGGAGAAATTAAGGGGAAGGGCGCCAACATTACCTACGCTGGCCGCGAGTCATTAGCCATCGTAGAAGAGCTCAATATTGACGTTAGTAATGTAATTGTTACAACACTTGATGAAGATAATGTGGTTGATCCTAACTACTTTTCGTATTTGGCACTTACCTATGCAGCAGAACCAAGCCGCCGCCGCCGATCATTCCAGCCTATAGCAATGTATCTAACCAATATTTGGGACGTGCCGGCGCCAATGCGGGTGATAGCGAGTGGTAATTCCTTCTGGAACATGATAGAGATGACCCGCCCGCACAGGTTGCGTAACTTTGCTTCGCACGCTCAAGGTTTGCAAACGCTAATTGATACGGATTTTTGGTCGGTTACCACGGTAGTAGAGGACGGCCACCAGTACTGGCGCACGTACTTTACCTACGACGGCGACCATAAGGTCATACCAATGTATGTGCCGATTTACCAAGATGCTATCGAGGGCCGAACCTATCGAGCGGCATTTAAAAACCAGTTTGTACAGCTCAGGCGATGGGCATGGGGGGTGAGTGACTTTGCCTATGCGGTGCGCGAAGCAATTCGTAATCAACGAGCGCCTTTTGGCGATAAATTTCTCCAAATCGCGCGCCATTTGGAGGGCCATGTAAGCTGGGCAACTGCGCCATTAGTATTGGCCTACTATGCTTGGCTACCTTTAATGCTCAACCCAGCCTTTAAGGACCAAGTTTTGGCTCATCAACTACCCGTAGTAGCCTCGCGGGTGCTGACATTCGCTTCGGTTGGTATTATTGCCACCATTTGGGTGAGCTTTTTGCTCTTGCCACCTCGGCCAGCACACCACAAGCGCTCTCGAATGCTCTGGATGTTTGTTCAGTGGGCATTGTTGCCGTTTACTACGATTGCTTTTGGCGCTTTTGCCGCGCTCAATGCGCAAACCCGCCTCATGTTTGGCCGCTACTTGGAGGAGTTTGACGTAACTGAAAAGGGTCTAAGCAAATGACCATGCTGTATGTATTCGGCTTTTTAGCCGCTGCACTTGTAGCTTGTTTGATGGTGCCCGCAGTGCGTAAATTGGCCTTTCGTATTGGTGCTGTTGATCAGGTTTCCAAGGAAAAGCGTAAGCTCCACACCAAGCCAATTGCTCGGGCTGGTGGCTTGGCCATCTATGCCTCGTTTACGGCCATTAGTCTAGCTCTCGTAAGCACTATCCAGAAGCCATTTGTTGGTCTCATTGTAGCTGGAACCATGGTCCTGCTGATTGGTTTGGCCGATGACGTTTGGGGAGTGAACCCATGGCTGAAGTTAGCAGGCCAGGTTGTGGCGGCCTTGGTGGCGGCAATCGGGTTTGGCATTAGTATTGACGCCGTAAGTAACCCCTTCGGCACTTCGTTTGTGTTTAATACCTCGCAGTGGACGGTGCCGATCGTAGGGATAACCCTAAGTATTAATGCCGTGGCAGTGGCTTTAACGACTATTTGGCTCGTAGGCATGACCAACACCATGAATTTACTCGATGGTCTCGATGGATTATCGAGTGGAGTAGCAGCAATTGCAGCTATTGTGATGTTCTTTGTAGCCGTTGGGCCCAGAGTAAATCAGCCCAACACAGCACTCATAGCCTTGGTATTAGCCGGCGCATGCTTGGGCTACTTAGTTTACAATTTCTATCCAGCCAAGATTTTTAATGGTGATAGCGGAGCGTACTTCTTAGGTATGACGATTGGGATTCTTGCTATATTCTCGGGTGCAAAGCTGGCTACCGCCATGCTCGTACTTGGTCTGCCAATTGTTGATACATTTTGGGCAGTCGTGCGTAGGGTGGCAGCTGGCCGCTCACCATTCAGTGCCGACAGGGGGCATATTCACCACCTGTTGCTCGACGTTGGGCTCAGTCAGCGCCAGGCCGTTTTGGTTATCTACGCCTTCTCAATTGTCTTCGGGATTGTTGCTCTGGTGGCTTCCAGCTCACAGAAAATTATGGCCTTTGGTCTGTTAGTTGTAATTTTAGCAATACTTATTCTCTCCTTAACGCTGCTAAGGCGTAAAAAACAAGCCAACACTACCGCTTCAGATTGACGCGAGTGAGCGAAAATGCTATGCTTTAGTGCAAGAGGGAGTACTTTTTTGACAAGCAAAAATCTGCAAGAGCTGATTAAAAACCTCCAGGTTTTTTACAAGTGTCCTTCCTGTGACGGTGGTTATCGACTCAACGACATCAAATTCTTGGGCAAAGTAGACAGTCACTGCTTCATGCAGCTGAACTGTCAGCGTTGCTCGCTGCCTGTTTTGGCCACAGTTTTCTTAACCGAGAACAACCAGGCAGGTAATGGCCTTAAGCCAGCCGGCCAGGTAGCCCCTCGTGCTAAAAGAGCTCGTACAGACCTCAAGTCAGGCGAAAAAGCACGCTTTTCGGCCATGGAGCCTATAAGTTCGGCTGAGATTGCAGATTTTCACTTGCAGATAAGTGGCTACTCCGGTAATTTTGCCGGTCTAATCCCTACTCAACGTAAACGTAAGTAACTATAGAGAGAACAACATGACAGATGTAGTCGTGCTAAAAGCACAAAAACGTGATATTACAGGTAAAAAACTCGCTTCTTTGCGTACAGCTGGGAGAATGCCAGTCGTAATGTACGGCCAGGGTAGCGAAGCAGTTAATTTAAGCGTTGATGCGGCAGAGTTTGCAAAACTCTACGCCCACGTTGGTCACAGCACCATTTTAGAGATTGAAATCGAAGGCGATGGCAAGAAAAATGCCCTTATTCAGGACGTTCAGCACGGTGTGCACGCACCATTCCCATTGCATGCCGACCTATATACCGTAAAGATGGACGAAGTAGTACGCACTTCAGTGCCATTGGTTACTGTTGGCGAATCAACAGCTGTATTCCAAGATGGTGGTAGTCTGGTAACACCTCTAGGTGAACTGGAAATTGAATGTTTGCCTGGTAAGCTTCCGTCGAACATCGAAGTCGACATCGCAGTGCTAGATGACTTCGAAAAGACCATTACAGTAGCTGATCTTACAGTTCCTGAAGGCGTAGAGGTTCTTACTGATGCCGAAGAGCTTGTTGCCAAGGTAGAACCGCCACGTAGCGAAGAAGAGCTTGAAGAGCTTGATAGCGAAGTGGGTGATGCTGTACCTGCCGAAGAGGGTGAGGCCAGCGAAGGCGGTGAAGCAGCCACTGAAGGTGAAGCTAAAGAGTAAACCTGCTCTCTACTACTTAGAAAAGACCCCAACTCGGGGTCTTTTCTGTTTTCTGGAGCTTACCCCGACCTTGGAGCAACAGGATCAGCGAATCTGAGAACTTCAGCTTCGGCGAGGACTTAGCGATAGCGATCCCGCAGTTGAATGCTAATAAGTCGAAGCATGAGATGAATCCTAGCTTGCGAACCCGTGGTCGGAAAACCTTTTCGCCCTTCAAAGCTTAGCCGTGTCATTCCGAGCTTGTCGAGGAATCTGCATATGCTTGCCTAGTTTTATAAGGCTATATATTTTTATAGGCATGAACGGTGCATATGTTTACATGTTGGCCAGCAAGACCGGCACGATTTATATTGGCGTAACAAATGACTTGCAGAGGCGGGTTTATGAGCATAAATCAAAAACAGTACATGGTTTTACCTCGCGATATAGTGTGGATCGGCTGATGTACTTTGAGGCAGCACGGGATATATATGAAGCTATAGCCCGAGAGAAGCAACTGAAAGGCTGGCGACGCAGTAAGAAACTTAATTTAGCCCGCAGTATAAACCCTGGCCTAAAGGATTTGGCGGCAGATTCCTCGACAAGCTCGGAATGACGTATTTGGAGTTCGAAATTACGCAAATAATGTTCACTCAGTATAAGTGTGTTTTGCAGGATAGGCGTCGCGATTAGTTACTTACAATTCATACGAAAGCATGAAAGTTAAGTTGTTTAAAGTAGGCGAGAGGGGTCTTTGCTATCTGTTGGAGTATGGTCAGCCAGGTACCGCATAGTGGCTGTAATGCTGAGCGGTCGAATGGTTTTTACGACTATCGCGATGATTTCATCACGGTGGAGAAGTGGTTTTTGCAGCGCCTGCAGCTTTTGCTCGATGGTGGCCGTAACGTTATCAATAGTTTGGTCGTCTTCTAGGTTACTGCCCACAAACGCCATATATACGCTGCTAAAAAGCCGGGCTCGACTATAGCCACGTACGGCTCCATGGGTGTCTTTTACGTCTAAAAAGCCTAAGTCATAGGCCTCGTAGGTAGTAAAGGCGTTGTGACAGCTTTTGCAGCGCCTACGACGCCATACTTGGGTGCTATGAGCTGTACTACGGCTATTGAACACTTCGGTTTTATCGTGCTGACAGAATGGGCATAACATGACTATATATTGTCATATAACTATTAAAAAAACAAGTGGAAAAGTAAATTGGGGTGGGGAAAACTGAACAAAATATTTGGCAAAAAAACTATTTGCACTCTCGTAACGCTTAAGGTTATAATGGGGCTAACAATAACGCTTAAGGTAGGGTAAGCGCAGCTTAGAAAAACCCAAGATGAGTAAACCAAAAACAAAGCAGAGTAAATTTCGCCGCGTGATTACGTTTGTGCCCAGGAGTGTGGCTACTGCTTTGGCTAAAACTCACCACCATGTAGCCGCCAAACCACACGCCCACCTTATGGCCCACAGTAAAGGCTATGCGGCCTGGCATACCAAGAAGCACCACAAAAAAGTCCACCTAGGTATTGCAGGACTTTACGCAGCGATTGCGCTGGTGGGTGCCTTGGGTCTTACTAATATTGCCAAGGCCTTTGATACCTTTAGTCAGTCGGACTGGAGCCAGGGGGTAGGTACCGGTACGGTTAATGAGTACAAGTCTGCTACCAATATAGTAACCAGTTCGCCAGACGAACTAAGCCTGGGGAACACGACCATTACTAACTGGTGTTCGACACTTAACTGTGACAACACCTGGAGTAAGCGCAAAAAAATCGAAATAGCCAACAGCGGCGGTCCACGCACTGATTTGCAGGTCGAGTTCACCGTTGCATACGAGAGCGAGATGCAGAGTCAGTTCCAGGACCTGCGTTTTACCAATGAGGCAGGGGATCAGGATCTGCCGTATGTGATTCGTTCCTCAGCAGAGGGCTCCTCCGTTACCGTTATGGTGAAGGTGCCAAGTGTCCCGCAGTCTACTACGCCAATATATATGTACTATGGCAATGCCAACGCTGGCAGCCAGTCTGACCCCGTGGCTGTTTACGACTTTTACGACGATTTCAATGGCAATGGCGCTTTGGATGCTAACAAGTGGAATGATGTGAGTAATTTAGGCGTCACGCAGGACGGCAACGGCAATATGGCAGTCACAGGAACATCTAATAACTTTGGCATTACTGCACAAGACGGAGGCATAACGCGCACCGACTCGTCGGTCTATGAATTTGGCGTGGACGTGCTGGGCTTCGGCAATAGCCCGTGCGATATCAATAATTCGCTTGGTGTAAATGTTTTCAGTCAGACAACCGAGAGTTACCAAATGTTCTTCAACTGTGATGCGGGCAACACCTACAATGTAGTCTCAGGTAGTCAAACGGTGGATGGCGGGCTTAATTGGAGTGCTGCAAATTTTGGCCCATTGCAGAATCAGGCGAACAGTTCGGGTCCGCGGTACTTCCGCGTAGGGGTGGATGATTATGCTGGTGTTATGCAATACCGCAGCGGTAGTACGTGGGTGAATATGGGTAATGGGTCTAGTAATCAAGCAGGCTCTGATAACGGACCTTTTGGTCTCAATTTCTGGAACGGAGCGGGAGTAAGTGTGTCGTACAACGTGCCTTATGTCCAGCGCTACAAAGTACAAAACGGCTTGCAAACACGTGTGGGCCTGGAGGAATCTTTGGGTGGGAGTGTAGGTACACTATTGTCTAACAGCTTCGATTTGAGTCCTGACTTCGCTATTGCGCATATACAAAGTGTAAATATTACAACGTCTGGCACAGGTGGGAGTGCCGCTGTGCGGCTTCTGCGCACTGGGGATGGTACGTCGTATGATGATAGCGCTATGACGTGGTGCGCCTATACGGTGGACAGCGAGCAAGCACCAGCCAACGACAGCAGTGACTGCATGAATCCCAATAATAGATACCTAGCATACCAGCTAGTCATGTCAGCCGATGCTGGTAGCGACTTTAAGGTAACAGGAGTTTCTATTAACTACCTGATAGACACCACTGCACCGACTAACCCAACCATTAGCATGTCAGAAGGGCAAGGCGGCGAGAATATTCCCAATGGCGGCTGGACGAATATGAGCACGGTTCCGCCAGCTTTCGGTGGCCAATGGAAAAAGCCTTACTTTACCTGGGATGGGGCAGTAGATAACGCGGGTGGTAGTGGTGTGGCTGGCTACTGTGTGTACTTTGGTACAGATAATTCAGCTGATCCACTCACTACCAAAGGTATGATTACAGATGCCAGTCCACTCGATACGAATGGTGCTTGTCCGTATGCTGTGTCTGGCACCACCCTGGACCTTAATGCCATTAACTCTACCTGGCAGGTACCAGATGGTCAAGGTACAGCAGACACAAATTACTACTTACGCGTTCGCACATTAGACCAGCTAGGCAACGTAACGGCTGACACGGCTCAGTTTGAGATGAAGTTGGACACGGTAGCGCCGGCCGGCTTCGTACCAAGTTTTCCTATGGCTACTATGAAGGGGCCAACTTTTCTGATGACCTGGGCCACGAACGTTGGGCCACTCCAAGGGTTACCAAATGACACTCTTCAGTCAATGTTCACGGGTATACCTGGTAACCCGAGTGGCGTTAAAGGGATTACCTACTGTATTTCCTCTATCAGCAACACATTCAACGGCTACTGCCTCGGTCAGCCGGTTCTAGGCTGGCATGGCGTTAATGGCGACCCTGGGTTTGGCCTCTTCGGCTGGAATCAGGCGAATCTTATCGACGCATCCACAGGCAGTTACACCATCGACCTTACGGACAATACTGCTGTGGACTTCAATGGCAGCAATCTGATGTACACCTGGCTTGTCGACAATGCCGGGAACGTATCGAATACTGTTCCTGGTGCTTTGAACCCCGGCCTTGTATCGAACGTCACCTTCAACAACACCGCTCCATCTGCTCCTCAGAACCTTACCGTGGCCCCA
>CAYPSN010000001.1:94657-204125 GCA_964413715.1 uncultured Candidatus Saccharibacteria bacterium | reverse complement strand
TGGGGCTCGAGTTCCTTAAGATAACTTTTTCTCAGCAAGAAGATGATCCATTGGTGGATATTGAAGAGATACGAGAGTTACTTGATGGAGAGAGCGACAATGAATAACTCTAAGCTCTTTGACAACAGCAGCTTCTACAAGGCATTTGAACGGGATTTGAGGCGTGCCAAACAATCGGTAATTATCGAAAGCCCCTTCATCACAAGTAGAAGGATGGAGCACCTCTTGCCGCTACTTACGAAGTTGCGCCGTAAGGGTGTGCGAATTGTAGTAAACACCAAGAACCCAGAGGAGCATAACGAAGAGTATGCTAACCAGGTAGAAGATGCAGTAGCAGCAATGCAAAACATGGGCGTAAAAGTGCTCTACACAGTTAAACATCACCGTAAACTGGCCGTAATTGACGAGGAAATACTATGGGAGGGTAGCTTGAATATCCTGTCTCATGGGGATAGCTGTGAGATCATGCGTCGAACGTCATCAATTAGCATTGTGTATGAGATGCTATGCTTTATCAAATTGTATTAATTAACCTAAATTTACCGAATATATAGGGCGTAGGTCGATCCAATACTTTATTGACTCTTTTGGTATATAGCCACCCGATATTAAATACCGTTCAATTGCTACAATTAGCTCACTTACAATACTTGTTACATTTTCGTTCTCTGCGAGGGCTTTGTTAAACAGGCTAGTAAGATATGCGTCGATCTCGATATCCATTAATGAAGCAACTAGGTGTTTATCGAATGCTGGCCATTGCCTATTGGCCAATAAGAGAGCATTGCCAGTAAGCCGTAAAATACTGAGTTTAGCCACCTCGAGATAGTAGGCATCATTCCGCTCCGAAGCAATTTTAAAATGCTCTTCGTATTCAAAAACGAGCTGCGCATAAAGCCACTGAAGCTTCTGCTTGGCGACATCATCTGGATACCATTCAAATCGTTGTTGAAGCGCAGAAAAGTTGCCATCTGGATCCGTAACGATAAGGCTACGGGCTGTCTCTCTCAGGGCGTTATCATTCTCATAGTTGGTCAGTTCTTTTTCGGTCGCGGTGAGACTTTTTAGTCGATGTATCTGGATTGGCAAATCTTTTTGCATCGAGATGCTCTTCTTAAACCGGGAGATGCTATCTTTGTATTGTTCAACATCAGTTTCGTCTTTACAGTAAAAGTCTAAATCTATATCACTATACTGATCGTAATGGCCAGATGCTATTGAGCCTGATATTACTGCTATCACATCTTGCTTTAAGTTCGGGTTATCGGCAAATAAAGCCTCTTCAAGATAACTTTTTACTAGAGAGGTTATTTCAGCTTTGTTTTGTTTGTGAAAATCCTTGAACATATTACGAATCCTTACTAGCTATTTACTGGATCCCATCCGTCTTCGCCGTAAGGCCCCCACCAAACCATGGCTCCGCCAACTTTGGGGTCAATATTTCGTATATCACCCACATTAATCTTAGCAAGAAGCTCGGCCAGCACAAGCATGTCATCAGCAGTAGTTTCGTCTGGATTTCGATCAAAATTATCTAGATGCTCCGGAACCTCGATACCCTCTAGAACTTGTTTGGCAGGGACACGTTGCGCAGTCTCCCTCTCTGTAGCAATAGTTCCATCCACCAGAAAGCTATAGGTAGCTGCAACAATAGGATCTCCAGACTCATCAACCCGTACATTTGAACCATCTGTGTCTGGTTGAGAAACAATTATACTAAACTTTTGGCGCCGGCTGCTATCATCTTGCCCTCGTGCTGCGTCTCTACCTCCCTCAGCCCAAAAGATTAGGGCAGCATCTGCATTTGGATTACCTTCTAAATCTACTTTAAACTCCCTGGCCTGCGAGCCAAGAATACCGGGTTGAGAATCAGTTACTGGCCAGCTATCACTATTTAATTGAGTTGCATGATATGTACCCGGTGCCATTTGTGTCCAAGCCTTGGTATATTTCATAAACAATTGATCGCCTGGTTGCGGTTCGCGTTCGTTTGAAGCCTGTCGTTCTGGCATACTATTTCCCTTGCTTAATGCGTACTTGTTATGTTGTTTAAAGTATACATCAAAAAAGTTCGATCGTCCTGTTTGCCTTTGTGGACAAAAAACACCCGTCAATCTGACGGGAGTTTGGTTCGTATAGTTAAAAATGTATTTGGCTGGGGCGGAGGGATTCGAACCCCCGAATGCCGGAACCAAAATCCGGTGCCTTACCACTTGGCGACGCCCCATTGTCGTGCTTAGAACACCACCAATCGTAGCTCAAAAAGGGGAGTTTTTCAACCTGGCGAGGCAGCCAACACGCCTAAAATAAGGTATAATGGGCTAATGCAAAAGAAACAACTTGTATTTGATTTAGAATATGTCACCGAAAAGTTCGAGGATCTCGATCCAACAACGCAGAAAGATTTAGGCCGCAATCTGCCAGATAAGGAGATTGATCCACTTGGTTATGCGCGAGAAATGGCCGAGATAGAGCGTAAAATGAGCTTCTCGCCACTGTTGAGTCGCATTATCGCCATCGGGGTGTACGACCCAGCTGAGAGCCGGGGAGCAGTTTACTATGATGCAGCCGAAACGAAACCAGATGACTTCGAAGAAGACGGTATAAAATACGCGGCCATGAATGAGGCAGAGATGCTCGTAAAGTTTTGGGCACTTGCCGAGATTACAGATGAGTTTGTGAGCTTCTTTGGTCGTCGAAGCGATGCCCCATATCTGGCAATTCGTTCGGCTATTAATGGAATTAAGCCGAGTAAGGACCTCATAAGCAATCGTTACAACTCATCTGGTCAGCCTGGCGCAATTCATTATGACTTAGCAGAGCTTCTGAACTTCCACGGTACTGGCTTGTATAAAGGCAGCCTGCATGCCTGGTGTCGTGCGTTTGGCATAGCTAGCCCTAAGGGCGGCGGCATGAGCGGGGCAGAAGTGCCACAGGCTTACCGCGATGGGCGCTATGAAGAAATTGCAAAGTACAACATGGAAGATATTAAGGCGACTGCCAAGCTGTTTGAATACTGGCAGCGCTACGTGAAAATGTAAGTTACAAAGGAGGAATGCATGCTAAAAGTAGGTGATAAAGTACCGAGTTATTCGCTCGAAGATCAAGATGGCAATAAGCATACCGACGCTGAGCTTAAGGGTAAAACAACTCTTATTTATTTCTATCCAAAAGACAACACACCTGGGTGTACCATGCAGGCTTGTCAGCTGCGCGACAACCTGGAAGATCTTAAGAAGGATGGCGTGGAAGTAATCGGCGTGAGCGCCGACAGTGTGAAAAGCCACCGTGGCTTTGCTGACAAGTTTAAATTGCCATTCCCGCTACTCGCCGATGAGAATAAAGAGTTAGTGCAGGCCTTTGGCGCGTTTGGCGAGAAAAGCATGTTTGGCAAAAAGTATATGGGCATAACTCGTTCAAGCTTTTTGGTTGGTCCTGACGCGACAATTCTAGCTGTCTGGCCCAAAGTTAAGCCGCTGCACCAAGTGCAAGACGTGCGTGACTGGCTTGCTGCCAACAAATAGGCAATGGCGTGGCTTTTTGTAGTGGCCTTCATACTCGTTAGCGGCTTTTTGTACGCTGTGTTTTTCGGCGCACCATACGTGCCGGCCTTCAAACAAGACCTTGATGAACTCATGAAGCTGGCAGGTGTCAAAAAGGGCACCAGATTTGTTGATTTGGGCTGTGGCGATGGCAAAGTTTTGCTAGTAGCCGCAGAGCGTGGCGCTAGTGTGGTGGGCTACGAAATTAATCCAGTCTTATGGTTGGTCAGTACATGGAGGCTCCGCGCGTATCGCGATAAGGCAAAGGTGAAACTGCGCTCCATGTGGCGGGCTAAGTTGGGCGAAAGTGATGTAGTGTATATGTACTTGCACACCAAGTGGATGGATAAGATGCAACAAAAGCTGAAGCGCGAGGGTAAGCCGGGAGCTAGGGTGATATCGTACGTATTTCAATTCTCGGGGCTTGAGCAGGTTGCCCAAACCCGCAACGCGCAGATTTATGAGCTGTGAGGTGCTTTGACCGAAGTCGGTCCAACCGCTACAATAATAAACAACAGACAGGAGGATTATGGCAGATAAGTTTACCCCCAAAGAAGTTCAGCCACTTAAATATAAGAGCGTGCCGGGCATAAGCGAGCGGCAGCTGGCTGAGCACCATGATGTGCTCTACGCCGGTTATGTAAAAAAATACAATGAGATTATGGAGAAGCTCGCCCAAGTTGATTTAAGCACCACCAATGCGACTTATTCAGAGCTAAGGGAGTTGATGGTAGAGAAGTCCTTTGCACTTAATGGTGCGAAGCTGCACGAACTATACTTTGCAAATCTAACGGATAAGCCGCAGCCAATGCAGGGTAAAATTAAAGACCTTTTGGTCAAACAATGGGGAAGTTTTGAAGCATGGCAAGAGCAGTTTGCTGCGCTCGGCATTGCGTCGCGCGGCTGGGTAGTCTTGGCTTACGACTATTCGCTCGGTCGGTTTGATAATTATATTCTAGACGCCCACAACCAGGGCAGCATAGTGGATACGGAAATTGCCTTGGTTATGGACGTGTATGAACATGCGTATTTTTTAGATTACGGTACAGCTCGCAAAGAATACGTTACCAAGTTCATGGCGGCCATTGACTGGGAAGAAATAAATAAACGCGTGGCTCACCACGAAGCTTAAAAGAAAGGAGTTGTAATATGTTAAAACTAAATCAACCAGCACCAGAATTTAAACAACCAGCCTACGTTTCGGGCAAGGACTTTACCGAAATTAGTCTTAACGACTATAAGGGGAAGTGGGTAGTATTGTTCTTTTACCCAAGAGACTTTACCTTTGTTTGCCCAACTGAGATCAAAGGTTTTGCTAAAGCTGAAAAGGAATTTGAAAAAGTCGACACGGTAGTACTTGCAGCATCGACTGATAGTGTTCACTCACACAAGGCTTGGTTCGAGAGAGACCTAGCCGAGGTGAAATTCCCGATACTAGCCGACACGGCCCATACATTGGCACGTGACTACGAAGTGCTGAATGAAAGCGACGGTACAGCTGAGCGCGGAACCTTCATCGTTGATCCAGAAGGGAACTTGCGCTACATCGTAGTTTCAGATGGAAATGTTGGTCGTAGTGTCGAAGAGACTTTGCGAGTAGTTAAAGCGTTGCAGACTGGCGGACTCTGCCCGGTGGATTGGGAGCCTGGCCAGGATACATTAAAGAAAGGCTAGGAGAATATGCCCCCACAAGACCCCATGATGATGGGCCCAGTTCCTCAACCAATGCCGGTTGAGCCCCAGGGTAAACCGTCGATCGAGAAACTAAAACGCACCAAACTTATGCTGATAGGCGTAAGTATCGTCGCGGTTATTTTGCTTATCACGACTCTGGTGTTTGCAGCGGGGGCATCGACTACCTCGGCAGCTTTGGATGCGCGCTACAACGAAGGCGTGAGCGATGGTAAGGCGGCACAGAAAGAGGCCGACACCGTTGCTTATAATAAAGCCACTATTAGTAGCACCAGAACCTACACTGCGCCGGTGGTAAATGGTAGTTTTCAAATTACCTTTCCTAAGGCCTGGAACCTCTCGGTCGATTCTACTTCTTCAAAGCCGGTTGATGGCTTGATTGACCCAGACTATGTTAGCCAGATCGCCGACGAGCATGCTTTACGCTTTACACTAGTAGACAAGTCGTTTGAATCAATGAAAAAGGAATACGATGAGTTTGCCAATAAGGGCGCTAAGCGAACAGAAGTAGAAGTATCAGGTATAAAAGGCTATCAGTATGTTGGCAAAATCAATAAAGATGCAAAAGATGCAGTTGGTACCGCCACAATTGTGCCATTGCGTGACAAGACGATGCTTCTACAGACCGACAACAACAAAAACTATGCTGACGCCTACAATCAAATGCTTCAAACTGCCAAGCTTATTCCGTAAGACTCCGCTTATGCTTGCCTCGCGTCCGTAAAGAACGTAGCGTATAAGCATGAAGCAGGGCAGGGTGAACAAAATAGCAATAACCTCCACCGCATCGTATGGAGGTTATTTGCATTGGATGAGCCATTACGCACAAAGTCCACTGAGTGCTATTCATGGCTATCTTGACATGCTTGGTGACACCAGCTATCGCAAGCTGCACCCGACAATCATACGGGATGCGCAAACTGCTGCTGAGCGTGCGCAGCATGTAATGCGGAGCATTGCGCTGGCGCAAAAACACTACAATGCATCCGCTGAGTTATCGCCGGGGCGTCTGGACGAATTGTTCGCCCGCTTGTCTGCAGCAACGGGCATACGATTTGTAGGTTTGCGCAAGCGACCGTTGCCGCTGGTCATGGTGGGCTATGATGCTCTGAGCGAGGGACTACTACTGATGGTTCGGCAGTTTACGCAGCCGAATGCACGGCGGGTTGTGGTGCGTTTTGAGCAGCGCAAGACGGATCTGATTGTGCACTTGGATTGGCAGAGAGTTAATCGAGAACAGTATGAATACCTCTGCCAATTGACGCGCCTGGGGTCTGATCGGTATCCTTTGGCGCCTGGCGAGTTTATGTCGCTCGCCACAGGCTTTGTGTTGCTACGAAGTGCTGGCGCGCGTATGGTGACTCGCCAGCATGTGCGGCGCAGGAGCGTTCATCTACACTTGGCAATCATCCAGCAGATGAGCTTGGTTGATGTTAGCGCTGAACTGCGCTAAGCTAAGCATAAGAAGTCGGGAGGGGTATGGCTAGAAAGAAGAAAATTCTCATGATCGAAGACGATCAGCTTTTGGCGCGTATGTATAAGCTGAAGCTGGAGCTAGCTGGCTATGAAGTGCTGTTGGCGCATGATGCCCATGAAGCCAAGCAGGTAGTGGCTGAGCATACTCCTGATGTTGTGCTGCTCGACATCTTGTTGCCAAAGGTAAATGGCTTAGCTGTGCTCAAGGAGCTGCGTAAGAATCCTGATACGATGCATTGCCCGGTTATTATTCTGACAAACTTAACTGGCTCCGAAGTAGATATGGACGACGAAGTTGCCGATGCCCTGGGCGTGGTAGCGTATCTGGTCAAGTCAAAGGTCACGCCAGAACACGTCCTAAAAGAAGTCACCTCTGCAGTTTCTTAGGAGGGGACCATGGCGTATTACAAAACAGAGGCAATCCTTCTCAGGCGACACAGCCTCGGCGAAGCTGACCGTATTCTCACACTTCTGTCGCCTGATTTAGGTAAGATTCGCGCTGTGGCAAAGGGGGTACGAAGAGGTCGGAGCAAACTTGCTGGCCACCTAGAACCCTTCGTCGTTTCGGATGTACGTATGGCAAAGGGCAGAAACTTAGACGTCATTACGTCGGCTCAGGGCAAGCAGTATTTTAACCCCGCAGATGGCGATTTGGGCAAACTTGCTTTGGCGCACTTACTATTAGAAATATGCGATAAAATCTTGCCCGAAGACGAGCCGCAACCCGAAGTCTTTGATTTGCTCCTGGAATGTTTAAGCGGCCTCCAGAACGGCCTGGATCCGCAGCTTGTTCGTCATTATTTTTACGTACGCTTACTGCAACCAATGGGGCATCGCCCCGAGCTGACTACAGATCACGGTACAACTGCCTATTATTTGCTTTTGCAGTCTGGTCAATTAAGCGTTCAGCCGACTGACGAGGCGAGCGCGAAGATGTCGCCCGATCAGCTGAAGCTGTGGCGTTTAATTTTTAGCAACCCATTGAGCCAAGTTGCGAGGGTGGTGAATGCGGTAGACTTAGCCCTCGAAGCACAATCTACGGCTGAGCGCTTTTATGATTATCAATTCGGCGTACGGTTTCGTTCAGAGCAGATACTGGCCTGAATTCACTCTCGTTGGGCTTTAAGGTATAATATGGCCTATGAGTCAAAACAAACCAACCTTATCAATGGAAGAGTTAGTAAGCTATGCCAAGCGGCGCGGCTTTGTGTTTCAAGCAAGTGAAATTTACGGTGGTATTGCTGGATTTTACGACTACGGTCCCTACGGCGTAGAGCTCAAAAACAACCTGAAGCGCGCGTGGTGGCAGGCCATGGTAAATAGTAACCCGAATATTGTTGGCTTAGATAGCGCAATCATCCAAAACCCACGAGTATGGGAGGCCAGTGGGCACACCGAACGCTTTAGTGACCCAATGGTAGACTGCAAAGTCTGCAAGAAGCGCTTTCGGGCAGATAAGCTGGTCGATATTGATAGTACCGACTACGATGAGCTAATTGCTGGACTCAAAGGGCTGAAGTGTCCAAACTGTGGCGGCGAAGACTGGACTGACCCACGTGAGTTTAATTTACTCATGCAGACCTCGCTAGGGGCGGTAGAGGGCGATAAGGCAATTGCCTACCTGCGTGGTGAGACGTGTCAGGGGATTTACACAAACTTCGCCAATGTGGTTGATACAGCTCGCAAGAAGTTGCCATTTGGTATCGCGCAAATTGGTAAGGCGTTTCGAAATGAAATAACGCCAGGAGACTTTCTGTTCCGCCAGCGGGAGTTCGAGCAGATGGAAATGCAGATGTTTGTGTTGCCGGAGCAAGCGGGTGATATTTATGCTGATTGGAAAGAGCGACGCATGGCTTGGCACCAACGTTACTTCACCAAAACGAAACTGCGTTTTCGCGAACACGGCCCGCATGAGCGAGCTCACTATGCCAAAGAAGCTTGGGATATCGAGTACGACTTTCCATTTGGCTTTAAGGAAGTTGAAGGTATTCATAACCGTGGCGATTGGGATCTGTCGCGGCATAGTAAATACTCTGGCAAAGAGCTCACATACTTTGATGAATCAAAGGGCGAGCATGTAATACCGTGGGTAGTGGAAACTTCTGTGGGTGCTGACCGACTCTTTATGCAGGCTCTGCTCGACGCCTACGACGAAGAGGATGTAAAAGGCGAAAAGCGCGTTGTAATGCGTTTTCATAAAGATTTAGCTCCAATTAAGGTGGCGATTTTGCCACTTAGCAAAAAACCAGAACTCAGTGGTCTTGCCCAGGAAGTCTATACTTCATTAGGCGGCGAATATAGCCTAGAGTATGACGAAACACAGTCAATTGGCCGCCGCTACCGTCGCCAGGACGAGATTGGTACACCATACTGCGTAACGGTCGACTTTGATAGCTTAGAAGACAAGGCTGTGACGGTGCGCGATCGAGACACCATGGCGCAAGAGCGGATTAAGATTGAAGAGCTGCCGGCTTACCTAAAGGCCAAGCTAGAGAATTAGCTGACTAAACGAATGAGAGCCCCGGATGGAGCGTTAAGGCTCTCATTCGGGGCTCTTGGTGTAGGGCCCTGGCAGTTCAGCCGAGATGGTCACCGAGGAAGGTGATGCTGTCGTCTGCCAGCACCGGCTTCATGCCGGCGAGGCAGACCGCCTTGATAGCGGAACCCATCATCTCGGCGATCATCTGGTCGTAGTACCACTCGACGCCCGAGAAGGCGATCACGAGGCCACCGGGGAGGACAGTGCTGCCACCCCACTTGGTGTCACCCTGCTTGTACAGGTACGGGTAGAGCTGCTGCACCATGTGGCTGGGCAGGCCGGTTCGCCACGAGATGAAGGCCTTGGAGGCGGCCACGAAGTCGTAGGGGTGTTCCCAGTTGGCCTTGTCGCCGAAGTCCCACTCGTTGAGTACCACCTCGAGCCAGAACTTGCGCAGAGCCTCTTCGTCTCCTGCGGCGATCTCTCTCTCCAGATCCTCGAAGTCCTTGGTGTAGGGGCGGCTGGGGTCCAGCACGATGAGCTGGCCGTCGGTGCGCTTGAACGCCCCGAGTTCCAGAACGGGCTTGATCAGCTCGACTGCCGCTTCGCACGTTCCGTCGGTGAGTCCACTGAACATGATGTATCTCGATTCCGTAGGTTCTTGCCACGAGTCCTTCGTAGCCAAGGTCCGCGATGGCGAATTATGCTACATTAGCATAAAAATGATGAATAGTCAATAATTACTATGCCTAGATCTTAAGGGTTACACCTACGGCAATGCCGATCCCAGCCGCAATGCCGCCGATTATGAGTACTTCTAGGCCGCTGCGAAGGGCTTTGCGACCAGTAATCTTGCCCTTGGCAAGACCGAGCAAGAAGAGGCCAATGAGCGCTGCCACTATGCTGACGGGTAATGCCTCTTTGCCACCAATTAGAATAATAGGTAGAAGGGGCACCAGGCCGGCAAGTGCGTAGCTAATGAGCATGATGATTCCGCCTAATAGGGGATTGGCTTTGTCGTTTTTAACCAAGTCGTGCTCGGTTTCTTCGGCCAAAAATTCTCCGGCCCCCATAGAAACGGCTTCTACAGCAATGCCTACGAGCCCAGCTAAGATGACGTATTTGGCATTCTGTGAGCCGACGGCTACCCCTGCTATGAGCCCTGTAGTCGAAACTAAACTATCTTCAATCCCGAAAAACGAGCTGCGTACGTAGTCACTGTCGATTCTTTTTCTTCTCATATCTGCATTATACGGACTCGAAGCGCATTAGGGAAATTGTACAAATTATTTGTTCATGGTGTGTTCGGTATAGTGACGTTTTGGCTTTAATAAAAACCTGAAACACTCTAGGCGAATCGTAAGAAATTAGGCTCAAACCTATTTACAGTGGGTAGAGCAGCGGCGTATAATAGCTGTAGTGGGTAAAAGTGGGTAAGGAAAAACAAACACCAATGGATTTCTTCCAACGCAAACTAGATGAAAAGAATCGGTTAACCATACCGAAAGAATTGCACGAGGAATTCGGAAGTGAAGTTGTTATTACCCAAGGTTTTAAAAATTACCTGCACCTTTACTCGAAAGAAGTTTGGGACAACGAAATGGAATCAGCATTGCAAGGCAACATCCTTGACGAGCACGTAGCTGATTTAAACGTAAAGTTTCGAACTGGCAAAGTGGTAGCAAGCCTGGACAACAAACAGGGGAGAGTTATTTTAGAAGCTCATCACTTGGCTTACGCCGGCATCAAGCGTGATGTCGTAGCGGTGCGCGCTGGTAAATACTGGCGCATAAGCGCAGCGTAAGGCAGCTGAGGGGTTTCTAGCCTGACTAGAAACAGTACTTTTACAAAAACAAATACAAAAATCAAAGTTAGCTATTCGGCAGTCAGTAAGCGAACAGTGGGGAACGCTTCATTGCCCCAGGTACCAACAAAACTCCACCTCACAAACACTTTTCAAGGACTTATTCAATCAAAACAAGTCCTTGCCACACAAGCCAACACCTCTCTCGTTGGCTTACTACTCGAAAAACAAAAACAAAAATAGACAACTGGCTGCTGAATAGGTAACCTTGACATATGGAAAGACACATACCAGTTTTACTCGAAAGAGTGATAGAGGTGCTTAGACCCGAGCGCGGTGAGGTTTTTATTGACCTTACAGCCGGTTTTGGTGGCCATAGTGCACGTTTGCTTGCACAGGTGGGGTCAAGTGGCTTCGGCTATTTGGTCGATCAAGATTCGGTTGCAATCGAGGCCTTGCGCCAGCGATTTGCTGATCACGATAACGTGGCCATCAAACAAGCAAACTTCGCAGAGTTAGCCGAACTAGAGCTGCCAAGTGCTGATATGATTCTGCTTGATATCGGGGTTTCCTCGGTACAGCTTGATGACGCTCAGCGTGGTTTTAGCTTCATGCAGGACGGTCCGCTTGATATGAGAATGGATCAGACTCAGGGAGATACGGCGGCTGATTTGGTAAACAGCTTGGGCGAACGCGAGTTGGCCGACATCATCTATCATTACGGCGAGGAACGAAAGAGTCGGCAGATAGCGAAGGCAATAGTAGAAGCGAGGAAGGTGAGGACTATTGTTTCCACATTGCAGCTGGCTGATTTGGTAGAGCGAGCAATCGGGCGAAGGGGTAAAATTCACCCCGCAACCCGCACGTTTCAGGCGCTACGTATCGCAGTAAATCAAGAATTGCGTGCCCTCGAAGAGGTTTTGCCAGCAGCCATTCGTCAGCTCAAGCCAGGCGGAAGACTAGCGGTAATTACTTTTCATTCTTTAGAGGATCGAATAGTAAAGCGCTACTTCAAGCGTCTCGTTACACCAGAAAAAGATGCCATGGGTAGGGAAGTGTCAATTCCAGAATGTGTGTTAGTTACCAAAAAGCCCATGAGTGGCTTGGATGAAAAAGATTTTAACCCGCGCGCCCGTAGCGCTAAGCTACGCGCCGTTGAGAAAACAAAATAACAAAAACAAAAGGAGGCATAACGATGTCAGTTCAAGTAAAAGGTCGTAGCCGAGCTGTTAAGCTCAAAGTTCGCGTAATTAAGTAATTACCAAAAAGTTCGCCACAAAAACAAAAACAAAAATAAAACTATCTAAAAAACAAAAGGAGAAACGATGTCTACCGCAACGGTCGCAATGCGTCGAAACCAGAACTTTACCAGAAACCAAACCCAGATCACATCGGGACCCTTTACGATTGTCCTTATGTTGATTAGCTTGGTGATTTTGCTATCATTATTATATCTGTCGCAGGTAACGAAGACTTCAACCTTCAACTACAAGTTGTCGCAATTGTCTGCTAGTCGAGATGACTTGCTTGCCAAGAAAGAGAAGCTACAGGTTGATGCGGCACGTTTGCAGTCGATATCGGCGGCACGCGAGTCGAACGTTGCTAAGTCTATGGTCGCTGTCGACAACGTGACCTATGTAGATCAGGCCAAATAAAGAACGGGGGGTATTTGGGTTTTACGCGCGAAATTCAGGCCAAAAGGCGCCTCAATTTTCTTTCAATCGCCGTGTTCGGCGGTTGTCTTGTTGTAATTGTCTTTCGACTTTTCCAGGTTCAGGTAGTCTTGGGCCAAGACTACGAAGCGCGAGCAAATTCTCAGCAGTCACGTAAATTCGAAATCCCAGCTTCCAGGGGCCAGGTTTATCTGGACGAAAACGGCGAGCTCTACCCAGTGGCGCTCAATCAAAAGTTGAGCATGCTCTATGTTGACCCGAAATTCATTCCTGATTCCAAACGAGCAGCTAGCGAGCTAGCGCGCGTCACTGGCCTAGATGAAACCACGCTGCGCGACCAATTAACGTACAAAAAATCACGCTACATCGAGCTTAAGCAGCGCGTAAGCAGCGAGGAAGCCAGCAAGATTCGAGCGCTAAAGATACCGGGCGTTGTGTTGCGCCAAAAAGACTACCGCTATTATCCAGAAAACAATTTGCTCTCGCACGTAATCGGCTATGTAAATAGTGATGGTGATGGTCAATATGGCCTCGAGGAGTACCTAAATGTAGATCTGACCGGCAAGAATGGCCTCCTGAAGGCCGCAACAGACAGTATGGGTGTGCCGATTGTCAGTAACGAAAACACCATTATTGAGCCAAAGAATGGTAAGGATGTGGTGCTTACGATTGATCGCAGCATTCAGCTGGTGGCTGCTCAGGCTTTGGAGAAAGCCGTGCAAGAAAACCGTGCCGAATCGGGCAGTATTGTGGTGGTTGACCCGAGTAGTGGCGCTGTAAAAGCCCTCGTCAACTATCCCGACTATAATCCTAATGAATACGGCAAGGTTAAGGACTACGCTGTTTTTCGTAATCGCGCGGTGACTGATTTATACGAGCCTGGCTCTGGGTTTAAGGTAATTACAATGGCTTCGGCGCTTGATGCAGATAAAATTACACCCGAAACAACCTATAACGACACTGGTGAGGTGGAAGTGAGCGGCAAGACAATCCGCAATGCTGAGAATAAAAAGTACGGTGTGCAGAATATGTACGACGTCATTCAGAAGTCGCTCAATACTGGCATGGTGTTTATCTTAAAACAGCTTGGTGGTGACAGCGGCAAGATTAACAGGGCCGGCAAAGACTTGTTCTCACAATATATTGCCAAGTTTGGCTTTGGCGTGCGTACAGGCATAGAGCAGGCTGGCGAGGCTTCGGTGCGAGTAAAGCCGCCTTCCACTTATGATGTTGATTATGCCAACATGACATTCGGCCAGGGTATTGCTGTAACGAGTATGCAGATGGTTCAGGCAGTTACGGCAATTGCTAATGGCGGCAAGTTGTACCAACCATACCTTGTGGGTGGCGTAGTGCAGGCTGACGGCAAGGTAAAGAAGAGCCAGCCAAAACTCATTAACTCACAAGTTATCAGCCCTCAGGCGGCGGCTGAGACGGCCTCGATGATGACACGTGTAGTTGAAAAGGGGTCAGGCTGGGCTACGAAAATGCCAGGCTATAGCATCGCAGGTAAAACCGGTACAGCCCAGGTGGCGAAGGCTGACGGTACCGGGTATGAGGAGCGTAAAAACGTTGGTAGCTTTGTTGGTTTTGCCCCTGTCGAGGACCCCAAGTTCGTCATGCTAGTGCGAATTGACTACCCGCAGGTCGATGGTTTTGCTGAAAAGACTGCCGTGCCGGCCTTTGCTACAGTGGCAAAAATGCTACTAAAGTACTACCAAGTGCCGCCCAAATAATTAACTGGATAATATGCTAGAATAGATTCATTATGTCAGAAACAATTACCATCAGCTTCGATCAATTATCACGAATACTTTTGCAGGCATTTTTGGGTTTTTCAGTGGCCATGCTGCTAACCCCAATTTACACTCACTTTGCTTTCAAGTATAAGGCCTGGAAGCAAATCCGCGACACGGCTACGACTGGCGAAAAAGCGCCGATCTTCCACAAACTTCATGCTGCCAAGCACAAACGCCACATCCCTACGATGGCGGGAGTGGTCATGATTGTCGCTATATCGGTCGTGACCCTGCTACTCAACTGGAGCAGGTCGCAGACCTACTTGCCACTGTTTGGCCTCGTTGGTGCTGGTTTAGTTGGGCTATTGGATGACTTTATCAACATCCGTGGTTCGGGCAAGGGTGTGGCTGGCTTACGCAGCAAGATTAAGTTTTTACTTATCTTACTGGTCGCTACACTGGGTGCTTTTTACTTTTACTTTAAGCTAGGCTTTAGCATCATCCACGTGCCGGCAGTAGGTGGTTTTGAGATTGGCTTATGGTACATCCCGCTCTTCATGCTGGTCATTATCTCTACCGCCAATGCCGTCAACATTACCGACGGCCTCGATGGTCTGTCTGGCGGTTTGCTTGCCCTAGCCTTTGGAGCATACTCGGTTATAGCGCTCGTACAGGGTAATATCGGCATAGCAGCCTTCTGTGCAGCTGTGGTTGGCGCTGTGCTGTCTTATACTTGGTTTAATATCTATCCAGCTCGCTTTTTTATGGGCGATAGCGGCTCGTTTGCTCTGGGCACAGCGCTTGGTATGGTAGCCATGTTGACGAACACGGTGTTTATTTTGCCAATTATCGGCGCAGTTTTTGTAGCTGAAGCCGGATCAAGTTCGTTGCAAATACTTTCTAAAAAGATCTTTAAGCGCAAAATTTTCTTATCCGCTCCCGTGCATCATCATTTTGAAGCGATTGGTTGGCCTGAGACCAAAGTTACAATGCGGTTTTGGGTGATTGGTGCCGTCTGCTCGGTCCTAGGTATTATTATCGGCTTGATAGCACGAGGTTAGGGTGGTCGGCAGGAGGGTAGTAAATGGCGCTAGGCAGGCTCATGCCGACACGGGGCGAGCTCACCAACCAGACTATTTACTGACAGTATTGGTGTTTGCGCTGGTAGCAATAGGGCTAATCATGCTCTATGCAACTGGCTCAATTGTGAAATTATCAATTACCGGTGGAAGTAGTGGTAAAAACACGTTCTTTAGCACTCAATTAATTGCTTTTGGGCTTGGTTTGCTGGTGTGGTACGGAGTATCTAAGATCCACTATGATTTTTGGCGTAAATATTCACTTCATATGTTTATCGCCACGTTCGTGATGATGCTTTTGGTCCTCATCCCAGGTTTGTCGAACTCGGCCAATGGTGCAACGCGTTGGGTTCGTTTGGGCGGATTTAGCTTCCAGCCTGTAGAGTTTTTCAAGCTTAGTTTGGTTTTATATTTAGCCACATGGTTAGATAAAAACAAGTCGCAACTAAGTAACTTTGCAAAAGGGCTCGTGCCGTTCTTGCTGATTTTAGGTTCGGCCACGTTTTTGGCCGTATTTGTACAGCGAGACATGGGCAGCGCCATGGTTTTGCTACTGTCTGGCATGAGTATGCTTTTTATGTCCAGCATGCCATTGTGGCTCTATGGCGGCACACTGGGTATTTTTGCTGCCGGCGGCGTGGCGATGATCTTGATTCAGCCATATCGTTTGGCCCGTGTTATGACCTTTTTCAACCATAAAGAGGACGTGAGTAGTACCGGTTATCACATCAATCAGGCCTTAATTGCACTGGGCTCAGGTGGTATACTAGGGAAGGGCTTGGGGAAAGGCTTGCAGTCTTATGGCTACTTGCCCGAATCAACCAATGACTCGATTTTCGCCATTCTCGGCGAGCAATTTGGGCTTTGGGGTACCATGACAGTTGTAGGGATTTTTGCGGTCCTCATATATAGAGGACTCAACATCGTACGGCGTGCGCCTGATGATTTCTCCAGGCTCGTTTCGATAGGCATTGTAGGCTGGTTTGGCTTTCAGGCTATTATCAACATTATGGCCATGCTAAACCTCATACCTCTCACGGGTATTCCTTTACCCTTTATCAGCTACGGTGGCACGAGTATGCTTGCGTCGCTTGCCGCGGTGGGTATCCTGCAAAATATTTCAAAATACACTCTAAAGGAGACAACAGATGCGAATAGTGGTGTCGGGGGGCGGAACGGCGGGTCATATTTCGCCCATACTGGCGGTACTCGAAGAGTTAAGACGTCTCGATAAAAACTTAGAAGTTCTCTTTATTGGTTCTGGCGGTGCTATGGAACAAAAAATCCTTGCTGGCGCGGGTATCGAATACGTGCGCATACCAGCGGGTAAGTTCCGACGCTACGGCCGAAAGTTTTACGAGGCGGCAATTGACGCGCGTACGAATTGGCATAATTTTAAAGATTTTTTTAAGTTTAATGGTGGCGTATTTCGAGCGTACCAAGTGGTGCGCAAGTATAAGCCAGACGTCGTATTTGTAAAAGGCAGCTACGTTGGTCTGCCTGTTGGCTTGGCTGCCAAGTGGCTCAAGATCCCACTTGTTTTACATGATTCCGACACGGTGCTTGGTATGACCAACAAAATCTTAGCCAAGAATGCAGAAGTCTTGGCGACAGGTTTTCCGACGGAGTTCTATAAAGACTACAAGTTAACCAACCTGGTCTATACGGGTAATCCGTTACGCAGTGCCGCGTTAACCGGGTCGCGCAGTGAAGCAAGAATGCACTTTGAGATAACAGAACAAAAACCAAACATACTTATCTTTGGTGGTTCGTTGGGTTCACAAGCTGTTAACAGTACTGTGTTTGACCACATGGAGGCGTTTGCGAAGCGATATAACGTAATTCATGTAGTGGGAGAGGCGGATATTGAGCGAGCACGTTTCTTGGCGAGTCGCATGCCCAAAGAAGTGCAAGCTAGCTACAAGCCACAGAGTTTTTTGCGAGACGAAATGGGCTTGGCATATGCCTTAGCCGATGTAGTTGTGTCGCGTGGCGGTGCGAATAGCTTGTCTGAGCTTATGCATTGGGGTAAGCCTGCAATTGTCATCCCACTGCCGACGGCTGCCAATAACGAGCAGCTAGTAAACGCGCAATACTTGGCACGATCCGGTGCAATTCGCTTGTTGCTAGAGAAAGATCTCACCGGTATGCGCTTATTAAACGAAATAGAAAAGCTTTTTGCTTCGCCAAACGACATGCGCTATCTTGGCAGCACGCTTATGAAGTTTGCGCAAGAAGACGCTGCCAAGCGGTTGGCCAAGATTCTGCATAATGTCGGGCAAGGGGAGAAGTAGCAGGTGCAGCAACGAGGAGGGCGTAAGGTTAGTTTTGGCACTTCAGGAGGGTATCGGCCCAACTATGAGCAGCCAAAAAAACAGATTCATGTAGGGCGCTATATTAAGCCGATTCTAGCTTTGCTAGTGGTTCTAAGCTTGTTTTATATTGTAATCTTTTCACCCCTGTTTCGCGTCCGCACAATTGCCGTTCGTGGCAACCAACAGTTGACTGCCGCCGAAGTACAGCAGCAAGTTGTGGCACTGTTAAATAAGTCCTTCTTGGGCGATAATGCTATTTTTGTTAATCCAGAAGGCCTGGCTAAAGAGTTAAGGGCCGCAAATTACCAATTAGAAGAAGTGCGGGTGGAGCGTAGTTTACTCGGTGGCTTGCGAGTAACCATTAAAGAGCAGCAGGCCACGTTGCAGTGGAAGAGTGGTAGTTCGGTTTTTGTACTATCAGGTAATGGCGTGGCGTACGCCGAACAACAAAAGCTCAATACGTCGTTGCCAACGGTGGAGGATAGCACGAATTTACCAGTAAAAACCGGTCAAAAAATCGTACCAAGTAGCTTTGTGGCATTTGTGACTGATTTGAATACAAAGTTAGCTAGCGCAGGTGTTGTGGTAGCCTCGATAAGTGTGCCAGAAACAACAACCGAACTGGCCATTAAGACAAAGCAGGGGATAGTGATTAAGTTTGATACTACACGTAATGTAGAAGGGCAGATAATGGATTATCGTTCTGTTATGGCGAAAAAGATTAGCCCCAAGGAATACATTGATCTACGGATCGCTGGCAAAGTTTTTTACAAATAAGGCTAAAACCACCCTCATTAAGTTCGGTTTTTGTCTGAACAAATATATGCCTAAGAAGTAGCCGTCTAAGGTAAGCACACGGGGATAGTATAGGCGGGTAAAAATTAGAAAAAATCAAAAACCCAAATATTTGATATAAATTGTTTAAATACACAAATGTATTAATAACTTAGGTGTTCGTCGCAAAAGGTACATTGTGCGACATATAGTTTTTATGCTTTGAGCTGTGTGTTTATACCTCTCCTTTTGGCCTATATGTAGGCAAAATCGTTATAATTAGTTAGGTGCTTAATACTTCGTAATACTCGTACCAACTTCACCGCATAGTAAGCTACTCACTCTTACTCGTGTTCTGCAGCCTATTTATTAGCAAGACGACTTTAGAAGCTTGTAGGATGCGTTAAAGTCTATTCTGGCGCTGTATATATGCTATACGCGACAACAAGCGCAGGAAACTAGCTCCATAATATGTATATAGGGGTACTAAGGTCTCCCTAATATTTTGCGTAAAGATAGAGAAGTCACAGCTTTTACGGCAGTGGATTCTTTTTGCTTAACTTCTCTACTTTTGAATAACGTGCGTTATTTACGACGTGATCTGTTGCGCCCACCATGGTTTGCACCACCTGAACCTCTGGTGCTACCTCTATCGCCTGCTTTTTTGTGCTGCCCACTGCGCTGTTTGGCAACTTGGGCACTGTACTGTTTTGGCTCAATACCTTCTATGTTCGGTTTATGTTTATTGAAGGTAGGTATTTGGGGCTCTTTGGTTGCTCCATCTGCTGTGTTCGCTTTTTCTTCATTCTGATTAGTCCCCCACCATTCAGCTACAACGCGTTCTACTTCTGTACGTGGCGTGCTGAAGTGCTGATGGCTAAGCTCAATAATCTCAGGAGTATGGTCATGCGCCGGTTTTGGAATGCTCAATGTACGAGCAGAGAACGGCAAGCTCGTTTCACCATCGATACTCATGGTTACATAGATTTGTCTCAGGCCAAGGTTTACAAGATCGAGCGGCTCAAAGACTGGCTCAAAATACTTTGCTAAGTAGGCGGCATCTTCACTGCCGACTCGGAAGCTCACCATCGAGCCAACGTTACCGAATACAGCGTCTTTTACTTCATCAGGCATTTGGGCAATGTACTGGTTGGCTACTGTGAGGTACAAGCCGTACTTACGTGCCTCAGACAGAATCACGGCGAATGAATCAGTTGCAAAGTTCTGGAATTCGTCAACGTACAAGTAGAATGGACGTCGGTCATCGATATTGACGATATTGGCACGACTCATAGCTGCCAGCTGGATTTTAGTAATAACTAAAGCACCCAAAATACTCGCGTTATCTTCGCCGAGTCGTCCACGCGAAAGGTCGACAACAAGAATCTTGCCTTCATCCATGATTTTGCGAATATCAAAGCTCGATCTCGTTTGGCCAAGTACATTACGTATCAGTGGGTTGGCCGTGAAGGCACCGACCTTATTAAGAACTGGCGCAACGGCTTCAGAGGCAAACTTATCATTCCAAGAAGCAAATTCATTTACCCAGAAGGCACGCACGACAGGGTCAGTTACGTTATTAATAACATGCTTTCGGTAGGTTTTATCGGTGAGCATACGCGTAATCCCAAGCAGTGTGGCATCTGGTGTTTCGAGTAAGGCAAGAAGCGTAAAGCGCAGGATGTGTTCAAGTCGTGGACCCCAAGAGTCTCCAAACATTTTCTTAAGTACACCAACGATTTCAGATGCAATCGAGGCACGCATATTCGGGTCAGCGTTTTCCATTGGGTTAAACGCAATTGGCCACTCGGTGTCGGCCGGATTAAAGTAGACTACTTGGTCAAGCCGCGCTTTTGGAATGTGGCGTAGCATGTCTTGAGCAAAGTCGCCGTGCGGGTCCACAATGGCAAAGCCTTCATTATGGTAGATGTCAGACATCACAAGCAGCTCGAGCAAGAAGGACTTACCTGATCCACTCTTACCGATAACGTAGAAGTGCCTTTTGCGGTCGCTGCGTTTAATGCCGAATTTGATGTCGCCCTGGCGGAAGGTGGTAGTGCCAAACAAACTTAAATCACCAGCGGCTGTGTTAGATAGGGTCGGCAAGTTAGTTGGTGGCTCGCCTACTTTCGTGGAGGTCCAGGCGATATTTGGCGTCTCTACCGAGATGTGCGGCAAGTGGTACAAACTAGCAAGTTCTTCAATGTTCAGAATAAACCCTTCGTCGCCGAAGTATCGAGCTTGGTATTCGCCAAATGCTTCTTGCCCGCTGTGTATGCTGCTGCCAGAAAAGCCATTGAGGTTAATGGTATTAAACTGCTTAAAACCACCAACCAGGGCTTGAACGCGTTGACGTGCGGCTGGCGCATCGCCACCAATGTAGGCCACGCGAATTTTTACCTGGTAGCCAAGCTTCTGGGCCTTAGTCTCTACCGCGGCGTTTATGGTGCTCTGACCAGTGCTAAGCTCTTTCTTGGCGTCTTTTTTGTCATCCTTCTTGTCAGCTGCTGCATTGGGTCCAATAAAAGCAGCATGGATGAGTGCGCCTATCCATTGAAAAGGTATCATAATGAGCTTCTGCTCCCAGGTGGCGCCAAAGCGCGGTGCTTTGCCCTTGGTTATTTCATCGATGTATTGGATGGATCGTTTATGCCAACTATCGTCAATGGGGCGCATCAAGAACTGCACCCATAGCTCCTCCGTCTCTGCTAACTTGGTAAGGGCTGTAGTAATACCGGCCAGGGGGTCAACTTCGAAACTTGGAAACGTTCGGATTGGTAAGACATCATCTTTGTCCAGCACAACCTCGGCGGTATGCACTTCTCTACCCTTGAGGTCCTTCTGGGCATAATCATGGCTCACTTCTTGAATCTGCACGGTTGGGTACTGAGCGTAGACTTGGCTTTCCACGTAGTTCTTGAGGTGTTTTGGTACCCAGACGTAGAAGTTAATCACGTTTTCTTCGGAGGCAATTTCAAAGCTAATATGTTCTTGAATGACTTCACCTGATTCGGTTTCGCTGCTTGGTCGTAAAATACCATGCAAACTAGCAAACAGCTGTTCGGCAGAGAGTTCTTTTTTCTCATTGTTTTTCGGCACAATAATCTGCAAGATGGCGTGCTCAGACTGCTGCACGAATGCCGTTGCTTTGTTATTCTTGACGATTTTCCAGCCTAAATAGGCTGCAATGAGTAGCCAGCCCCAATACTTAAATAGCACTATACCTACAAATGAAAATATAGCACCCAGTGTCGTAGCAAAAATGTCCATTAGTATGTTTTACGCCTTTTTAAGCTGGTAAGTTGCTTTAGCAACTCGTTCGAATTGTGGTTTTTCCTGTAAGTTGAGTGCAATCGTCGTTACCTTAACCTGGCGACGAGCTAGGACGCGGCGTACGATTTCTTCTTTACTTAAAGGTGACTCTTCTCGTAGGATCTCTTCTATGATATCAGCTACCGTACCTGCTTGGTAGCCCCATTCCGCTAATGCATAAATACCGCGACCGATTAAAACAAAACGCTTGTCTTTAATAAGTTCGTTGTGCACTGCCTGGGTAGTTACTTTCTTTGGATTTGCCTGAACTTGACTCAGTTTATTGGCAATATCTGAAAAATGCATAGGTCGGCCGTTTTTCTTAAGCACCAAATATACCTTGTCGCGGATACTCTTCGGATTCACTTCTGGCCAATTGCTAAGTCCCCAATTGTCCTCCAGCTCAGCTAATTTTGCTGATGCATAGGCAATTTCTTTGAGTGACTCAGGTTTGTGTGGGCCATCGATTTTTGCCGCGATAAGTGAAAACTTGCCCGGTTTGCCGATTGCCTTTGTGGCTTTATAAATTTCATCATGAAGGGCTTTAACATCTTCGCTGGTGTATACGTCCGCTAGCAATACTAGATTGTCATGCAGGTCGTTTTTATCCAGATAGTGAAACTTTGGATTCGTTCGGATAATAAAACCAAGCTCTGGGGCAAAATCGCCACCTGTAAGCTCATCTGTAATGTATTCAAAACGTACAATACCACCTTTGTTATTGAGTACTGCTAGGACTTCTTTTGTTAACGCAGGATTCAGCTCCTCTTCTTGGCGGATGCGTGTAAGAGCAGCTTTTTCGATTTGGCGAACCCGCTCACGAGTAATACCCATTTGCTGGCCGATTTGCTCGAGTGTTTGTGGTTCATTACCAAGAATACCATGGCGCTTACTTAAGATTTCGCGGTCTCTGTCTTTACGCAAAATCTCGAGTGAAGCCTCTATCATGGCTCGTAAATCTTCTAGTTGATATTGAGTTCGGTTCGTTTTAGTCATTGCTTACGTTCACCCTCGCTGTTAGCAGTTATTTCGATCAGCCAACGGCTTATGATCGAATACGACATGAGCAATTATACTATATACAATGGTATTAGTCAACACAAAAAATCGATGAATATTTTGTAGTAACAGATTAAGGCTTAGGGCTTGCGACGACGTGGACGCTTTGCTTTAAGAGGCGCTTCGTCTAGAATTTGCTTAAGTTTTTCGAGTGAAATTTTGGCTGGATCTTCATCCTTGGGCAGCTTGGCATTCTTTTTGCCATCGGTTACGTAGGGGCCGTATCGACCATTAATCACATCAATGCCCTCGTCTTTGAACTGCTGGATGAACTTAGCTGCTTCAGCTGCTTGCTTGGCTTCAATAAGCTCTCGTGCGCGCTCTAGGGTGATGTCGAAGGGACTTTCTGGCTTAATAGATACATAGAGTTTGCCGATTTTTACATATGGGCCGAACGGGCCGATATTGGCGGTGATTTCTTCGCCGTCTGCTGTTTGGCCAACAGTACGCGGCAGTTTAAACATTACCAGCGCTTCTTCGAGCGAAACGTCATCGATGCGCTTGCCGGCAGGCATAGGAGCGAATGTCGGCTTGTTTTCTTTGTCGTCGGTGCTGCCCATCTGTAGCATTGGCCCATATTTGCCGAAACGGGCGTAAATCATGCGACCATTTTTGGGGTTAACGCCAACTTCGCGGGCTTGTGCCACGGCGGCACGCTCGATAGTGCCTGACTTTTTAATCAAGCTATGAAATGGCTCGTAAAAGTCATTGAGCATAGTATTGCGCGGCATTTTGCCGGCTGCAACCTCATCGAGCTCATCTTCGATTTTAGCTGTAAAGCCGTAGTCCACCACTTGGGTAAAGTAGGCATGTAAGAAATCACTGATCAGCTCCCCACTCGGAGTCGGAACGAGCTTTCCTTTGTCGGCGCCTGTTTTTTCTTGTATAACTTCCTTCTTAACTTCTTTGTTGTCTAATGACAGCAAAATAATATCACGTGGTTCACCTTCACCTTCGCCCTTCTCGACATAACCCCGTGTTTGGATAGTCGAAATAATTGTTGCGTACGTAGAGGGCCTGCCGATACCGAGGTCTTCGAGTTTTTTCACCAAACTACCTTCGGTATATCGGGCTGGTGGCTTGCTGAAAATTTGTTTTGCCTGGGCGGTGTTGAGCTGTAAGGCGTCGCCACTCTCAAGGGCTGGTAATAGGTCAGGATCTTGCTTGCCGCCGCCGTAAACCTTCATAAAGCCATCGAAAAGCACCACTTCCCCCTTGGCTACAAAAGTCTCCGCAGCGGTTGAGATGTTAATAGTTACGTTGGTTCGTTCCAGCTCTGCTGGCGCCATTTGACTGGCTAGGGTGCGTCGGCGAATTAAATCATAGAGTTTTTGATCGTATGCATTGCTGCTGACTTTTTCTTGGGAAACATCAGTCGGTCGAATTGCTTCGTGGGCCTCCTGGGCGCTGGACGACTTTGTCTTGAATCGGCGAGGGTGTTGGTAGTTTATGCCAAACTGACTGCCAATATACTGCTCTATTTGTTTAAGCGACTGCTCACTCAGGTTCGTTGAATCAGTACGCATGTAGGTGATTTTACCCTCTTGGTAGAGTTTTTGCGCTGCTGTCATGGTGGCTTTGGCGCTAAAGCCGAGCCGAGAGTTGGCATCTTGCTGCAGGGTACTAGTGGTGTAAGGTGCACCAGGGTTGCGCTTGCTGGGTTTGGTAGCTACATCTGACACACTAAAATCTGCACCAATGAGGCTCTTTAGGAAATCGTGAGCTGCCTTTTCGCTCTCAAACTTTGTTGGCAACTCGGCCTTGAACGGTTCGGCTTTATGCTGAAATTCCGCTGTAATCTTATACTGCTCAGTTGGTTTGAACTCACGAATTTCTCGCTCGCGCTCCACAAGTAGTCGAACGGCTGGCGATTGTACGCGTCCGGCGGATTTGCCACCAGGTACCTTCTGCCATACGACCGGCGAAAGCTCAAAGCCTACAATCCGGTCAAGGATCTGTCGCGCCTGTTGAGCCTCTACCAGCTTCATATCCACCGTGCGTGGCGAAGCTATTGCTTCTTTTAGCGCGGACTCGGTAATCTCGTGGAATACAATACGTTTCGTTTTGCTCGTATCTAGGCCGAGCACTTTGCATAAATGCCATGCAATAGCCTCCCCTTCGCGGTCTTCATCGGTAGCGAGCCACACAGCCTCAGCTGATTTAACGGCCTTCTTGAGTTCAGTAATCACCTTCTTTTTTTCTGGATCAACTTCGTAGGTAGTTTTGAAGCCGTTTTGTACCTCAATAGGTTCAGCGCCACCCTTGCCTTTTTTGGCGATGGAGCGAATGTGGCCAATGCTCGAGAGTACCTGGAATTCTTTACCCAAGTACTTCTCAATTGTTTCTGCCTTGGCCGGGCTTTCTACGATTACGAGGTTTTTGGTCATGTCTTTGTAATGCTAATGCTTATAAGGTTGCTTTGCAAGTTAATATAGTAAGCCACCATGAAGGTTGGCTTAAAGTCACAATCAGAGACTATACAGAGTGGTTATGGACTTGTCAAAATACCAATCTGTAAGACAGTGTTACTCAAATGCAAAGCGACCTGAAGGCTTTGCTCTCAAGTCGCGTGTATGCATAGTTCTTTGGTGGGGCGTATCATTACCGCCCCACCCCTCTTTGGCCAAGTTCAGCTCGGCTTGTTGCCCAGCTTCGGATGGTCGCGGTAGAAGCGGCTGTAGTCGCAGCTGTTGATCACTTGGGCCTGACCCTCGTAACCAGCAATGCAGTACAGCCACTTCTCACCCAGGTAGATCACCTTGTAGGTTGTGGCGTCATCTATCTCGCGAACGGTCTTCCTGCTCGGCTGTTCTATCAGGGGGTTCCGGTTGGTGAAGCCAGCCCAGATGGTCACTCCGAACAATGCAGCGAGTCCTAGGATGATCATGACGAGCCAGAAGGTGGCGATGCCTCCCTCTGGCTTAGAGGTTGATCTGGCTGGAACACTGTATTGATGTTGTAGGTTCAAGGTAGCCTCCCGGCATTGAGGTGTGAACCAGTATATTATTACCTCGTTTGAGTGGTTTTACAAGATTATTCTAGGTAAGCACCCATTGGCCAGCACCAATATTGCGGATTTTGCCGGTTATTTCCATCAGACTCAGCATACTGGCGATTTTATCGGCCGATATGTCGCAGTTATCAATTAAATCATGTGTGGTAAGGTACCCTGATTCGATCAATTCCATAAGGCGTGCTTCTTCGGCTGAGTCTGCCTTGCGCTTTTGCGATTTTACGACGGTACTCTCTAGGCCTAGCTCAGAGAGCACATCAACAGCATCGGTAACTGGCTTGGCGCCACATTTCAGGAGATTATTTGGTCCAGCTGAGCGCGGGCTGGTAACGTTGCCTGGAACGGCCATGACGAGGCGGTTTTCCTGCAAAGCAAAATTAGCGGTAATAAGCGAGCCGCTACTGGCATTAGCCTCCGTTATGACAGTTGCCAGGCTAAGACCGGCGATAATACGGTTACGCGCCGGGAAGTTCTGTTTGAATGAAGTTGTCCCTGCCGGGTATTCACTTATTACACCATGGCCAGCTGCTAGAATTTCTTGCATAAGTCCATAATTCGAGCGTGGTGATGGGCAGTCGAGTCCGCCAGCTAGCACTGCCAATGTGGCACCCTTGGCTTCAAGCGCTGCTCGGTGTGCTATGGCATCTACGCCGAGTGCCAAGCCGCTCACTATACACAAGCCAGCTTTTGCCAAGTCGTAAGCTAGGCGGTAGGTCATTTGGCGGCCATAGTCAGTCACGGCTCTACTTCCTACAATTGCGACCATTGGTAGATCGGGTATGTTCCCAAGTACGAAAAGCTCTTTTGGTGGTGAGCTTATATCGCGTAACAGTAGCGGAAAATTGTTGCTTTTATAATCTATATATTGCATAGAAATATTAGTATTCTAACCTGTAAAGCATAAAAGGTAAGAATATTCTCCTGTAAAAAGTGTTGACAAAAAGCTTATACTATGTTAGTATACATAGGCTCTTATAAAGCCACCTAAAAATGGCTTCAAGAGAGTGCACCTCACACCAATACTCACCTCATTATTGAAGTGAGTAATCTGCTCTCGAGGCTAAACCTAAAACTCACCCTCCTTTAGGTTCTCGGAGCAGATTACTCCCTTTAATTGCCACGGTCTTATTTTGAAGCGACTGCAAAATCCCAAATATATAGGGGGCATTAGAGGGTGTTAAAACGGACTCGACTCCTTAACTGAAGCGAGTCTCTTTTAATTCTAAACTGTTCGTATAAGTATCGCTACTGAAGCAGTCGAATTTTGGGCTAATTGTCTAAAATTGTCTTAGAAATATGTTCTACACCGTCAGTTATGAGTTGGCGGACAATTTGTGTGGCCTCACTTATAATAGTTGGTAAATGTTTTGCTTCGGAGTCGCTAAAGCTGCTGAGTACGAAGTTACTTGGAGCATGTTCGCGTCTATCTTCGCTGGCGATGCCGATTCGCATGCGCACAAAATCTGCTCCAACCGAGTCAATGATTGAGCGCAAGCCATTCTGTCCTCCGCTACTGCCTCCCTGGCGCACGCGGATTTTTCCATACGCTAAGTCTAAATCATCAGAAACCACCAAAACATCTTCGAGTGGAATTTTGTAAAAATCAATCAAGGCTCGCACGGCTTTGCCACTCACATTCATCATGGTATCGGGCTTAGCGAGCATTACTTTGTCTGCGCCAACTAAGCTGGTAGCTGTAAAGGCAAAAAGTTTGGGTTTGTGTTCCCACGGGGTGGCATCGAGTTGCTTTGCTAGCTCATCTACGACCATAAAACCTGCATTGTGACGGGTGTTTGCGAACTGCGCGCCTACATTACCCAAGCCAACAACAAGCTTCATCGCTCCTCCTTGCGTTTGTGCCGGAAGATGATTTTTATAGGAGTACCGGCAAATTCGCCGTTCTCACGCAAGACGTTTTCCAGATAGCGAGGGTAAGAGAACTGAATCATGTCTGGATGTGTGGCGAAAATCGTAAATTCGGGCGGATTTGTGCCGGTTTGGGTTATGTAGTTCAGCTTAGGGTGTGTATTCTTTAGGCCAACTGGCGGCTGTTTGGCCGTGGCTTGCTGCAGAATCTTATTGAGCTTGGCTGTGGGCAAAGTAGTACTGGTGTTGTGGTGGATGTTGGTAATGAGCTCAAAGATTTTATCTAGATTAAGCCCGGTGATTGCCGAAGTAAAGATAAGCGGCGCCCACCATACAAACTGATACCGAGCGCTAATGTAATTCGCTAAGCGCTGCATCGTGTTGTCGTCTTTGTCTTCGACGGCGTCCCACTTGTTGACTACGAGCACCAAGCCCTTGCCAGCTTCTTTGACCAAGCCAGCGATGTTCTGGTCTTGTGCTACGTTGCTCTCATTGGCATCCAAGAGAACTAAGCAAACGTGTGCCCAGGCAATGGCTTTTTTGGTACGTAAGCTTGAAAAGTACTCTATGCCTCGGTCGATCTTGCCCGGACGACGCAACCCGGCAGTATCGGCAAAGACAATCGTTTTTCCACCGAACTCAACCGAGCCATAATTAATGTCGCGCGTTGTACCACCCACGTCTGAAACCAGTGCCTTAGGTGAATTAATAATCTTATTGAGTAGGCTTGACTTACCCACGTTGGGTCGACCAAGGATGGCTACTCGAATGGTGTTGGAATCAGTTTCGGCCAGCTCGGTTGGTGGTGCCTCAATTTGCTCTACTATGGCGTCCAATAAATCACCACTACCCTGCCCGCTTATGGCGGCGAGTGGTACGATGTGCTTAATGCCCAATCGTTCAAACGAATCGGCGGGGCCAGATTTTTGAGTCTTATCAACTTTGTTGAGCGCGAGGATGGCTGACTTGTCGCTTTTTAATATTTGCTGGGCGACTTTGCGGTCGTGCGCATCAATCGGTACCGTTGCATCAACCAGCATCACAACCAGGTCGGCCTGTTCAATAGATTCGGCAATTTTATCTTGAGCACGGCGGACTAAAAAATCATCTGACTTGGCGAGCCCAGCACTGTCTACCAGCTGAAATGCTTGCCCGCGCCATTCTACCTCGCCTTCGACAAGATCACGAGTGGTGCCCGCAACGTCCGCCACAATTGCCTGATTAGTATTGGTTAGGCGATTGAAGAGAGTTGATTTTCCCACGTTGGGCTGGCCAATGATGAGTACGACTGGTTTCTTAATTTTGTTCATGTTACTTCCATTCATATATTCGTTCTATGCGGTTGAGCGTAAGTCTGGTTTGTCCAAATCGATCACTGCTGCCCAGAATCACTCCAATTATCTCACGTCCACCTTGTCTTGTCAGGCTTACGAGGCATTGACCGGCCGCTAGTGTGTAGCCCGTCTTGAGTCCAATCACGCCGTTTTTGCCAAGCAGCTGGTTGGTGGTAGTTACAACGTAAGGCTTGCCGGTGGTGGTTCGCACTGTGTAGCGCGGCTGGCTGGTGGCTTGTCGTACAAAGCCGCTCCTAAGTGCGATCGTTGCGAGTACGACTAAATCATCAGCTGTTGAGTAGGCGCCTTCGCTGCTCAGCCCAGTGGCATCACTATATTTGGTGTTCGCAAGTCCCCACTCTGCTGCCATGCGATTCATCTTGCGCACAAACTCTTCTTCGCTGCCACTGTCCCAAATCGCTAAGGCCTGGGCCATGTCGTTCGCCGACAGCGTCAGCATGCCCACGAGCGCTTCAGAAAGCACAAATTGCTCGCCTGGCTTAATGCCCATGGCTTGGCTGCCGTCTAGCTGTGGTGGTAGCGCCGGAATTGTGACTGTTTCGTTTAACTCATGGTTCTGCAATATCACGAGGGCCGTCATGATCTTGGTGATCGAAGCAATTGGCAGCCGAGTGTCAGTATTTTTAGCAAGTAATGTTCGTGCTGAGCCAATGTCGTAAAACTTAGCAGCTTTTGCGTCGATTGCTGCATCACTACTCTGCATCGTCGTTGGTAAGGCTGCGTAGCTGCTCGTAATTGATTGCACCCTCGGCGTAGTGTCCGTAGTGTTGCGTACTGCTTGCTGGGTGACATTCTCGCGAAGTGCGAGTACGGCAGTATTAGCCGGCAGCAGGCTGCTTATGACGAGCAAAAAGCCAGATATGGCATTAAGCATCGAGCACCTCTGTTGGTTTAATGAAACGATGTTCACCTGGCTTGAGGAGTCCAAGCGTCATGTTGCCAATCTTTGTACGCTCAAGTTTTATAACTTTGTAACCGAGCGCTTCGAAGCTGCGGCGGATTTGGCGGTTGCGCCCTTCAGTGAGTACGACCCTGATAATTTGTGGTTTGATGCGACGTGCCTCCGCGAATTTACTCATGCCGTCGGCAAGCTTTACTCCAGCCAGTAGTTTGCTGAGGTCGTCGTTGTCAACTTTTTTATCGAGATGGACACTGTAGGTTTTACTTTTTCCTTGGGATGGGTGTGAGACTTTTTGAATAAGTTCACCATCCGAAGATAACAGCATGAGGCCCTGGCTATCTTTGTCGAGTCGCCCAGCAATTTTCAGGCTGGCAAAATTAAGTGGCAGCAAATCAAAGATAGTTTTTTGCCCATTGCGCTGTGATCGATGGGTGCAAATGTATCCAACAGGTTTGTTGAAAGCGATGGTAATGTTGGCCTTTGCTTTGCCGCTACGGCCATACAGGGTCACACTGTCGTCTTCTGAGACTCGTGTTGCCAGGTTTTCAACCGGACTACCGTTTACTTTTACGCCGCCAGTCTGAATAAGTTCATCAGCTTTACGTCGAGAAGAAACCAGCCCAAGTTCGACCATGCGTTTGTTGAGGCGAGTGTTCATGACGTGAGCTCCTCAATGTTTTTGAGGCCTGCATGCATGAGAAAGTCTCTGGTAGTAATTAGTTGAGTAAGCGCCAGAGGGTCAGCTGGGTCTACTGATTCCTCAATCAATCCGAGCTGTAGTAAATTGCGAATGGTTTGCTCGCTGTTAACCCCACGAATCTCGTCGATGCTTTGTTTCGTGCAGGGTTGGCTGTGAGCGACAATGGTTAGTACCTCCAGCATGGGCTGGGTCAGATCAAGTTTTTGTGAAGGTGAAAATTCTTCAATAGCAGCGGAGACTTCTTGATCGACAACTAAGGCATAGACCCCCTTGTGCTCAAATAAGCTCACACCACTACCTTTTAGCCACTGCTCTAAGCGAGCTAGGAGGGCCAAGGTAGCTTGTTGGCCTGTTTGGCAGAACTCCATTACGTCCTGCAGGCTTACGCCGCCCGGCTGGGCAAATAGTAAGGCATGCAATTTGGCGACCTGGCGATTCACACCATCACTCCAGGCTGAATCAAAACGGTTTCATTATCTACGAGTACAATACGAGCCTTGTTCTGACGACCGAGTTCTAAAATAGCCAAAAAGCATAATATTGCCTCATGCTGGCTGCCGGCGTTCCTGATGAGCGTATCGAGCGTTAACTCGCTCTGCTCAGTGAGTCTGGTAAGAACACATGCTATTACCTCGCTCTGGCTCAGCGGTTTTGTCTGCACTGTATGAACAGTTGCCACAGCCTTACGGAGTTTGTTGAGCTGTTCCCAAGTTCTTTGCAGTTCCTGGGGCTTTAGGTTGATACCCCGGCGAACTTTTGCCGAGATTCCTAGTTGTGGCTCGGGCCGAGATATGAACGGTGAGTTGAATTTCTGGCGCAATGCCTCTGCTCGTTCGCGGAACTGTTGGTAAGTCTGTAGCCTGGCAATAACATCTTGGGCCGGCTCTTCGCCTGCATTATCGGCCGTTTGGTTTGGCAGTATTCGTTTGCTTTTAGTCAGCAATAGCTGTGACGCAATAGTGAGGAATTGCCCCATTTCCTCTTGTTCGATTTCAAAGTGTTGCAGGTGCTCTAAGTAACTTTGGGTAACTTGGCTGACTGCCACCTCGCGAATATCTAACTTATTGCGCTCAACAAGCTGAAGCAGTAGATCCAGCGGTCCTTCGAAATTGTCCAGAAGTACAGTGTATTGCTGCATGTCCGCCCGACCCTCGTTATTTCTCTTGTTTACGCACTTGCAAACCAAGCTCGCGCAAGTGTTCTGATGCTGCTTTTCCTGGTGCGCCAAGCATTAAGTCGCGCATGTCGCCCGTTTTTGGAAAAGCAATGACGTCTCGAATAGAGTCTTGCTTAAGTAAGACCATAATCAATCGATCCAGTCCCGGAGCGAGTCCGCCATGCGGTGGCGCGCCAAAGGTGAATGCTTTCATAAAAGCACCAAATCTCTCTTTGGTCTGTTCGTCGCTCAGTCCCATGAGTGTAAAGATTTTGTGTTGCAAGGCTGGGTCGTGAATGCGTAAGCTGCCCGAAGAAATTTCAACACCATTGAGCACTAAGTCATAGCAGTAGGCACGGACCTTAAGCAGGTCTTCGGGGTTATCGCTATCAAGTAAGTGCAGGTCTTCATCGCGCGGTCGTGCGAATGGATTGTGTGCAAAGGTAATTTTGCCGGTATTGTCGCGCTCGAACATTGGAAAATCAGTAACCCACGCAAACGCCAGCTCATCATCATCCTTCTTGTTGGATCGCAGGTCAGGCTTATCGCTGCCATGTTTGCTCATGGCCTCATCGTAGGTGAGTCTTTGGAAACTATCAGGGATTTTCTTTTCAGGGAGTAGTTCGCGAATAACTTCGCGGAACATGTCTTCGCACAGCGTTAAAATTGCTTCCTGGTCCACAAAGCTCATTTCAATATCAAGCTGGGTAAATTCGGGTTGGCGATCCAGGCGCAGGTCTTCATCTCTAAAGCAACGAGCAATTTGGTAATAACGTTCAAAACCTGCCACCATAAGCAGCTGCTTAAACTGCTGTGGTGCTTGCGGTAGGGCGTAAAAACTACCCTCGCTCAATCGAGAAGGCACAATAAAATCTCGTGCTCCCTCGGGGCTACTTTTCGTGAGAATTGGTGTTTCAATTTCTACAAAATCACGAGCGTCCAAGTAGTCGCGCAAAGCCTTGATAAAGCGATGGCGGAATCGAATGTTGTGCTGCATGCGTTCGTTGCGCAAATCGAGGTAGCGGTATTGCATGCGCACTTCCTCGCCTGCTTCGGTGTGCTTGTCATGAATTTCAAATGGCGGGGTTTGAGCTTGATTGATTACGTGAATTTTTTCGGCACCAAGTTCGATTGTGCCGGTTTTCATTTCTGGATTCACCATGCGCTCGGGCCGTTGTTTGACTTGGCCGATAATCTCTACGACTGATTCAGGCTTCAGCGTTTCAATAAGTTCTTTGTCTTGGTCACTCAATTGATACACCACTTGAACGGTGGCCGTGCTGTCGCGCACGTCTAAAAAAATGAGTTTTCCGTGATCACGACGGACACTTACCCAGCCCAAAATCTTCACTTGTGTATCGACCGCTTGAGTAAGCTGGTCGATTAGCGTTCTTTTCATAATCTTATTATAGCAAAGCTATAGCTAGGCTGCCCAGGGCTATGTTGCGAATAGGTATTATTGCGCCGCGGGTGGGGCTGCAGGAGGTGGTGTTGGTTGGCTTGGCCCGCCAACAACTGGCTCGCCCGCAGCTGCATTACCGCCGCCATGCGAAATTACCTCGGCAATGTTCGCCACTACTTCTTCGAGCGTAACTTGGGATTTTACCAAATACTTATCGACGCCGAGCTTTTCGCCACGAGCGTGATCTTCTGGTGAACTCAGGGCGGTCATCATAATTACCTTGACGGCTTTCGTTTCTGGGGTTGAGCGCAAAATGTCGAGCACGTCAAAACCAGAGATGCGTGGCATCATGACGTCGAGCAATACGAGGTCAGGCATTTCCTTGACTGCAGCTGCGAGTGCTTCCTCGCCGTTCGAGGCAGTCACAATTGTATAGCCTTCGGCTTGCAGGCGCGCAGAATACACATCGCGCAGTGCCACATCGTCTTCTACTAGCAAAATTTTAGCCATTGTTTTTTACCCTCTCTTTGACATTATTATAGTTGGCTTGTCGCTCTGAAGCAAGCGGTAGTGAAAATGAAAAAATACTGCCTTTGCCGAGCGAGCTTTTAACGTTAACTTTTCCACCATAGTGCTCTATTAGGTTGCGGCTTATGTATAGGCCGAGCCCGGTTCCGCCTATTTCGCGCGTCTTCGAATTATTAACGCGATAGAACTTTTCAAACAAGTGCTTCTGGTCTTCTGGACTAATGCCCATGCCCGTGTCGGCAACACGCACAATAGCGTGACTGTCGGCCTCTTCGAGTGTGACTTCAACTTTGCCACGTGGCGTGTATTTTATTGCGTTATCGATGAGGTTATTGAGCGCCTCCTGCACGCGGTCTTTGTCGGCCAGTACGTTGGCTAGCGGCAGTACCGTTTTGCTGCCCATTAATTTGCTTTCAGCTCGGAAGCTCAAAACTACATCCTTTTCTCTTGGAAGCATATTAATCGTTTCAACGGTTTGTTTGGTTAACTCAGCAAGGCTAAAAACCTCTGGGTGGTCGTTGAGTGTGCGGTCTTCTAGTTTGGTAACGCTCAGCAGGTCGCGGAACAACTTGCCCAGGTGCAATGCTGCTTGGTGCGCTTTTTCGATATAGTCTTTGCCGCGCACGTCAATTTGAGCAAGCCTTGGATTGCTCGCCATCGACAAATAGCCCTCGATGGCTGCAACGGGTGTCCGCATTTCGTGCGAGGCGGTCGATACAAACTCGTTTCGCTCGCGCTGTAGGGCTTTTTGCTCGCTAATGTCGTGGAAAATCGCGATAGCACCACTTAAGTTACCAGACGCATCTTTGGTGGGCGCTACCGCAATTGAAAAGATGATTTTTTCATCATTTTTGCCGAGTATATAGTAGTCGTCGAGCTTAATTTTGCCGCTCGCTTCAAAGGCCTTTAAAAACGGATCAGAAGAATCTTGAATCGCACGGTCTTTCGGGTCGTGAAGCCCCAAGACATTGTTGTAATGAAGCCCCATGGCACTCGCCCGATCCCAGCCGGTAAGTTCTTCTGCTGCTCGATTAAACACCACAATTTGGCAGCTTTGGTTCACGCCAATTACCGCATCGGCGATTTCTTCTATCATTAGCTCGATTTTGCTTTGTTCGCCGACCAGTTGGCCGCTTAAATTCTCGGCTTTTTCGCGGTTACGCGTTACCTGCTCGGCCTGCTGGGCGATCACGTATGCCACAGACATTGCCAGCAGCGTCGCCACGAGTTCTGGCCAGTCGCCTACGTAGTTTTTGCCGCTGGCGAAGCTGACACCGGCAAGCAACAAATAGTAGGCAATACCGACACTAATGGTAGTGTCCACCGCCATAATGCCCGATATACCACTTGTCATAATGAGAACGAGCCAGAAAAGATAGTAGCCAGATTCAATGCCGCCCTCGAGGTAGGCCATTATAAGAGTGCTGATGGCGAGCGGTGCTACGAGTAGTAGCAAGGCTAAGTCTGGTTTGCGCTGCGTCATTGGCTTTAGGCCAAGCAACGCATAGCCTAGGCCTACAATGTAGAGCGGTGCTATCACAAAACTGATAATCAGCTGGTGGTCGGTAATGAGCCCTAGGGCTGTACCCACTACAATAGCCAGCAATGCACCGGCCTGTACGCCGGCGGCACCATAGCTCACCACTCGCTCGTATTTAGATAAAGAATTCGCTAGTTCTGCCACCCAGATCTCAAATTATAAAATCACCTATATTGTAGCATAAGCGCATAGGTGATTTATACGAAAAACGACCCATGAATATCGTAATTCATAGGTCGCGTGGGCGGGGTAGCTCCTTGGCCACCCCACCCTGCCGCTTGGGTTCTAGTCTTCATCGATACACGGTGGTGTGGCACTCTTCTCGGTGAATTGCGCCCCGTGTTCCATGAGCTCATGGATTAGAACGGATAGAGCCCTGCAGCCCGCAGTTGGATCCTTGAGCAATCCTGGAACATGCGGCATAGGTCCGAGCACGTTGAGAGCTCCGAACCAGCTCGTTGCTGTCCCCGCACGAGCGATAAATGCTCTTCGCAGTTGGTCAACAAGTTCTTCGATCTGGGCCCTACGAACAGCAGGGTGGATCCGAAGGTTTCTTGGTAGCTCATTCGTGATTCTGCTCGAGATCTCGAACAGCGCCTTATACAGCTCGATTTCATCGGCGAGGGCGCTGTGTTCGGCCATTCCCGTGGGCATCTTGAGGTGCAACATGATGCCGTCCACTGGATCAACATCGATTTGGATTTGGTAGCTTTCCATGTTTATCCTTGGGTTGTGGGCGGATCGACATTATTATCGTGCCAATTAGGCCTTCCCGCAAGCATATCCATCACGTCTGCAGCACGACTCTGTGGTTTTAGGTATGATAGATCTATGACAACAACGCAGAGCGGACCACAAAAAGACCCTAACTTTAAAAAACTCCCCATTACCGTACTAACTGGTTTTTTGGGTGCTGGCAAGACTACCCTACTTAACTACCTCCTGACCCACAATCAAGGCCTTAACATTGGCGTGGTAGTAAATGATTATGGCGATATTAATGTCGATGCCGAACTCATTGCTGATAAGACTGACAAGAAGCTCGAACTCACCAATGGCTGTATTTGCTGTAGCCTTGAAACGCTTGATTTGCAGGAAGCGATTAATCAGTTTGCTTATGCTGACACAAACATTGATTACATAATTATCGAAGCTAGTGGCTTAGCTGAGCCAAAGGATCTGGCCATGACGCTCAAAGAGACAATAGGCCAACGAGTATATCTCGATAGCATTATTACGGTTCTCGATGCTGAAAACTTAGAAAAAAATGCCCAGGAGCACGGTACGGCCAGTGAGCAGATTGAGTATTGTGATTTTGTGGTTATTAATAAAGTTGATTTGGTGCCTGCAGCTAAAATCAAAGACATTCGCTCATTAGTGCGTAGCATTAATCCTAAAGCAAGGATTCTCGAAGCTACCCGCGGCGAAGTTGAAGTTCATTTGCTGCTCGATCAAGACGTATTTTCTCAACGCGATGCGCGAAAGCTGCAAGAACATGATCACGAGCACGCCGATCACGTCCATTCTCACTACCAAACGTTCAGTTTCACGAGCGACAAACCGCTACACCCATTGCGATTTCAGGAATTTGTAAACACACAGATCCCCACCAGCATATATCGCGCCAAAGGTTTTGTGGATCTTGGCACAAAGGGGCATGAGCGAAAGTACATCTACCAACTCGTCGGTACACGGGCAGAAATTACTTGGGATAATTGGCACGACCAAACGCCCGAAACTCGGCTAGTATTTATTGGCCAAAACGCTGATGAATCTGCCATTCTCGCTGCCCTATCGGCCTGCATAGATGAGTCGCCGCACGACAAACTCGATGGCCTCGAAGTGCAATTGCCCAAAAAGGCCAGCTAGGGATTCACTCTACGAACTAGTTAAGAGGTGTTTGCCCAGTCGCTCCGGTGACTTCCACATATTGCCTTCTTTGGCTTCACCTAAAAGTCGTTTTGGCTTGAGCACACATTGAATTACGGCAAGAATTTGCACGGTATTCATAATGTAGTACGCAAAATACATGAACGGTACGTAGGCACTGAGCCTTACCTTTTGTTTAAGCGGCAAGTGCTCGTCTTGCCAAAGAGTAATGGCGGTAATCAGCGAGATAAGCAAATACGCACCAGCGACAAAACCAACGTAGCCCTGACGCAGTGATAGTACTAGTAAGTACAGCACAATGATTGGTTCTACGAGTAGCATAAGTTCGCTCAAAAAAGCCATCGGCATACGGTAAAACGTTAGCATCCTTGAATATTTGCGGTCACGATTAAACACTAAGCTGCGGAACTGGATCAGGTTTTGCAGCGTACCCAGCTTCCAGCGGTAGCGTTGTTTCAAAAGAGCTCTGTAGGTTTGCACACCTTCGGTCATAGCCCGAATGTCTACGCCATAAACGATGCGTGAGCCCTTATTGCCCTGAGAGACTATTTTAAGACTCAAGCTAATGTCCTCGGTGGCAGTATTGGTATTATAGTAGCCAACTTGCGACATTGCCTCTCTCCGAAAGGTCGAGGCCACGCCACCAACAACAAACTCGCTATTCGATACGTCATAGAATTTCTTTGATCGGTAGCCAATCATGTGTTCGAAGCGCTGGAGAATACCCAGGATCGAAGACTGATGCATGATTCTGACATTCGCTGCTACACCTGCTACATTTGGATCGTGAAAATACTTCACGGCTTTTTCAATTGCGTCAGGTGCGATGAATGAATCGGCGTCGAGCGTCATAACTAAGTCGCCTTGCACATAGCCGCGGCGCAATACGGAATTTAAGGCGGCTGCTTTGCCTACATTGCGCCGCTTGTTTACGACGCGAATATCTCTGCGACTATTTTGGTGAGTCTTGGCAAAGTCTTGTGCTATAGTGCCCGTTTCATCAGTTGACGCATCGTTTATGACGATAATTTGCAGTTTGCGATAGCTGTTTTTGTGAATCGATTCCAGGCAGCGCAGCACTGTGAGGGCTTCGTTATGGGCTGGCACCAACACACTGACCAGTGGGACTTCGCGGTGTCGTCTGCGTTTGCTCGCTCGATGTTTAGTCTTGAGCGCACGAATGTCGTAAATGTTTGCTCCTACCAGGTAAGCGCCATAGTGCAAGACATTAATAAAGCTTAGCGTTATAAAAGTATAGAAGGCAATTGTGCGAATCATGACTTCTCTACCTTCACGAGGCCAAAGGTTAAGAGCAGGCGGTTTTGGTCGAATACGCCAGAACACGTTTGCATGGTGACAATTGGTGGGCCGCTGTAGTAAAACAAACTGTCATCAAGCGGATTGGTCTCTTTGCGGCTAGTATGACGGTAGGTAAACCAATAGCCCTTTTCAGTCACGAGTATAATCTCATCACCAGCTTGCAGTTCCGGCAAACGCTTGAGCAGGCCAGGAAAATTGTGACCATATATAAAGGTATTGCCACTATTATTATTGGCAGGTGTCGTGATGGTGGCGTATTGCACGGCGGCGTTGCTGACGTTCCACTGTTTAGTAGCTGGGTTGTATAGGCCGTCAATTACGGGGAGCGTTAGGCCGAGCCGAGGAATAATGAGGAGTCTTGGTTTATCGTAAATGGTGGCTTCGACGCGCTGAGCGTTCTGTGGTGCCTGTGCAGTTTTTTGTGACGGCTGCTCTACAGAGCTCGTGCCCTGTTGGGCGATCGTACGCGAATACGCAAATACGCTGAGTCCGAAGACGATGAGGGTGGTGCCGAGAATGGTGAGGAGAATCGAAGATTTCTTCATGCGTAATAATTCCTACTAGGACCCTCCAGCCCAGCATTATTTGGTGTAGGATTTGCCAGCCATTGCGCGCACAACAGTGCTTGCAACGATTGCTGTACCTACGAGTGCACTTACGACCGCTAGAGCTTCTAGCGTCCATGGTGCGCCTGTGTTTGGTAGGACGATTGCTGCTGTGGTTGCTGCTGCTGCAGTTCCACCGCCGCCAATCATTCCACCACCCATACCTCCGTACATACGTCCTCCTTTGGGCATTAAAAAAAGAGGGCCAAACACCCTCTACAACCCATTATACACTGCTCTTGATTTATGGCAAATATATTGTATTACTGCTTATGCTTGTATCTCAAGCTATTGGCTGACATACCAACGTGCGTCATCAACGTAGCCGTGCAGACCACTTCCGCCACTCACAATTATCTGTAGGCTAGCCTTGGCCACAGTGCTGCTAGTTGGCGTATAGCTAAGTTCGTATTCGCCATTGTATAGTTGCCAAATGTTCGCCTTGTATTGGCCGCTCACCCAGTTGCCCGCCGCGTCATATTCATCAATGTAGTAACCCAGTGCGCCATTAGAGATCGTGTCGACGAGGAGCCAGTTCTTTATTGTGTACGTTGTGCTTGGCTGCACAGCAACAGCTGGTGAAAATAGGTGCGAGTTAGTCGTGCCAGCGCGGAATTCAATAGCAGCGCGATTATTTACGCCACCTAAGTTTGCTACTACGGTCGAAATATTTGTAGGGTTGTCAGTCCACCAGCCCTGACTCAGGCCACTGTCGAAATTTCCGTTTGGTAGCAGATTGGTTGGCTCTGGCTTCGGTTCGGGTGGCGATGGCGGAGTTATGGTTCTTCCCTGGCTCAACCACTGCACATTATCAACGTAGGCTTTTATGCCCGAATTGGCAGTGGTAAAGATTTGCAAGCGAGCTTGCGCTACATTGGCTGAGGAAGGAATGTATTCAAAATTCACATTCTCGACAAATGCACTCCGTTCACCGCGCTTATATTGACCGCTTATCCAGTTTCCAGTCGCGTCATATTCATCGATATAAAAACCAACTTCTCCGCTGTCGATACTCACTACATTCAAAAACGTCTTTAATACGTAAGCCTGCCCAGCTTCGATGCCTGCTTTGGGCGAAAACAGATGCTTATTTGTGGTGCCGCTATTGAGTTCGATGGACTGTGTAGCGCCTGGATAGCTGCCTTTGTTTTGGGAATTTGGCTTAATCAGCGTGGGTGCATCGGTAGTCCAGCCAGCACTCAAGCCACTCGTAAAGTCTCCGTTCGTGAGTAAATTATTGCCACTCACTAGTCCACGGCTGATCGTGGTCGAGGCGACTCCCTGGCTGGCCGTGTAGGCAGCAATGCTTTCTAAGTCGGCCGAGCTGTACTGAAAATCATTGGGGTCTTGGCTGGGAGTTGGGCTAATGTCATGGAAGGCCAAAATCAGCCACATATTGTGGGCTTTTGCATAATCAATGTAGCTTTTGACTTGGTCCACAGAAACTCCCACCTGTACTGGCTGAACGTACAGCAGGTAATCATTATATGGAAACGTATTGTAGCCAGTGTCGGCAAAACCGCGGTGCGAGGTGTAGTTACGAGCAACAGCTGCAATCACATTATTGCTGTAGTCACCATATGGCGAGCAATAGGCGTTGGCGGCTATGCCGTGGTTTGTAAGAGCATTTTTGCTATTAATGAGTTCTTGGCTGACTTTGGCGGCCGTAAGTGTGGTCATAGCCTTATGTGTTACCGTATGACTTCCCACCTCCCAACCATATTGGTTTTGCAAGGCTTGGATTTGCGCCCAGCTCATAAAGCCAAAGTTTTTAACCGGACACTGTCGCGTTGGCGTTCCTACACAGCTCGTTATTGGGTAGCTGGTGCCAACCAGGCCATATTCGGCCAGCGTAGGCGCAGCAATCGTGTAGGCACTTCGAAACCCGTCATCGAAGGTAAAACTAACCTGGGCAGTTGCCTGGGTGCTTGCTTGTGCTGCTGGAGTGGCTAAGCCAAGTAGGCCGGCCATCATGAGTCCAAAGATAATTTGTTTCAGTCGCTTCTGCATATTGACCTCAGCTGAGTTAGTCTCATCGATCACTCTCTTACCTAAATTATCGAACCATAATCCTCACAAAGCAAGCTTAAGGAATAATGCTATTTGCAAAATATAAAGGCCCCGCGTTGCCGCGGGGCCCGAGATCTGTTTGAAAAACAAACATGACTACCGGGATCTCATTCAGGTAGTAATGAAGGGCAACTAGCCCTCTGGCTGGTCCAGCCCCGCCAACTTGGCTGCAGTGGCGCGTTCGGCTGCCATGCGGGTGAGTTCGTCCAGGTTGTCACTCTGATTGACGAACTGCATAGCGGCTGCCAAACGCGGATAGACGAACCGCAGTTCGCGGTACATCTCTTGGCACAGCTTGCGATAGCCAGGGTGCCCCTGGGGGCTGGTGCGCAACTCCAGCATGTGGAACAGCTCCCGCAGGTTGGTGGTCATGCAGAACCGCATGCGGTGACCTAGCAGGGTTGCGTACTGCGCTTCCACCGCGTGCTCAGTTGCCATAGCTGAGAACAACTGCTCCGAGATGGCGTAGGCCTGCTCGAACAGACCTCCACAGCCAGCCTTGATAACCAGCTCGGGCACTTCGTAGCCGAAGCCAGGGTGTAGTTGCTGCCAGCGCAGGTCGTCGACCATACGGTGGCGCTGCAGATCGCGGAACACGCCGTAATCTGCAACCAGCTCCCAGCTGAAGTGCGCTGTCTCTAGCGCCCTGCCGGGCTTGTGGCGACGGTTTAGCCGATCACCCACGTATGCCTGGAGGATCTGCTCCTTGACCCGGTGCGAGTCGCGGTGCATCTCCAGCTGCGTCTGGATGCCACGAAGTGACAATCCGCAGTGATCGAACAGCATCGCTGGCGCCAAGTCCAGCTCGCTGTGCGGCCAATAGCTGGTCAGCTTGACCGACCGCATGTCCCACCATGCGGGTTCTGCCGGCAGCAACTCGTCTGCCAGCTCGGCCATGGCCGAAGTGGTGCCTCGCCAGTACTCTGTAGTGAGCCCTCCGCGGTCAGGCCGGTCAGTGCGCTCTAGGAACGCTGGAACGACCAGCCTGGCATGATCGAGGATCTTGCGGCCGACCGCTTGGGCTTCGGGCAGCTCATGGGCAAGCAGCCGCATCACCAGTGCATCGACGGCCTGCGCGCTCATGGCGAAACCGACGGTTGACTTGGTTGCCACCGGCAAGAGCGGACGTGCGGCATCACAAGCTTGCGCTCGCGTAACTGCAGGCCAGCCCTTGTGCCCGAACGGGTCCTCGGCCTTGTCTGGCCTGGGATTGGTAGCGCGCACGTGCTCGGTGACGCGACGCACGACCTCCGAGTAGATGTCGAAGATCGTGTTCATGTCACGCTCGTAACGCTGGGCGAGCACTGGTTCGAGTGATTCCGGGACATAGAACAGGTATCTCCCGTCCGGACCCTTCTCGTCGAAGTAGATGTAGCGCGTGGATTGCTCCAGGTACGCTGCACCGATCCGACCCCACTCCAGCAGCTTGGTCAGTATGTTGCTGGCGCCCTCCACTACGAACTGGATGGTGATGAGCTGCTGCACCGAGTCATCGCCATATTCGGTGACGACTCGCTTGATCAGCTTGGGTGCGTCGGCAGGATCGCCGGCGAACTCGTCGAGCAGGGCAACCCGCATGTCTCCAGCACGACGGCTGAGCCGAGCCATGGCCGCAGCCACGATCACGGGGTCGGCTTCGGACATGAAGGCATACACCTGGTCCTCGGTAGAGGTCAGGATCTTGGCCAGCCACTCCTTGCCGGCCGGGGTGACGACTGTGTGGCCGTCAACTTCGGTCAGGAACTCTGATTGTGTGGACACTCTGTCCACCTCCTCTATGTGTGAAGGTGCGGACTCCTCCGCCTCTAGGTCAAGATGTATTATACATCAACTCATCTCTTTGATTATTATGGCAAAAATGAACACACCCGATGATGCCGTAGTGGCACCATCGGGTGTTAGCTCTTGGCTGAGCTCAGGGGATGTGCAGGAGCAGCACCTGGTTGCTGCGACCGTCCTGCAGGCTGCCCATGTCGAGTGCGTGGGTGTCATCCCAGCTGCTGCTGTAGCCGCGAAGCTTCAGCAGCTCTTGGATGAACTCCCGCTCGCCTTCGTTGACCAGCAGCTCGCAGCGCACCGGTGCGTTGGGTGCTCGCCGGCTGATCAGCTCACGCCTGATCGCACCGCCCAGCCTGCTCAGCAGGGTCTCCAGGTAGTTCGGGGCGTGCTCCGCAGCCAGCTTGACCTCGTCGGCCGTCGGCAGGTCTTCCAGCAGGTGGCGCCGTTGGCGTTTCTTGTCGTACCCGACGTACTCGCGAGCGGCAGCTACCGCCACGCTCACGCCTTCGGTCGCGGCCCTCTTTTCTGCCCCAATCTTCCAGGCGATGTTGCCACCCTGGGTGGTCTCCCATGGAGGTGCCGCCGTTCTCGATTTGACTTGCGTGCTGTCACTCACCGTTGCTCTTTTCTGTTGTAGTGGTACAAACGGACGCTATGTATTATGTATGGGTTCGCAAGAAGGCGCAAGCACTTTACTGCGTTGCGACGAACAAATTATGCAGAGCTATAAAAATCCCTAGTTTCTTATGTCGCGTTTGCGGAAACCGAGCCAGGCAAGGGCGACAAAGCCAAGGGTAAGTGCTATAAATACTGCCAAAGTTGCATAGTTAAGACCACTTTCTAGCACGTTGGTTTTGTTGTAGTAGTAGAACATCGACAGTACGCGATAGGGCTCGAGCGACTTTACGCCAGCTGCTAGTGAATATAAAAAGAAGCTAGCTACGGCAAGAACGGTCGGCACCGAGACTGCCAACGACCGCCTGCCTGAAATGGCGCCAATTGCATATGCCAAGCTGCCAAACACCAGTGCCAGACCCATTGCTTGCAACGTAGCGGCTAGAGTTCGTACCAAGCTAATGTCGTAATTAATTGCCTTAATTGCAGCAATTAGTCCGACCCAGCTTAGGATCGATACAATACCTGTAATGGTAACACCAGCCAGGAACTTATGAGCCAAGACTTTGGCCCGACTGACGGGTTGTGCAAGCAGGCTTCCGAGTGTGCCGCTGTCTTCCTCGCCTGCTAATGTCGCTGAATAAAACATGATAACTAGAATAATCAGCAGTAAAGGTAAGTTCAGTGCAAAGATTTGGCTGTTGGTGTAGCCTTCGATTTTGCCAAAGTTTAGCGATTGCCCAACCAGGCTTTTGAGCTCCGGCGGCATCTGATTGAGTAGCTCGGTGTACTGACTACTGTTGGCAAATGATGGGTAAAACACCATGTTCACTGCGTTCATAATGGCGAGGCCGATACTCCAGCCAAAGATCATCCAACGTTTGTCATAAAGAGTTTTGGTAAATATGGTTCTAAACATGGCGCTCTCCGTATAGGTTCATGAAAACTTCTTCCAGTTCGAGCTCACGGCTTTCGATGTTTACCACGTCATATTTACTCAGTACCCGAATTAACTCATTGAGCCGGCCTTTCACACTGCAGGTAATTTCCTTGCCGCTTATTTCGACGTTACTTACACTGCTGAAGTTCTTGAAATGCGCTGGGTTAGGCGTGCTGGCCAGGGTGATGCGATATTCTTTGGTCGCCGCTTTGCGCAGTTCGCGTACACTACTGACCTCTATAAGTTTGCCGGAGCGAATGAATCCAACTCGGTCGCAGACCTTTTCGACTTCGGCGAGGTTGTGTGACGACATAAACGTCGCGCCACCAGCTTTTTTGTGCTCGCGCAGTAGTGAATAAAACACTTCTTGCATGAGCGGATCGAGTCCGCTGGTTGGCTCATCGAGTACCAAAAGGCTGGGCTTGTGTGCCATCGCAGCAATAATGCCGATTTTTTGGCGATTGCCACGCGATAGGGTTTTAATCTTCGGCTTTAAGTCAGCCTCAAGTACCTCTGCCAGCCGATTCACTTCTGTCATGTCGCGAATGCCGCGTAAATTCATCATAAATTTCAGATAGTTCCAGCCACTCAGGCCCGTATACATCGCCATGTCGCCTGCTAAGTAGCCAATGCGTGCATGGACTGCTTCGTAGTGCTGTACGCTGTCTTTGCCATATACATGAATGCGGCCAGCATTCGGGCTGATGTGATTTAGGATGAGCCGTATGGTAGTCGTCTTGCCTGCACCATTCGGGCCCAAAAAACCAAATATTTCTCCTTCGGAAACTACCAAGCTCACGTTACTGACGGCAGTTTTTTTACCAAACTTCTTGCTAACACGAGATATTTTGAGGGCGGCTTTCATACCACTATTTTACTCCTCTTGTTGTAAAACCGTAAGCATTGACAAAATAGGTTATTTATACTAATATAATGCTCTAATTCCTTGCACGCAGTGTGTAAGGTGCTGGCCGAAGCCAGTAGCAGGACCAAGGAGGCAGCCATGGGTGCAGCCGGAGGAGAATACATCGACATTCCCGACCACTCGGGATCCAGCCAGCACGTGCTGTTGGTCATCGGTGACGTTCCATCGGAGAGAGTGCAGTCCTTCTGCATCGAGAACGGCATGACGCACTTCGTGCGGGTGACCTACAACCAGTCTTGTCGAGATCGCTACGAGCTGGCGGACTTCATGAACGAAGCTGACGGCAACGATCGAGCTGACGAGGAGACGGTGCGGAAGTACTTCCAGATCCTGACCGGCTACACCTACGAGGTGATCGCCATGGCGCTGGCAGATGAGCCATCCTGGGATGACGAGGACAACATGTTCCTCAACGGGCCAGATGCCCCATTCCTCGACCTCCCGACCGGCGTCTACCGCGAGCCGCAGATGCTCGTCGTCGGCCCCGTCACGGAACCGTGCATCGAGGTGGTCCGCAACTAGGGCCAGCTCCCCGCCCACTTCCATCGCTTTACGAAGCGCCCATGGAGGTGGGCGTTTCGCTTAAGGTTATTTACTATTTTAGAGAATTGTTGGTTCGCTCCAGGTTGGCGATGAGGTGTTCTCTGACCATAGCTGCATAGGGGTTGCCAAGCTCAATGGTCTCAAAAAGTTCCTGACTATGTATCCTATCCAGATGGGCTAGTTGCTTGATATGCCGGAATGACGGCGTCTCAAGCACGAGATGATCAAGATTGATTTCCCGCAGACCACGAGCTATAAAAAACGTCATGGCATGCACGAACGCCATTTCCTTATCATGCTTCTCGGGTGTCATGGCGACTATGCTCATATTTAGCTGTTCCCTGCAGAACCTAATAAAATCCTTTGATTTCCCAGTTAGCTCTGTGCAAACGACGAGCGTGGCACTGCTGCCACTTCGTGAGTACGTCTCGGGGCCAAATAGTGGATGAGTAAGTAAGACCTCCTTGTGTTCAGGTAGCAGCCTGGCAATGATTTCCGCTGGCCCTAGTTTAACCGAGCACACATCAATCAGCAGGGTTGCCGGGTGTAGATGTGGTTTGAGTCTTGTTAATACATCCTCGTAGGAGCCTAGAGGTATGGCAAGAAGAATGGCGTCGCAGTGCGCAACTTTCAAGAATTGCTCTTGGTTATCCTCTGGCCCAAACGTGTGCCGAGCAACACCGCTGGGCACCAGGCTAAATGCTAGTGTACCGAATGCACCTTTGCCGATTATTCCGATAGATGTGATTGATTTACACATGGTTCTGATCTTTTCGGATTGCTTCGTGATTACGCACGACCTCGTCAATGATCAGCCTCAAGAAGGACCGTGCGAAGTCTTGGTCGAGGCCTTTCGCTAGGGCAAGTTCACTAATTCGAGTAAACTGCTCTGCTTCTCGCTGCAAATCGATAGCAGGAAGATGGTGTTTGGCTTTGTATTCGCCTACCTGACTCGTGAGTTCAAACCGCTCTGCCAATATATTTATCAACTGGTCGTCGATTGCATCAAGCTTAGTCCGAAGAGTTGTTAATGTAGTTGTTTGTATGTTCATGTTTAAATTCCTTGTAAATAAAAAACCGCCGTGTGGCGGCTGACTTATAGTTTGTTTATGAGCTTTAATACATGCTAATAGCCGCCACGAAAGGTGTCGGTGTAATAGTATGAAAATGCGCGAAGTTCGTGCTTTGACATGATATAACTATAGCATAAGCTTAGGTTATGGCAACCCTAGCGTTCGGCCATCACGGCCCGTGGTACAATAAAGTTTATGAAACCCAAAGATGATTTAACACCCAAAGAAGCCCACGCTATTCGGCGTAACTTTCGCCTCATCGCTCTCGGCGTAATGTCTGTATTGGCAATTGGCGTGGTGTTCTACCATTACGTAGAAGGTTTACGCTGGCTTGATTCCCTTTATTTTTGCGTGGTGACTCTTACCACTGTCGGCTACGGCGACATTACGCCCAAGACAGACTTAGGTAAACTCTTTACTATCTTCTATCTCCTCATCGGTATTGGTATTATTGCTGCATTCCTCAACAACCTGCTTCGTAGTACAATCGCACGACGCAAGATTCGCGAGTACGAAAAGTCCGATAATAAATAATAGGCTTGAACTTACTCAAAAAAGGCGTAATATAGCCCACATGGTGACCATCGTCATCTAGGCTGCTTGCGGCCAAACTAAGAGAATCTCAGATTCTCTCCTAGCCTAAAGACCCCCACCCCTGTCCGAAGCAGCCAAATCTGGGCTCGGGTGCTGGATAAGCTAGGTAAAAGTGCCAGTAGAGGCGCAGCGGAAAGCTAAAATACTCACCCACTGCCCAGTGGAAAGACAGGGACTCACCACGATTGTGGAAGATACGCCGGGAGGCGTATCGCACCGGTGGCGGCGTACGCTACTCGGCCGAAGGGGGCGTGCTGAGCGCTGGGATGGTCTGCGGGCCCGATCCCTCCGAGTTGAGGTCGTGCGGTGGGGGGATTCGTCTCCCCACCCCCGGCCCTTTTTGTTTAGGTTGATTTATGCTGCTCATCAGCGTATAAATCTATCTATTCGTTCCTATACATCGAATCAAGGAGGTCGGCTGTGGCTGACGATGAAGTACCAGACGACCTCTTCGCAGCTGTCGAGGAGGTTTTTGGCACCGAGGACCCTGTGCTTGAGGTCACGCTCGAAGCCTTCATGGCCCAGCCAGCACCGCAGGCGGATAGGCTGCGGGGCCTGATCGTTGAAGAGACTCATACTGATCACTTCGGTTCAAGCAAGGATGAACGCACGCCGTTCTACGACCAGGCCGATGATCAGGCTGGCGAAGTACGCTTGCGTAGTTCGCTGCGCTGGTTGGGGCTAGTTGGTCTGCTCATCTCGCTCGGTGGGCTCTACACTCTGTGGATGCTCGACTTGGGCGGAGGTGAAAAGTTCAGCTTTACGTTGGCTAATTCCTGGCCAGCGATCGCTTTCGGATCCTTGCTGCTTGGTTTGTGTCTCGAGCAGCTAGTGGGCTGGTGCTTGTATAAGTGCTTCAAGCTGCGGCTGTACTGGTATGACAACTCACTGTTTTCGCGCTGGAAGAACTGGCGCGACGCTCCAAGGCGGCAACACAGCCACTGCCACTGTTGGCGTTGCCAGCGGTTCAGTCGGACGCACTGGAACGTCTGCAAGTGCTTGCGCTGCAAGTTCAAGCGGCGTTGGCCCTACTGGCGACGGCTGAGGCGCTATCGGTATCGCTAGCAGAGCTCTACCCTGCCAAAACAATCCGCTCACTGCGGACGGAGATTCCGTCCCTGGTGGGCGGTTCTTCGGTTGTATTGATTTATTACGCAAAATATAGTATTATTGCGAAGTTCAGCCGTCCAACTACAGAAAGAAGCGCGGCATGGCAAGCAAGAAGAAGGAGCCCAAGAAGGGCGCCAAGAAGAACAAGAAGGGCAAGGGCAAGAAGCCCAAGCTCTCCAAGAAGGCCGAGCTCAAGGCGCCGCCGAAGAAGGGGGCTTCGAAGAAGAAGTCCGGCAAGAAGCAGAAGAAGGGCTCTGATGGTCCGCCTGAAGGGGTGATCGACTTGTCCGGCGTGATGATCACGGAAGTGGTCCGCAAGCGGATCTGTCGCAACCTCGATCTTTCGCCGCGCGAGACCGGATACCTGGTCAAGGTGATCACTTCGATCTGGATGTCTGTCAGCATCGTGCAAGAGGATCCTCTCAGCTGCAGCGACAGCCCGCTCATGCCTGCACGAACGGCAGGCGCAAGGGAGGTTGACCTGGCTACCTTGGCCAAGGTCTTTTACTTCTCCGAGTTCCAGGATGAGGTTCGCAGCGTTCTTCGCCATGCACGTCGGGCATCCTTCGTCGGCCCCAAGGGGCTGGCCGTCCTCGGACGCTTCGTGGCCAAGGCCAACGAGGTTGTCACTACCGACGCAACCCTCGACTGACCCAAGTACAACCCATCCGCCCCACGGCAGAGAGTCGCCTCTCCCCCGTGGGGCGGCTTTCGTTATTGTAAGAATACTTATTTCATGGTAATGTAGTAATCCGCTCATCATCGAACTAGAGGAAGAGAATTTGGCTACAGGGCCCGCTCGCTATGTACCGAAAGGTGTATACCCGAGCAAGATGAGTACCCAGTGGTGCGACGAGGTAATCGCACGTGTGCTCTCGGATCCGTACTACATGCGTAGGTTGGACCCCAAGATCAAGCGTGAGCTGCATTACCGCAGCGCAAGGATGCGCAAGAACGCACTTGATGGAGTGGCCCGGTTCGAAGGGCTGCTTGAGCATGAGGGCTACTTCGGCCCAACCAACGAGTAATCCCCACCCCACAACGAGAAAGTGAGAGAAATGCAAGTTCGGGTTACTGCCTACGACCGCTCAGAAGGGGGTGGTGAGCTGGTTCTGACCAGCGAAGAACCTCTCTACGTCGATCCAACTTCTCGAGCTGACTTCGGATCTGCCGCCTATCACCTGGCTGTTGGTCGCCGACTGACGCCTGTCGGATATTCGGCGGTGAACCATCTCTGTCGAGGACTCCAGGGAGTGCACGTCTCCTTGATGGCGGACAACAATCGGATCTTGCTGGCGCCGCATGGGCCGGCTGCGGCCAGCTTGTACGACAGGGTGTGCTCTCGTCTGGCCTCACCTCGGAATGGCGAGTTGCCGCTGGACGTGGCAATGTCCCGAGATCTCGAGCAAGACGTTAGCGTCGTGCTCGCAGGCAGTGCGACGCCTCAAGCAGTTCCGGTCGACTAGACCCTCTCCCGCTCGTCGGGGCGAAATTCCGCCCTGGTGGGCGGTTTTTCGTTTTCGTTACTTCTCCCAACTAAATTCACCATGGCCAAAATGCCCATAGCGCGCCGTGGCTTCAAACTGTGGCTTGGTTAAGTCAAGCTGCTTAATGATGCCCCGTGGCGACAAGTCATAGCCAACCACGGCTTCTTGTTTGCCGTCAATTATGATACTAGCCTCAAGTGGCTGATCGTAGCCTATTGCATACGCAAGCCTAGTAAATACTTCACTTGCTTCACGCTTACGAAGATAATCCAGCGCAATCTTACGTGCCATGTAAGCGGCCGATCTATCGACTTTACTGGCGTCTTTGCCGCTAAAGCAACCACCGCCAATTGGAATGCGCGGGCCGTAATTATCCACCACCAACTTGCGACCAGTCAGGCCCGTATCAGCCTTAAATCCACCCTGGCGCCATTCGCCCGCCGGATTGGCGTGAATGGCAAGTTGTTTGCTCGTGGGCTTGCTTTGCAGCCACTCGGCAATTGCCTGTTTCAATTCGTCGGTAGCTGCGTTTTGAAAACTCGCCACCACGGCAACAATCTGGTCTCCTCGCAACGTTATTTGTGTTTTGCCATCGAACGGCCAGCGCTCAAACAAATACTGATTGAGCTGACGGCTTAACACTACTTCGAGCGGTAAGGCTTCGGGTGTTTCGCTGCAAGCGTAGCCAATCATTATGCCCTGGTCGCCAGCTCCGCCAGTATCGACTCCTTGGGCAATCTCGGGGCTTTGCTCCACGATGATGGTACTGAGTGCAATGTCGCCCACAATGCGCTGCACAATTGGGGCAATGTCTATCGTCGCCGTGCTGGTAACCTCACCCATCACCACCAGCTGACCGTGCCCACCAAGTGCTTCAATTGCTACTCGGGACGTAGGGTCTTTGGCTAAGTATGCATCCAATATTGCATCGCTGACTTGATCGCACAATTTGTCGGGGTGCTTGGGGCTGACACTTTCGGCGGTTCGCAGGTTAGTTAGTTTGGCCATAAAAAAAACTCCTTTCGTATCTATCCCGCCACCGGCAGGAAAAAGGAGTTAAGTCTATCACTTATCTTTCCCGCACAGGGCTAGAAGGGGCACCGTTCTTTTACAAAGTGGTTGCCGGCAGGTCATAGAGCTAGATCTCTCACTGCACTCTCGATACTAGGTTATGTTAATGTGTGGCTCTATTGTAGAAATTTGAAAGCCAAAATGCAAGGCAAGTAAAACAAAACACCACCCCTTCGAGTGGCGTAATGCCTCCCGCAGGAGTGGTTCGGTGCTACGCGGCGGCTTGGGCGCGGCGCTTGGGCGCAGGGAGCTGGCCGCAGTGGCTGCTGGCACGGATCTTCTGCTCGACCAGATCGTCTTCGCAGAAGTAGGGCCACAGGTAGGCGTTGAGCAGCATCTCCAGCGTCTCGCGCGCAGTGTGGTTGAACACGCCGGTGCCGAGACGGATGGGCATGCCCGTAGCCAACAGCTTGCCCGTGAGATGCAGCAGTGCGGCATCTTCCTGGCCGGTGATGTAGCCCTTCAGGAACCGCTTGGCGTTGGTGTCGTCTGGCTCTGTCAGGAACGCCATCTGCGCCCCCTCGCAGAAGAACTCCAGACCCTCTGCAATCGACTCACTCGTGTATGTGGTCATGGCTCACTTTCGCTATGTGCTGCGCGCTAACGCAGCGGGATGGGTACAAATCGCACAAGTACGGCTTAGAATCATACCAGGTAGGCTGTTATTTTTCAAGTCAAATGAAACGCCACCCCAAGGAGTGACGGTTCATCATTCTTGGGGTGGCTGGTCGTACCACCTACTTCAGCTGCAGAAGCACAGGTGACGCGTTCTGGAGAGAAGGGTCCACTCCGATCACTTCGGAGCCTGTGATCTGCAGGTGGGTCCTGCCGTGTCTCACGGTTCGCTTGAAGCCTTCATTGCCACCAAGCATGCTGTTGCAGAGTCCATGTGCGGAGTCTGCAATCGGGTTGGTGATGTTCGGCCTCATGATCACAGCGAAGATCCGTTCCAGGCGCTTCGAGTGTTCGTCGCTGAGCATCCTCGCACGCCCACCACCGCAGAAGTGTGGCTCGGCATCTGCGTCGTATGCCACTTGCAGCAGGACCCTCGCAGCAAGGGTGGCATCTGGTTTGCTGCACCTCACCCCAGCCTCTCGGCATTCTGCACGGATGGCTGCAGTCGCCCTGTGGTAAAACCTGGGATCGTAGATCCCTGTGGTGCACTCGTACTTCCTGAGAAGTCCCACCGAATCCCCTTTCGGGTCTGCTCGCCCCCGCTGGGCAAGATTTGGTTATTATGCCTTAATTATGAGATAAAATCAATGTTCTAAACAAGAATTACTAGATCAAAGCTGTGCTCAGAATCAACAGCTAGGCCTTCGGCCTTGCGCACACTAGCCTTCAGCGGCAGTATATAGGCGTCTGACTTTCGGTCAGGGAAAATCGAAGTCTTCCAAGTTGTCTCGCCAACATTTACTTTAACGGGCAGTGATCCCCAACCTCTGGTTTGGCCTTCGAACAATGTTTTGATTTCGTTCGACACATCTTGCGGCAAGCTCACAAAGTGCCAGGCAGCTTCACCAGGCCACAGCCATACTTTAGCCTTGAATGACCAATTACGCACGGCTTACCAATCCAGCGCCAGCTGTTGAGGCTTGCCCACGATACTGTTTTCGCCAACCAACTGGGTTAAAAAGTTGAATATCTCCACCATTGCCCAAGTATCGAGCTCGCAGTATTTGTCGAGTGCGGCTAGAATTGAGTCCTTCTCGTCGTCACGTTTGCCCTCCAATACAGCCTCCATCCACAGGCGTTGAGCAGCTCCACCCTCTTGAATGTCGAGTTCTTTATAGCTCAAGCTTGGCACCAGGGCTGGTAAAACCTTTTTAATACTCGCGCTGCCGCCAAACGCCGCATCCACATACCAGCCTTTACTAAACGGAAACATCAAATCTTGCATCCGCTTGTTGATATTAGCGAAGAATTCGGCGTACTCGGGTGCCATTTCACCAAGCGTCGTGTTGCAGGCCTTTTCAAAGCCCATGTACCATGCCAATATCGTGCCACTTGGGCCAATCTGCTTGCTTAGTGTTGCGCTCAGGCTTTCGGCTGGATTTGAGTTGTGTTTGTGCAAGTAGCTCATGTGGCGAGGCGTGGCGCCGTGGTAGTCAATAACGTGCAATGAGTACTGGAAGGGATACTGACCGTATGGGCGCATACCATCAAAGTACGGTACTACGCTCGAGAGCGTTTCGTAGTCAAAAAAGTACAGTGGGTACTCAAGGCCATCAAGAAAGCTGCGAATTTTATCTTTTTGTACAATCTGTTTGCCGCTGCGCACCACCTCGAGTTGAAGTTTTTGGGCGGGTTTTTGCACGTAGTCGGGGTGAATGTCACGCAGCTTAGTAATGCCTTCCTCTTCCAGCACCGCAATCAAACTCGGGTCGAGCCGGCAAAGTTCGTAAATACTCCCCTCTTCGACATCAACCAAGCCTTTGTATATGGTCAGCCATTCTTTTAGGCTACCGAGCCGACAGCGTGCCGGCGAGGGATTTGGCATGGTGGGCTCGCTCATAACTTTCAGGGCGGATTGAATGTCACGCTCAGTTTGGGAAAGTCTTTGGCGCACTGCGTGGCTAACGTCTGTTTTGCTACACAGCTTATTGGGGTCAATCGCACCACTGCGGACGTATTCGTTATTTACATGCACCACCGCAACGTTGCGCACCTGCCAGCCGCACTTTTCTAGCACATACACTTGGAAGGCAAGGTCGTATTCATGATCAGCTTTAGCGGTGGTGCTCGACTTAATCTCGGTTAGATCAACCATGCGCACGCCCACCACCTCGAGCACGTCACAAATAAAGGTTAGTTTTTCATGTTCGAATCTGCCTTGAAAGATCGTCTTTGTTCCCTCGGCCAAGGCTTGCTTGGTGCGCTCAGGCAAGCTCAAATACTCTTGGTAGTTATCAAATCCCAAGCGCACGCCGCCAGCAAAGAGCTGCTCAGCATAGCTTTCAAAGGTATTGCCAGCGTCGAACATCGCCTGCAAGTTATCATCGGGCGGGGGTAATTTGTCTTTGGCGTGCTTTTTGAGCCACAACCAAGCGGGATGTTTTAGAAACATCATATACTCAGATTTGCTCAGCTGCATTTTGGCCATTACCTACATTATACCCTATCAGGGAATCGCAAAGTTACACATCATATATGTGTGCGTTAGGACTTTGTGATTCACATCAGTTCCAAACTCCACCAACGTAAAAACCACCTTTCAGCAAGGGGCTTTTACGTGGCCTCCTTTGCCAAAAAGTGGTTTGTTATTGCGCGGCTGATGTAGCCTGTCGCTTGAAAGACTCCAGCTGCGACGTCATGCTGCCTACCCGCACTACTACCAGCATGTCGATCGGTCCAGACATGAGGTCTACCAGGGCGGCTGCGAGCGAATCGCAACGCGCATCGAGCTTGCGCTGGGTCATGTCCGGATCAGTCCACTCCAGCTCGAACGACATCGCTGGGCAGTTGCAGTCCAGCGGGCTGGCCGCAGTGAACTCCAGGCGCACGTGGTCCTTGAGCTTCCCATCGACCTTGTCACCGAAACTACGAAACGCCACCGCCGCCATGACGCTACGTACGACTTCATTGTCGTTGCTCAGCTGACGTGCCTTGGCCTCGGCGATGCCGATGGGCCGATAGCGTACGCGCAGAACCACGGGGTTCATTCCGAGTCCTCCAGAGCTTGCCGGATCACCGGGCTCTGTCTGGACATCAGGCGGACTGCTCGGCAGCTGCAGAGCAGCTGCACCTTGGTGGGATCGTCGGTGGACTCGATGGCCATGTAGTTGCCGCCACATGCATCGCACACGGTTCGCAGAAGCGAAAATTCCTTCAATACTGCCACGTTACCTCCTAGTACTCGTTGTGGCCTTTGGACTATGTGATTATCTAATCATCAACCTTCTTTTACAAGCATAAGCGTAGCTCTGCTTCAATAGAAATCATTGACTAATCTTATATTTAGTATATAATTCGACTTCGTATAGACCCTTCCAAACATCGAGTGGCCACGGAGGTCATGTGATACTCCTCATTCAGATAACGATGTGCCTCGTCTTCTTCCTCATGGGAGTGTGGGCGTGGCGCATCCGTGCTAACAAGAAGTTCGAAGCCAACAACTACTGGGTGGTGCTCTGCCACCTCAAGCGCGTCGGTCGCCCCAAGGAGCTTCGACACCTGGCAGACGACCTCAAGTGCGATGTGTACTTCCTTCAGAACCTCTTGAATCGTCAGGCCGAGGAAGGCTACGTGTGGCCGTCACCTCGGTTGGTTCAGGGAGACTGGACCACACGCCTGTACCAGCTTTCACCCGATGGCGAAAGCTTCCTGCGCGAGAGTGCGGACATGCTCCACGCTCACGGCCTTGACCCTGGCGTGTAGGACGCCGCAGGGCTAACGAGCCCCGAAGAGAGCCCCTTGCTCCCCTCGGGGCTCTTTTCGTCGGCGCTTAAGATATCAAGGTAATATATTGACATAATGCCTATAACATTATAGAATGTTACGACCGTGATATCCCGTTTGGAGGAACGTTGAAAAACACGAAATTCAACCGGGAAATGTTCCCGGTGTTGATGCGCTTACAGGACGCCGAAGAGCGCTATCAGGCATCGCACGATGAGCTGTTGGCGCTCTGGGTTCAGCTTCCGTATCCGCAACGACCCGTGAGTCTGACGCGACGCATCGGCAGCTTGCAGCAGAGACTTCAGCAGGTCAAGACGCTCCGAGTGCGACTGTGCTGGCTTATGCCGATCCTGGCGTTGATGGGTGTGGCGGTATTCATGCTGCTCTCCATCTGCCTCGGGGGCATTTGGGCGGTCTTGAATGACACCGGCTACCAAGCGTCCGGAATCGCCAAATTGGCAGTCAGGGCGGTGGTCGTCCTGCTCCTGATCTTCTACTTCTACGGGGTTGTCCCGTGGATCCGACGCGAGGTCATCGAGCGCGAAATGACCGACATGGCCGTACAAGACGCCATGGATGCGTCGGAGTGGTCCCAGTCCTTTCGCCGATAGTGCCAGTTGGCCATACCCTCAGCCCCGAAAAGAGCCCCAAGCTCTTCTCGGGGCTCTTTTCATATACCTTCCTAAACTCACAATTTTCAAATTATGAACTTGGGAAGAGCCGGACTGACGCGCCGGCAGACGGCCCATGCGGGCTGATGTCGTCACTTGACGACGAAGTACGGCACTCCTCCGGGCATGACGCCCCACATGTCGCGTGGCAGGGTGTAGTCCACCAGGCCGAGAGCGACGCCGAGGGTCACCAGCTGCTCCATGATCTTGTGCAGACCGGTCCACTGCTGGCCGTGGCGATCCATGCAGGCGTTGAGGAACGACCAGCCACCGCCACCACCCCTCTCCGAGCTCTTGAACTCGTCGGGCAGTTCGGCCAGCAGGGCCTTGATCTCCTCACGGTGGCTCTCGAGCCGCTCCGGGTGGAAGCCGACCATCATGGTGATGCCTTCGGCAGGCACGTGGTTGCTGGTGTCCTCGCCTTCCTTGAACAGGCAGTCCAGGAAGATCTCCTCGACCTTGCCGGGTTCCAATGCGACCGTGTCGGTCATCTCACTGTCCTTCCGTTGACGAATGTGAGAACGCAATAATAGCATAAAAATACTGTTTAGTCAATGTGATGCATCCGGTCAGTTTACGCAGAGGCGCGGTAAAGACCCGCGCATTATTTGAACCTGGCAGCTGCTTTGGTCTATAGCTCTATTTACCCCATTGTAGGAAATAATATTGCGACATGTAAGGAGGTATGGCCAGGTGGAATATTCAAGTAATAGAAAAAGCCTTCGGGTAATCCGAAGGCCGGGAGGCCGGTGGGTCCTATTTCAGCCCACCGCGCCCTGCGTGCTAGCACGTGCTAGCGGTAGTCGTTCCAGTACCGGAACACCGCGGCGATGAAGAACGTCACCACGGCAGCTGCGGCGTAGAGCCGCGTCATCTGGTGCAGCTCACGCTTCTTCATGGCCGTCGGCTCTCGCCAGGCCAAGGGGTCGTCGTCGTTGGCCGCAGTGTGCAGCCGCCAGATGAACAACACCGGCATGAGCGACACCGTGCCGAACAGCGCCATGGCCACGAAGCAACCGATCATGGACCGGGTCAGGTACCAGACGATGCGACGGTCACCCGCCTCATCAGCGCTGTTGAACAACGCCTTGGCGACGTTTCCCCCGTCCAGCAAGCTGAAGGGGGGAAGGTTGAAGGCCGCCAGGGTGCCATTCAGCGACGTCATCATCAGGCCGAAGTTGCGCCACTCGGGCATGAACACGATCATGACCAGGCCGACGGCAGCCAGGCCGATGTTCACGGCCGGGCCGGCGAACGCCACGATGCCCTTGCGCCACTCCTGCATGCGCTTGGCAGCTTCTTGATCGCTGGGGATCATCACGGCGCCAATTGGCGGCAGGAAGATGATGCCACCACGCAGGCCGTAGTACAGGTAGGCCGCCAGGTGCCCGAGCTCGTGCACGGCCACGCTGCCCACCAGCAGGATCGCTGAGGTGTGGTTGCCGTAGATGAGGTAGAAGGCCCAGTACATGAGGCCGAGGCTTGCTGCGAAGATCACCACCTTCGCAGCTGGGTGTGAGTTGGTGTAGCGAGTGAACATCTTTCCCCTTTGGGTCGGAACGGAATGGTTAAGGTACGAAACAGTTGATCTGCAGAGGCATATAATACAAGAATATAGCACTAAAGTCAATGTATTGTTTTTTGCCTTTGCTTGAGAAAGCGAAAGCCTCCCGGGGTAAGCCGGGAGGCTGGGTGCCCCAATGCAGGGGCGGATCTTCGCTACGCGTACTGCCCGGGCATGGGCTCGATCTCAGAACGAACATGGGTGACCATCGTGTCGGCCAGCGTGTTCGCATCCTTGATCAGATCTTCTGGCGGGTCCAGCACGCGCATGATCTGCTCGCGCAGGGCCTCGTAGCCACGGATCTCGGTGAAGGTACCGGGCTCCCATGCTGCGAAGCTGGGGACGGTACCATGCTGCAGCACGATGGCCTGGCCGGTGTTGCTCGATCGGTAGATCTCGCGCGGCACCGCCAACAGGCCGTGGCTCTCCACCAGGTAGATGACGAGCCCGGGCGCCTGTCCGGGAATGGTGGCGCGGACCACCTCGAGTTCGAAGATTCGGTCTTCGGTCATGGCTCCCCCTCCTTGGGTCTAGAGCGAAGTCTTTGCATTATATACAATAGCAGTGAATATGTCAATATCGTTTAACAAAATGGATAAGATGACTTGCAAAATGCCCATTATGCATGCAAGATAATCCGATTTACATATGTCAAATACAATTGACAAATAAATAAATGTAAGATATAATTCACCAGACCGTTGTACCCTACAAACAATGAAAGGCGGTGGTGCCCGATGGGCATCTTCGAAGAGCTGACCAAGACCGAGTGGCTGTTGGGTGGGATCGCCGTGATCCTCCTGCTGCTGCTCATCGCCGTCCTGGCGGTGCTGCATGAGCAGCGCCACACCACCTGGATGGCGCGGTTCGACAGTGACGTCGACCGAGCGCTGGAGCGGATCGGCAAGGCGACCCAGCACTACGCGGAGGTGGCCGCCGCCGTCGCTTACCTGGATCAGGTCCAGGGCAAGCCGGAGCTGATCGCCAAGCTCGGCGAGTACAGCCGGCAGGCTGTGGCGGCCTGCTTGCTGCAGCGCATGGCCATCCTCAGCGAGACCATCAAGGCGGTGCAGCAGCGGCTGCAGTACAGCGAGGACATGCTGGCGCAGGGCTACACCAGCCACAGAGATAAGGCCGCCACCTGCCGCAAGCAGCTCGCTCAGCTGCAAGCGGACCAGCAGGCTCTGCAGCAGTTGGCCGAGGAACTCTCCGCTCCCCACCTGCGCGCGGTCTAGCCACCGCACCAACGGCCCTACAAGCCCCGATTAGAGTCCACGACTCCAGTCGGGGCTCTTTTCGTATTCAGTATGTCGCTGGCTACCCTATTTTTGCAAAGCCCAGCACATAGTTTTTGCCATACACCTTGGTGCACTTAGGGCAGGTGGTGTAATAAAAGTAGATTTCTTGGAGCTCATCGCCACGCTGCTCTACGGCAGCAATCAAGTCCTTATACCACTTAGTCATGTCTTTGTACTCGCCTTCGTATACTTTGGCGTAATACGTGCCAGTTAGTGTGACGTTTTCGGCGCCACTGATTGATTTCGACACCGCATAATAGTGGTCGGCATGCCAGGGAGAGGTGTCTTGGCTTAAGAGGATGAAGTCCTCGGCACTCGCATGAGCATCTTCAGCTGTTTTAGAAAGTCGCGCCATTACCTTGCTCATATTGAGCGGAATGTGCAAAAAACTCACCGTATGGTCTTTAATAAACGGCTTGTCTTTGAAGGTAAAGACCTTGCCATCCCAGTCTTTCGGCCGGAAGATGGGGCAGCAATCTGTTGTCGATGTGCTCTTGTCGAGTAGCGGCAGGTTAGATGATATGGTAGCCATAGAACCTCCTGTGGAGAGTATCTCTCCTTACACTTATATTATACTCCTGCGGTGCAATCCCTGCTCATTCTGTAGGTTCTTGAGAGAGTTGGTGGGCAATGTCATTCTTGCTAATAAGCACTACATAATTGTCAACGACACATGACGAATTAATATAAGTAAAATCACTTACGGCCTATCTTTAAACTATTTACGTTTGTTAACAATAATAAACGTAAAAAATGATTGACAAAAACAGATATGATGATAGAATAATACAGACGTCCGTTTACGGACGATCGCCCTTTGAAAAAAGGGATGATTAGTTCGCTAATCCACCCACCCATCAACCCCCAAGAAGGAGCCATGCAGGTTCACAAGCCATTTCGGTGGCTGCAGCCGTCCCTGGCGGACTTCGTAACCCATCATGGAACACAGCCCGTCTGTGATTTCGTGGGGGCTGCGCGGTCTTCCGTGGAACGCTGGACAGCCAACAGCAATCCGGCTCAGGGAACCCTCGAGATTCGGCTCTGGCACTTCGTGCTGGCTGCCGGGTATGAGATCCCCGAGCTTCGGATTCCGCAGTTCAACCAGTACCTCGCCGAGCTGTACGCCTACTCGGTCATCACGATCGATGAGGCCAAGCAGCTGAGCGGGGTCAAGAACAACCAAGACGTGCTGCAGATCCTGCGTGGGCGTGAGCCCATGCAGCCTGCTGTGGGCGTCGAGGGCCTGGAGGAGATGTACGGAGAAAGCTTGCAGTACGCCAAGAGCGGACTGCAGGACAAGCTGCGTGCGTTCAGTCCAAGTGCTCTTCCCCCGCTTCCAGAGGCAACCCCAGAGGTGTTGGCGGAAGCGCCAGCATTCGACGTGCTGGTGCCCGTACTGGCAGCGATGGTGAAAGGGGTATCCCCCCTTGCTTTGCTGGCACTGGAATCTTGGACTCCAGCCCAGCGCTCCCGCCTGCGTGAGCTGGCGGGCGAAGAGTTGTTCGAGCTGGCCAACAGCTTGTTCAACCTTTCCCAAGTCCTGAACGCGCTCAACTCCGAGCGTGCTCGTGCACAACACCGAGAAGGAAGGTGACCGTGGCTGAGTCCACAGATGACCCCAGCGGCGATCCCGCTGAGGAACCCACAGAAGACCCCAGCGGCGAACCCGCTGAGGCTGTCCAGGCCGGTTCGGGGTCTTCCCCGGCCGGTGTCCACCAAGGCAATGCCATCATGTACTACGCAGATCGGTACCCCACCCTGCGAGCAGCGCTCAAGGAGATGGTTCAGAACGGCATCGATCAAGGCGCCAGCCTGATCTTCGTCGGTATCGATCTCGACAAGCGAGTGGTGATCGTGCTCGACAACGGCAAGGGCACCACGATGGCAGGCTTCAACGAGGCTCTGCTCAACATCGGTAACTCCATCAAGGATGCCGACAAGCTGGGCGAGTTCGGCTTGGGGCTCGTGGCTCCAATCGACAAGTGCAAGACCTACACCTTCGCTTCGATCGCACGTGGTGCGAAGAAGGGCCACGTGTGGACCTTCCGAGAAGAAGAGGTGCGAGTTCAGCACGAGACGCTCCACATCCCGTGGAAGTCGATCCACAAGCTTCCGGATCCTGGTCAGCAGTTCCGCAGTGAACTGAGCGGTCGTTTCGGCGTTCGCTACCAGACCATGATCAAGATGAACGGCCTGACCAAGGACCGGCATGTCAGTCGTATCGACCTGGAAGTGCTCGTGTCGGAGATCCGTCAGAACTTCGGCATCGCCATGCAGCGCAAGGGTGTCGAGGTGCGCATCGCCCTGATCTCGAACGGCAGCAAGGAGGTTTGTGACATCGAACCTCAGTCGTTCCAGGGAGATCCGCTCGACGTTGTCGAGTACACCGACCCGATCGCCGGCAAGGTCACCATCACCCTCTTTCGTGCGCCGCAACAGCGCGGCAGGCGGGAGGGCAAGGTGCAGGTCATGCGCCAGGTTGGTGACTTCGGTGTGACGATGACGGCGTTTGCCAACCAGGCTCGCTCCGGCAAGTTCTGGGAATTCGTCAGCGACGCTGCCAGCGTGCTCTGCTCGGGGTACTTCGAGGGCTACATCCGATGTGAGAACATCACCCTGCGTGATGATCGGGAGAGCTTCAAGTACAACGATCCCCTGCACGGCTTGTACTTGGTGCTGAGCACCTGGTACGAGGAAGTCGGGCAGGCGCTCTACGAGGAGGAACGGGAAGATCAGGATCGCTCCCGCTACGAGGACCTCGCCAACGAGAGCCTCAAGCGACTGAGCGAGCAATTCCCCGACGCCGACTGGAAGCGCTTCGGAGCACCATCTCCGGACCCCGGAGGTAGCGAGAAGGCCGAGGGTGAGACCTCGGGCGATGACGAGCCAGGTACTCGTGGCGGCAACGGCACGAGCGGCGGGCGCAAGCCCGGCGGCGGTAGCGGTGAGGGCGAACGCCCAACCAAGCCGCATCCCGGTGGGTCGGGTGGAACCAAGAAGGGCTCTGTGAGCGCAAGCTCCCAGGGTCTGTCGTTCCGCTACGACGAGCTTGCTGGCAACGCCCACCTGTGGGAGTTCGAGTCCAGCACGGGAACCCTGGTGCTCAACATCAGGCACCCCGACTGGGTCAAGCTCGACGAGACCAACGGCAGGCACACGGCTCGAAACGACCGCTGGATCATGCACCTGCAGGAGTGGTTGGCCATCGAGCTGCTCACCCTGCTGGCGCACTTCCCAACGGACGCCGAGCTGGACACCTACCGCACTCTGATCGACAACAAGATCAGGCCGACGATCGAGCTGCACATCCTCGGCAAGCGCTGACATCCCAAGCCCAAGAGGCGAAGAGGGCGGCTAATCCGTCCAAAAAGTCCTGTACAATCAGGCACCTGAGGAGACGCTCATGGTGGGCGCGCAACAAAAAGCGCGCTCATTGTGGGCTCCCTCGGGAGACTCCATAGATGTGTTTCTATGCTGATGAGTTCAAAAGAACGAAAGTCTAAAAACGCAATGTTTTCTGCGCCGCAGCAGAGAGGATATTATTGACAAAGCATAAGTAATATGGTAATATGCATACGTTCGTAGTTCCCTACATCAAGGAGGCCCCTGTGGCCAAGGCAAAGAAGCAGCTCACCGAGCTGCAGAAGAACGTCCTCACGGCGCTGTTCACCGTGGGAACCTCGGCTGTCCTGTACTGGGCGCTGAGTGGTCTCAAGTGACGGCCGTGAAGGATGTGCTGTACAAGGTCGGCATCGGCCTGATCATCGGCCTCATCGCGGTGATGACCTACATCCGCTTCATGGATCCGGGGCTGGTGCTGAAGTTCCTCTACACCACCCGTTCGTCGGGCGGGCAGGAGAACACCACTCCGTTCCTCTGGGCGGTCGGTGGTGCCTTGATCGGCGGCTACATCGGTGCCCTGTTCGGCTGGTTGCGCGCTCGCCGCAAGGTGAATGCCAAGTACGCCAACTACTGGGTGCAGCCATCGGCGTACCTCGTGCAGAACGAGATCCGTGCTGCCATCGCCCTGCCAGCCATGCTCTGTCTGATGGCAGGCATGATCATGGGTGCCGGCTTCAGCTGGTACTTCGGCTGAGACCACCAAGGGCTACGCACGTGAGCCCCGGAAGAGTCCTGTACTCCCCTCCGGGGCTCTTTTCGTACCTGAAATAATTTACTCGATTTTATTAAGCACAAGCGGTATACTTGGGCTATGAAACGGCGCAGACGCAGCGGGCGGCATGCAGTAAGTCCAAAGCCAAAAACTATCAGCATTATCTTGGTTGCACTTCAGCTTGGCTTGATGATTGCAGTTTTGTACTTCCCTGGCCGACGCGAGGGCGGGCTACATATACTCTTTGCCAACCTCATGCGACTTGGTGGTGTCTACATTGCTGCCCGAGCGCTCTGGCAACTGCGCAAGTATTCCCTTTCGATATTCGCCGAACCCGTAAAGAATGCCCAGCTCACGACCAGCGGCTTATACAAGCGAGTCCGCCACCCAGTATATAGCGGAATAATCCTATGGGCACTTGGCACATTACTGATACGAGTAAGCATTGCCCGAGCGTTGATCTTTGCCAGCCTTGTTGTGGTGCTATGGATAAAATCTCAGCGCGAAGAAGCCATGCTCGAAGCCCTGTTCGGCTCACGCTACGCGCGCTATAAGTTAAATACACCTCGATTTATACCCCGCCGTCGCGCTTAGTATTGTATTTTTGGCATTAATAGTATATAGTTTGCTCACTTCGTATCTACGAGTGCCCTGGGGGCAGCATGAAGCGAATTTTGGGCTGGCTTCCAAGTGTTCGTCGTGTTCGGCAGCACATCGATCTGGAGTTTCAGCTTGCCGAAGAAGTCGACAATACCAGAAATGCGCGCAATCTGGCAGACAGTATCTTGAGTGATCTCGATACCTACCTGCTGGAAGAAGCTCCACGCAAGGACGATGCCTTAATTGCTGCTAGAGTTAGGCACGTTCAGCAGCAACGCACGGCAGTGCTAGAGGCGCAAAGCAGATTAGGCAGCCTGGAGCAGAAACAACGACGCTTGCTTGCTCAGTACGTCCGTTCTGAAAAGCGAATTTTGTGGGTGAAGATCACCTGCTGGACGTCTTGGCTGGTCTGCGTAGCGGTAGGCTGGCTGAGAGTATCGGCGAGGAGCGAGAACGTCGTCGTTACGGTCGCCATTTTTGTAGCTGCCCTAGTCTGCATCTTGATCGACATTGTTCACACTGTCGTAAGCAAGCGTCGGTTGCGTGATACCGAGCGCTTGGTTCGAAAGGAGGCAAACGAGATATTCGAAGCGTACTCACGCAGCATAGACACTCGCAACATCCCCTGACAGAAGCCCCTGGCTTAGGTCGGGGGCTTCTGTTCTAGCCCAATTTAATGCCTGGGTCTCTTGGCGGCTTTGATTCCTTGGTGGGCTCAGGGGAATTTGTCTTTAACTCCATTCCTGCTTCGCGCATATCCTCGACGGCTGCATCATAATATTTATCCTGATGTCGAGCGTAGTGTTTGGTGGCTTTTTTGAGCTCTTTGTCATAATCTTTTTGCCTGTCCGCCGTCAACTGCTCGGCAGCCTGAGTGTCTTGGTCCATGAGCGGCTCGAGCTTAGCTTTTGATTCAACTTCTGCCTGACGTGCGAGATCTTGATTGCGAGGGTCTTTAAACGACGTGTCAATAGAAGCCATTCTGGCTTCCTGCCCTGCATGGATGTGCTCGTGAAGCTCTTGGGTAGCTTTCTGGTGTTCCTGGGCTACGCCTAGCATCGCAGCAGTGTGACGATGGCCACCATACAAGCGTCGAGTTTTGAGATGAAATCTACTGCGTCGCCATTCCTTAAACCACTCAAACATTATTGTGCCCTCCGTTTGGACCATTATAGCACCAAATAAGCAGAAGGCCCGCGTTGCGTTATTGCAATGCGGGCCTTCGGAGGTTGCTTGACCGCGTACTAGCGCTGCGGCTCGAACCGGACGCCGAGGCTCCAGTGGCAGAACCACTCGCCCAGGAACTGATCCTTGCCATGCACGAACGGACGCCCCAGCGGATCGAGCTGGTTGAGAGCCTCGTGTGCTGTGCCTGGCTTGGCCTGCGCTCCATCTGGGATGATGCGCTCGAGCACCGGATGGATCAGCAGCATTTGCAGCATGGTCATGCGACCGTGACAGCCACGCTTGGTGCGATCTTCGGCGAAGAACAGCAGCAGGCGAGCACGGATCGTGCCGCACCTGCCGTCGCGCTTGATCAGGTTGATCGTCTCCGCGCGTGTGTAGTCGGGACGGCTCGGCGCGACGGTCTGCGCCTCGGGTCGAGTCATGAGTGCGACCAAGGAGATACCTCCGATGAACCAACCTTCTTCAGGTAGGTACACCTAATATTACGCCTCATAAGTATGCTGTCAAGCAGACTCAGCCTCGATTGCGAGCCATAACTGCCATCACAAGCCAGCCCACAAGCACATAGAGTCCTATCGCGAGCGGGATAGTTAGGCTAACATTGGCAAACGTTTTGGGGAGCTCTAAATAGCTATCAAGCCAGCTAATTGGCAGCAAAAGTGTATTGCTCCAATCATACAAAAGTGCCGTAATACTCCCCTGTGGCTGCTTGCCGAGCGCGTCATAGCCAAAACGTAATAATAGGGTCACTACCGAGCTAGCAATAAAGAGCCAAACAATACCACCGAGAATTCCTGGACGCTGATCTTGCTTAGCCATTACTTGCAGTAGTCACTTTGTTTGCCGCTCACCATGTCTCCACCGGGTAAGGACGCAAGTATAGCGTTGTCACTGGCTGAAAACATGTCGATCCAGCACACTGCGTATGCAGCCTGATTCAGCCAGGGTTGGTGTTTAGCGCGATACTCAGCGCTTTGAGCGGCCTGGTTGGTGCTACGCAGATCATATACCCCTAAATCATAGGATGCGTTGCGCATTTTAGGAAACCCTACTGCTGTTGCGACTATTTCCCCTGCCTTAACTTCAAGAGGATCGTCAAAACGTGTGGTGCGTGACTCGTTTGGCTGAGCGGCAGGCAACTTATCAGCCATAGCTTGAAACTTAGGACTCAACGTCTGTAAGTGATCAAAACGATATGCAATGCCGCAATCGTTTACTATGGTAAATAAATACTGGACTTCGCCTGCTTCGATATAGCGCGCGCCTTCTGTAACTCGACCGTCATAAATGGCTTTAACTGTGACGTTATTCTGCCCGTCAGGGTAGCGCAGTCCACCATGTGGTTTGTAATTTCCGCCGCGGGTTTGACCTGGGTACAACACTGCAGTTGCTTTTGATAAGTCGGATGGCGCTTGGCTAAAGCGTATTGGGTTTGAACACGCCGGTGGCTTGCCCGATGCTTCCCAAGCGGTGCCGTTAAAGCTCCAAGTGACGGCTTTAGCGTTCGCTATAGTACTAGAATCTTTTGCGTTATTGCCGCGCAAACCAAACCAAGCTACACCCCCAACTGCAGCAATGATTGCTAGAACCAAAATTACTTCTATCCCGCTAAAACCATAACGCTTATGCATGTGTTTAGTATAACGAAAGTTGTGAATTCTTGTAAATAATTGCGCCGGCGTAAAGCGTCGTACTAGTATCAAAACTGCTAAAGTCTAAGGGCAGCCGCCTGGGTTTACATCGGCATCGACATAAGTAAAGTTACTGTGAGGCGTGGTGTAATTGCCACCAGACCAGGTTAGCTGAAGCGCAACCCAGCCACTTACATCATAATTTGGGTGGATCCAGAAGTCATATGAGGGCATGGCATCATTTGTATTGCCATTACTGTCGAATGTGACCGTGCCGCTGACTCCACTTGTGCCGCCATCCCAACGAAGCCAGTTCCAGTTAACTGTGCCGGCCATATTTGCTGTAATTTGACCACTAAAGATGTAGCGTTCGCGTACACAGGCAGTAATCTCTTCAAAGATTTTTGAAACCGAAGCTGTAGGAGTGAATACAGGAGCTGCAACGCCCTGCTGGCTGACGGGAGCTGTGTTGTTGGTCTGAGTTGATCCGCTATTTGATGACTGCTTGTTCTGGGAGCTTGATGATGAGCTTGGTCTGCTGGGTGTATCGGAGCTATTAGTCGGCGTTGCGGCTTTGGGTTGTTTGGATTTGGTAGAAGATGCAGTAGATTGCTGTTCTGTCTTTGTCTGTGAGCCGGTACTTTTAGCAGTCTTGGCTGGTGCTAGACCTGCTACGACTAAGCCAAGCAGGCCGATTAAAATAAGAGCCGCCAGTACAAGACGCTTGTCGAAGGTTTGGCGCTTGCGCTTACGACCCTTTGGTTTAATTGATTTTTTAGTAGGCATTTTTGTTTTACTTAGTTGCGCTTATCATACTACTTATGCTTAGAGCTGTCAATTGTTGATGACTGGTAAACAAAAACACCACTCTGCAATACGGTGGCGTCAAAAGATAATTACGGGTTTGGCGGGGTGAAGTCCGAAGACTCCACCCCGCCCGCACCTCAGGCCGCTCGCGACTCATGGCCCCATGGTGCATCCATGGGGGTGTCTGGGTCAGGTTCGTCATCTTGCGCGCTGTCCGAACCTTCTTCACTTGCCGAACCGATGTAATGGGCGATGAAAGCGCACGCTCCGACAGCGAGAACCCCGCTGAACAACAGACATGCCAACATGGTTCTGTCCATCGCATGAGAGACCTGCTCAAGAGATGTGGCGTCGAATTGCTCCCCGTAGAGACGGTTCGCTTCTTGGAACTTCGTGTAAAAGTTCCAGGTGATACCTCCGAGTATCGCGCAAAGCACGATCCAGGAAGCGAGCAGTTTTTCGTACATGGGGCCTCCCCCGGGTAGGTGCGGGCTCGTGCCCACACGAGAATCGGTGGACATTGAACCTAGACATAATACCATAAGCCTTATATTTTGTCAATTATCTGTTATGGTTGCTAATCTGGCCAATCAAGCTATACTCAAACTACTCGTACCCTATACGCAGGAGTGAAAACATGGCGATAGACGAGATCGAGCAAGAACGTCAGAGGTGGGCAGCTCGGCAGAAACCAAAGCTTGCGACGCTTGCTGAGGTAGGCATGATGTTCGGCCACAAACGGCCAACACATATAGTGAGGATCATGCAGCGATATGGCCTCACCCCCGTTCAGCCGGTCGACAAGTCGGCACCGAATGGTGTGTATTTCAACCGACAAGATGCCCTGAAGGTAGTCGATACCTATCAGGAAGACATGCGTGAGCAACGCGAACGCGCGCGCCAGCAGTCGAGTAAGGAGAGGCGCGTCCCCGAAGCAGCCAAACAGCCAGTACGGCTTGCGGGCGTGGAAGTTGCCGCCAAGCCCGTAGGGCATCGTTGGACAAGGCAGCAGCTCGAGCTCGCCTGGTCTAGCAAGACTGAGGCGCAAAACGCCATCGGGCTGCTCTTTCGGCGCTGTCCGTCGTTCCAGAGCTTCAGCTTTGACGAAGCCAAAGCCTTCGTGGCCATCTTGGTGGATGACAGACACCAAATGAACAAGCCACGCAGTGACCGAAGTGAGTTCCTGCTAGCACTGCGCAAGCTTGACCCGCAGCCGAGCGAGGTGACCGTGGCCGAGCGGGCGATCAATGCCTACTACTCTTGCTCGGACAACTTTGGACGGCTGAATCCGTCCATTGCCGCACGTGTAGTACTCGAGCTGGTACGCACCGCTCCGAAGCTCAAGTAATAGTAAGGTGCATACACAAGACAATGCCCCTGGCGAATCTCCGCCAGGGGGTTCGTTTTTATGTATAACTGGCACAAAACAAAAGCACCTCCCCGCAGGCAGGCGCTTTTGCACTGCCCCCGAAGAGGTGTGGTGCCGACTAGGCCGGCTGGCCGACAAGGGGTTCGGAAACGTCCTCGTCGAAGTGGCATTTGGCATCGGCCACGATGAACCCAAGCTCTCGAGCCAGAAAGCCCGTAAGACAATGCTGGCCAGGATTCGGTATCAGCTCACGCCGATGCCCCTCGTCCATCGTGGCCAGGAAAGCCTCCCGAAGCACCTCCTTCATGCTGGCGCGCATGCCAGCGACGACAAGGCGTGCTGCTGCGTGCGGTGCAAGCTGAGGGCTGCTCGCATTGATGCGGTCGAGGATCTTGAGCAAGATGTCGACCACACCAGTCGTGTACGTCCCCCAGGTCTGCTCACGGAAGTTCTCCACGATGATTCGGAACGCTGCAGTCTCGTTCTCGACGCTCAGACCGGAGTTGATCGTCCTCAGCCCAAGGGCAAGGGCGTTCCAGTCAATGGGCAGTTCGGGCGCCTTCGCAGGTGCCGTGGGTACTGAGGTCAAGGTGTTGCCTTTCGTCTGATGACAAGGTAATTATAATAACACATTCTATCAATTTTTGCAACGCAATAGGATCCGTTTTGTACGTTGATTAGTCGGATGAATAGGCGTCACCGTAATCGCCTTTACCAAAGTTAAGACTCTCTAGGTACTTTTCTAAAAACCGTAGATTCGTACTGCCAGTTCCTTTGCGATTCTCCACTGCACGCAAGTCACTTATTGCACGTTCGAGTCGAGCTTTGTCTTGGCTTAGGAATGCAATCGTACCATCGACGTAGGAATTCCAGTCAGTGGAGCCTTCGTGAAAAGCTTTTTCTAGTGCTGTGATACTCTGCGGATAATACTCCTCACCCCTCGAAGCCAATACTTGTCCAAGGTGAAAATGAATGATTTCTAATAGGTTTGTGTCTCTAACAGAGTGTTCTTTATTTTCTTGCTCGCGCAAATAAAGTTCAATCAGTCGCGTAGCTACTTCTGCTCCATGCATCTGCTCAACTGCGCGCCAGCCGGCCTCAACATCTTGGTCGAATGTAAAAGGGTCAAGCTTCAAGTATGGCTCAGGGTCGATAGGCATTACCGGGTCTCCACTGTCTTGTTGTGGTTCGCTCCTAGCCGCTTGGTCTTGGGTATATCTCGAGGGCTCTTTCATATCGATATCGTAGCATAAATGTTTACAAGTAAAACAAAAAAGAACTATATAGCAAATGCATATTGAGTAAAACGAAAGAAGTCCGACCGAAGTCTAAACTTCAATCGGACAATGTCGGTTTAGCGGCGGCTTAGTGCGCCAAAGTGCTAGAGCCTCTACTCGAGACCAAGCACATACGAACGCAGAAGCTCTGATTGCCGGAACGTCAGTCTGCTCAGCGGCAATCGAACTTGATACCGGGACTGGTCAGCGTCGACCAGACGGATCTCCCATCGACCGGCGATACTCCTCCAATGCTCGTCGTACATCAGGATGGTGAAGCATTGTCGGTCTTCTAGGTACATCATGCTGATGCAAGCTGGAGAAACCTGCCGAATGGCAATGGCTTCGTCAAGCGCATACCACTCCTTGCTCAGTGTGATGTTGGATTCTGCAAGCAATGCAGAAAGCTCTTGCCGTACTTGAGAAGAAATGATAACCACCTCGTATCTATTGATCTCGCCAATAAGGAACGACATTATTATAAAACTAACTGTGGGCATAGTCAATGTATGGATGGAATCTGAGATTATTTATGTAAGAAAAATCTGTTAGGTGCTGTTCGAAAACCAAATGCGACACCTTAAAACCAATTGAGCCGTCGCATTTGGTGATCTCACGGGGAATACTCTAAGTATAATCATCGTCACTCGTTAAGCCCAAAAGCAAGCTCTTGGCTTTTGTCTCACTCCTCGATTATCGAACCCCTGCGGGATTTCAAGCTCTCAAGTTCGCCCAAGAAAAAAGCCCAGCGTTAGGCTGAGCTCCTTTCTTGGTGATCCCACGGGGAATCGAACCCCGGTTACCAGGATGAGAACCTGGCGTCCTAACCGCTAGACGATGGGACCGTACTACGAAAATAACCTGGTAATCTTAGCATTTTTCTACAAAAACTTCAATTTGGGCTTGACTGAATGCACGATATATTCGTATGATGTTCGTAAGTAATTTGTGTGCAAAGTTTTGTGAGAAAAACACATATGGTAGTGTTGACGAGAGCGTAACCGCTATATATAGTGGTTATCATAACGATACAAACACTAAAGGAGGGGTGAGGATGAGTTTTGCTCAAATAAAAAAACGTAATGGTGCTGTTGTAGAATTTGATGCTACGAGGATTCAAGTTGCTATAGAAAAAGCTAGCCAGGCGGCAGGCGGCGAAGTGCCGAGCGAGGATGTGGCGCTCTTAACTGAAGCAGTAGTATCAAACTTAGAGACAATGGTTACGGGTGCCATGCCAGACGTTGAAACCATTCAAGATTTGGTCGAGCAAGAACTCATGCGCAGTGGACACTACCAAACTGCTCGAACATACATTGTCTACCGCGATACACGGCAAGCAGCCCGTGAAGCAGCTGAACGTGATAGCTCACATAAGCTAGAACAGAGCGAATTGCGCCTCATTAACAAAGAAGGTCAAGAAGAGCACTTTAGCTATGCTCGATTAGTAAAGGACTTACTCGTTGCCGCTGATGGATTAGATAAAGATGTGGATGTTGATGAGCTCGCTCAGGCAGTCAAAACAAACCTGTATGACGGTATGACCACAGTCGAGCTAGAAGATGCCATGATTATGGCCACCAAGGCCTACATTGAACGCGATAAGGCCTATTCCCTATTGGCTTCTCGCCTGCTCATGCGCAAACTATATCGCGAAGTTTTAAGCCTTAAAAAAGGCCAAGATGCCTTGGAGCAATATCGAGCGCAGTTTGGTGATTTTGTAAAAAACGCTGTTGCAACCAAGCGCCTCGATAAACGCATGCTTGATTTTGACCTCGACAAGCTTGGTGCTGCTCTGCAGCTAGATCGTGATAACCTTTTAGACTATATGGGCCTGCACGTGCTCTACGGTAATTACTTCTTGCGCACTGCGGAGCGCAAAGATGTGCTTGAGCTGCCACAGTACTTTTGGATGCGCGTTGCCATGGGTATGGCGATTGTAGAAAAGAAAGACAAAACCGACTGGGCGATTAAGTTTTACGAGGTGCTGTCGAGCTTGCGCTACGTTACTTCGAGCCCTACCCTGTTCAACTCTGGCACTAACTTTTCGCAGCTAAGTTCGTGCTTCCTGAACACAGTAGAAGACGACCTAAAGCACATTTATAAGGTATATCTTGATACTGCGCTGATGTCGAAATTCTCGGGCGGTATTGCGACAGACTGGTCGAACATTCGTGCTACAGGATCACAAATCAAAACTGTAGACGTGGCCAGTCAGGGTGTGGTGCCCTTCTTGAAGATCGCAAACGACTCAACTGTGGCTATTGCACGTAGTGGTCGACGCATTGGTGCTACTGCTGTGTACCTGGAATCATGGCACCTCGACATCGAAGATTTCTTGGAGCTTCGTAAGAACACCGGTGATGAGCGCCGACGCACCCACGATATTAATACCGCTAACTGGATTCCTGATTTATTTATGAAGCGAGTTATGGAAGACGCTGAGTGGACTCTGTTTTCGCCCGATGAAACACCTGATCTGCACCACATCTACGGCAAAGCATTCGAAAAACGCTATAAAGAGTATGAAAAAATGGCTGATAAAGGTGAAATCAAGCTCTTCAAGCGTGTATCAGCCGCCGGTTTGTGGCGCAAGATGCTTTCCATGCTCTTCGAAACTGGTCACCCCTGGATTACTTTTAAGGACCCAAGCAACCTACGCTCGCCACAAGATCACGTGGGAGTGGTGCACAATTCGAATCTCTGTACCGAAATTACCCTTAATAATTCCAAAGACGAAACGGCTGTTTGTAATTTAGGCTCAGTTAATTTAGCACGCCATATGAAGGACGGCGCGTTGGACTCCGAACTCGTACGCGACACCGTTTCGAACGCCGTACGCATGCTCGATAACGTAATCGACATCTGTTACTACGTTACTAAGGAGACTGAGCGAGCCAACATGAACCACCGCCCAGTTGGCTTGGGTATTATGGGGCATCAAGACGCGCTGTACATGCAAAACATCGACTTCGCATCTGAAGAAGCGGTAAAGTTTGCCGACGAAAGCATGGAGCTTATTTCCTACCACGCCATTCTAGCCTCGAGCGAGCTTGCCAAAGAACGCGGAGCATATAAGAGCTTCAAAGGCTCTAAGTGGGATCGCAACATCTTCCCTGTCGACACTCTCGACATTCTCGAACGTGAGCGCGGCATCAAGCTGGATATTGAGCGTAAAGGCAAACTTGACTGGAAGCCAGTACGCGAGTCGGTAAAGAAGCATGGCATGCGTAATTCCAACGTCATGGCGATTGCACCGACAGCTTCAATTGCCAATGTGGCTGGCTGCACACCCTGCATTGAACCGATCTACAAGAATCTCTACGTGAAATCCAATATGAGTGGTGACTTTACTGTTCTTAATGGCTACTTAATTGACGACCTAAAGAAACTTGGGCTTTGGGACCAAGCTATGTTGAATAAGATTAAGTACTACGATGGCAGCATTCAGCAAATTAGTGAAATTCCTGCCGACATTCGTGCTAAATACAAAGAAGTTTTCGAAATCGAACCAGAATGGCTCATTAAAGCAGCTGCTTATCGTGGCAAGTGGATTGACCAAAGCCAATCCCTCAACATCTTTATGCGTGGTGTTTCGGGTAAGAAACTGTCTGACGCCTACGTCTATGCCTGGAAGATGGGTCTAAAGACCACCTACTATCTACGCACTCTCGCTGCATCGCAAGTTGAAAAGTCGACGGTCAACACTACTGAATTTGGTGCCACCCACAAACGTGATTTTGCTACAAAATAAACAATTGAGTGAAGGGAAATAAACGAATGCCTATTAAACAAACTAAGGAACGAATCGACATCAATAAGCGCCGTATCATTAACGGTGAGGACGCCGATGTAATGCAGCTGCACCCCATGAAGCATACCTTTGCCTGGGAGGCATATAATGCCGGTAATGCTAACCACTGGCTGCCGACGGAAATTGCTATGCAAGACGACATTGAGCTATGGAAGTCGAATCGCTTAAGCGACGACGAGCGTAAGGCCCTAAAGACCGTACTCGGTTTCTTCACGACTGCGGATTCAATCGCTGCCAACAACATTGTGCTCGCACTCTATAAGCACATTACTTCGCCCGAGTGTCGCATGTATTTGTTACGCCAAGCGTACGAGGAAGCCATCCACACACATGCTTATCAATACATCGTCGAAAGCTTAGGCCTTGATGGTAGTGAAATATTCAATATGTATCGCGAGAATGCCGCGATTTACAGCAAGGCGTCGTTCATTCTCTCCTTCAACGAAGGGATCTTTGACGACAACTTTAAAACAGGCACGTTTGAATCGGATCAAAAGTTTTTGGAAAATCTATGCGTGTTCTCGCTCATACTCGAAGGCATATTCTTCTATAGTTCCTTCGCTGTAATGTTCGGCTTCCAAAGACAGAACAAGATGACTGGTTCGGCAGAGCAAATTCAATACATCATGCGCGACGAATCTCAACACCTCAACTTCGGCATCAACATGATCAATACCATCAAAGAAGAGCAACCTGAACTCTGGACTCCTGAATTCCAGAAGCACATTATTGATCTTGTCAAAGACGCTGCAAAATTAGAATACACCTATGCTGCCGAAGTGTTCCCACGTGGGATCTTTGGGATGAACGCTGCTGGATTTAAGCAATACATCGAGCACATTGCCGATCGTCGTCTGCAAACAGTCGGCTTAGAGCCTCAGTTTAATGTAAAGAATCCCTTCCCATGGATGAGCGAGGCAGTTGATCTAACAAAAGAAAAGAACTTCTTTGAGACTCGAGTAACAGAGTACCAAACTGGCGGTGCGCTAAGCTGGGACTAGCCGGCTTTAGTATAGTGGCTATGCTATAATACTCCTAACGGAATGTAGTTTTTATGCCAAAATCCAAAGCAACATCTTCTGCCGACCCTGCGAAGCATGAGCCAGCTCGCTCAGCAAAGCTCGATGTGACGAAAAAACAACCTGAGCCAAATGAAAAGCCGCCTATACCAGACATTATAATTAACGAGACGCAAGACAATAAGCCATCTCGTCGCAAACCGATGACGAAGAAAAAGAAGATACTGATCGCTACCGGTTTAATAACCATAATCATCGTAGGGATTGTAGCCACCCGGTATGCGCTAAATGGCAAAAAACCAACCATTGTAAATCGCATAAAACCCAAAGTTAAAAAAGAAGCTGTTAAGCCTAAAACCTTACCAAGTCCGCTCACGGGCGTAGAAGTAGCTCCAGAACTTGCCCAAAAGCCGGTTGTGGCAGTCATGATTGAAAATCTTTACCCGGACGCTCGACCCCAGTCAGGTTTATCATCGGCTGGCGTGGTATATGAAACGCTCGCAGAAGGTGGAATAACTCGCTATCAGGCCTTTTTTGGCGACACGTACCCGAGCGATCTCGGTCCGGTTAGGAGTTTGCGTGCTCACTATCTACGCTGGGGCCTAGAGTATGATGCACCGGTGGTGCATGCTGGTGGCAGTGCCGACGCGCTTGATCTGATCACGCCTCTGGGTATGAAAAATCTTGACCAGTTTTATAACGGTACATATTTTAGACGTATCACAACACGTTATGCTCCTCACAACCTATACACTACTGGTGCACTACTAGAGCAGCTTGTGGCCGCACGAGGCTTTAATACTACGCCAACTTTTGCACCATGGCCGCGCAAAGATGATGCCAAAAGCGCCACACCCACGGCAGCAACAATAACGGTAGATCCGTCGTATGTAGATTATCGTTCGTCTTACACCTACGACCCCGCAACAAATAGCTACGCAAGATTTATCCGAGGTGTTGCGGATATTGATGCGGCGACCAACGCGCAAATTAAGCCTAAAAACGTCATTGTATTAAAAGCTTCTGTTACGTATGCGCCGAACCGTGTTGGTAAGCAGACAACGTACATTCAGACTGTCGGCAGCGGCACAGGTTATGTATTCATGGACGGGGCTGTTCAGGCCATCACTTGGCGTAAAACAAGCGACAAAGCCCGAACAGAACTGCTCGATGCTAGTAGTACACCGGTAAAACTAAATCGCGGTCAGAGCTGGGTTTGCGTTATTCCTACCGAAAAATCAGTAACGTATCAATAGTACGATCTGTAAAGACCTAAATTAGACAAGTGCGTTCTTGGCTGCCAACAATCGGCGTATGGCCGTCTCGAGCGTCAGGGTATGAATAGTCTCAAACAGGCCTGGCGCAGCAGTTCTGCCGGTAGTCGCTACTCGAATGGCATAAAAAAGCTTGCCTGTCGGGACGGCCAGCTCTTCGGCAGTTGCGCGTAGCGTTTGCTCGATTGAAGCCTCGCTCTGCTCCGCTGCTTGCAGCTTTGTAGCTACGGCTTCCAGCCAATGACGAACTTCGTCGTCAGAAGACTTGGCAGTTAACAACTTGATCCTTTCGGAATTCCACTGGGGATCGATAAAAAACAGTTCGGCAACGTCTCGGATGTCGGCAAATGTTTTGATTCGTTCTCTATCCAAAAGGAGTGCCGAAGCGATATAGTCGTCGCTAAACGTAGACGCATCAATGTCACCCAAGAATTGCCTTGCTGTGGCTACATATTCTTCTTCACTCATCACGGACCTAATATACTCGCCGTTAAACCATAGCAAACGTTCTTCATCAAAAACTGCGGGGCTTTTTTGAATCCGTTCGAGCGAAAAAGCATCTATGAGTTCCTGTCGCGAATAGATTTCCTTGGTGCTACCACTGCCCTCATTCCACCCAAGCATGGCTAAGAAATTCACTACGGCATCTGGCACGTAACCTTCATCTCTGAGCTCTAAGGCCGACTTTGCGCCATGACGCTTACTAAGTTTTTTACCACCACCTGGCGGCACGACTGCTGGAAGGTGGGCAAAAATTGGATGTTGCCATCCGAAGGCCTCGTAAAGCAAGATGTGCTTCGGCGTGCTCGGTAGCCACTCGTCCGCTCTGAGGACGTGTGATATCGCCATAGCATGGTCATCGACCACATTGGCAAATTGGTAGGTCGGAAATCCATCGGACTTCATGGCCACAAAATCATCGATATCCTGGGTGCTAAATTCGATTGTGCCGCGTACGGCGTCATTCCACTGAACAACTTGCCCTTCTGGAACTTTAAAACGTAGAACGTGCGGTTTGCTGCGATCTTGAGGATGATCAAGACAATGGCGGTCGTATTTAAAGGCTTTCTTTTCCTGTTGCGCTTGCGTGCGTAAGTCGGCTAATCGTTCTGGACTACACCAACAAGGATACAATGCCCCTGCCGCCACCAACTGTTCTGCGTGGTCGCGGTACAAGTCGAGACGTTCCGACTGGACATAAGGGCCATATCCGCCGTCTTCTGCTGCAACACCTTCGTCGGCCATAATCCCGAGCCATTTGAGTGACTCCACTAAGTGGTCCTGTGCTTCAGGCACAAAACGCTCTCTATCTGTGTCTTCTAGGCGTAAAACAAAGTCGCCGCCGTGTTTTTTGGCAAACAGGTAATTAAAGAGAGCTGAGCGTATGCCGCCAATGTGTAAAAACCCTGTAGGACTAGGGGCAAATCTCGTTCGTACATGTGTTTTTGGTGAGTTCATATCAGATATAGTATAGCGGTGAGCGTCGGGCAACGCTAGCCCAAGAGCTGTTCAGGAGAGATTTCGATTACATCATCACCATTTAGTTGGTAGAACGCAACCTTATTGGTCAGCTCGTCTTCGTCGTAAACAACCTGTGTTCGGGTCGCAACACCGGTTTTGTTATAAGTAGTTTTTTTATCAATTACTGCTGGACTCGATACCCGCTCAACACGATACTGCTTACCGTCTTTTTCAAAATCTACCTGATCAACATGAGACACCAATCGATTATCGCCCTCGATTGGCTGGTCGAATTTACGTGAGTTTAAAATGCCGAAATGTATGTCTATTCTGTCAATCAAGTCTTCCCAGGCTCGATCGCTCATAGACTGGTGGCCAACTTGATAATTTGGTCCTGGCTAAGGCCGTGTGAGCTACCTTCAATCCGGTACCAGGTGCCGTTATTCACCCAGCTAGCCTGGTTGCCGTCATACACATAAATGGTTAATCCCTGAGACTGTAAGGCCAAGTAGTTGTCTGATTTTGGAGCGATGTAGTTCTCTGCCAAAGCCTGTGAGTCCCAGTTTGTCTTCGACTCACTAATCTGGATACTCTTATTGGTTTTGCTATCAGCAATATTATAGCTAATACTGCCGGGACTAGACTGAACTGCACCAGTTAGCTTCCAGCCACTCGGTACATAACCCGGGAAGTTTGCGCTGATACCTGCCTTGCTGCCAGCCATCTTAAGAGCAAGGTTTGGATAATTCACCTGCCAAATGTAGCCACCAATCACAAGTAAGCCTACTAAGGAGAGTGCAACACTGCTCGCCTTTAGTCCTTTGCCAGATGAAGTCTTGTCGGTTTGAACTGCTGCAGCTGCAGTTGAATCCATAACACTACTGACAGCTGGCTGAACAGGATTTGCTAGAGGCGAAGAAGCGGCTGCAGGTACTACAGGTGGCTGGCTTGGCGCTGTTGTTGGCGCACTGCTTGGCGAAATTGCAGCTGGAGCTACTGAAACTTCACTCGCTTGACTTGGTATAGCCGTCTGAACTGGCGCTACGCTTGCAGGACTCTGAGGTGCTGTGGCGGGAGCAGCAATAGGTGCTGGTGCGGCAGGTACGGCGCTAGCCATTGGCTTTGCAGCAGGACGAATGTCGCTGACAGCTTTTGGTAGTGAGCTTGCTTGCGCCTGAGTTAAGTCCAACTTGTAACTGGATGAAACAACTGGTGTTTCATCGACGGTATCGCTGGCTTCGGTCGTCGTTTTAGCTAGCTCGTTAAGAGTTTCATCACTCATGACGCTTTCTGATGATTTGTCATCAAGCGACGTAATTTCTTCGTTACCGGGCGCATCAGCGGTCTCTGCTTTCGGTGTCGTGTCGGCAGTATTTGCAGATGAAGGTGTATTGTATTTAGAAATGCTCGGACTCATTGCTGTGCTCATAGCACTATCGATTTGAGCAATAGGGTCTTGGCTCTTTACTTCGACTTGTGTAGGAGCAGAGTCAGCAGCCGATGCTGCTGTGGTCGGTGCGGACGCTTGAGTAGGCATCTTAACAGCCGGTGTAGCAACAGGGGCTGAAGTGTTAGGCGCTGTACCCATGGGGCTACTTTGAGCTTCATTATGCCCGATAGAAAGCGAAGGAGACACAGATGCAGTTGACTGAGACGTTGTGCTTTGAGCTGCAGAAGTCGCAGCACCATCAGTTTGTGGTGTGCCGCAATTTGCACAGAAAGTCTTACCAGCAATGGTTATCTTGTCTTGCTCCCCACAGGTGGTGCAAATTTGATTGGTCGTGTTTTGATTAACTCCGTCACCCATAATTCTTATCCTAGAGCCATTCTACATGAGATAAGCATGAGCGTAAAGAGATTTTTATTGTTTGAGGCTGTGATTTTTCCAATTTTTTTTGGCCTGGGCATGTACAGCCAGAATATAACGCGGAATAACAAGTTGCCTGCGAATACGGCTTGGCTGCTGCAAGAGTCGCCATAACCATTCCAGACCTAATTTTTGTAAAACTTTTGGAGCTCGCTTTTGTGTTCCGCCCAGCTCGGCATAATCAAACGATCCGCCTTCACCTACCATGACTTTAGCTAACTTGTGCTTGCGAAAGAAGTGCATAAACAGCTCTTGCCTAGGAAAGCCCATGCCTACAAGAAGCAGGTCTAATTGTGCTGCCTGCATTGCCTCGTGAATCCTGACAAAATCCTTATCTTTTTCCCAGCTATCGAAATCCGACTGACTAGTTGTGCGCGTGAAACCACTCCATACGTCAATTAGTTTTAGCTGCGGCCAACGCCTCGAAAGTTCTTGTTTGGTCTGGTTTGGCTTGGCAGATCCGCCGAGTACACCCACCCGCCAGCCTTGCTTGCTCGCTTCGTCCAAAAGTGAACGTGTGTGATCGATGCCAGCAAATTTCTCGGGCAATATTTGGTTACGCCAAGCAAGCCTTTGCAGCCACACAATCAGGCTGCGCAACAACACGCCATAAGTAGGCTTTGAGTGCGGTTTGCCATACAAGTAGCTTGCTGCCCATTGCAGTGAAACGCCGTCGGCTACACAGGCATTAGCTTCATTTAAAATCGACCTGATGTGCTTATCGCCCTGAGCTCGTGCTAAAAACTCCACATATGGCTTAACCATGTATTTCGTTTCTACCTGAGCTGAGCCACCCTCCTTTATCCAGGTGCTAACAAGCTGATGAGATTCTTCAATAGTAATAGCGTCAATTGAAACACCTAAGATATCAACTGTATTTGGCTTTGTCATGCCATCACCCCGGCGACAATCTTGTCTAGCTTTTCATGAAAAACCTCTTTGGAAAATGCGAGGGCTGATTGCTGCATAGCAGGACGGTCCCAGCTGATTTTGCTTGATTTTTCAACAGCTGCATTAAGAGCATCGGCGTCAGCCGTAGAAAAAAACACCCCTGTCTTGTTGTTTGTAACTGTTTCGGCTAGTCCACCCCCGCGCAACGCCACCACTGGAGTACCGCACGACAGAGCCTCGATTGGTGTTATACCAAAATCTTCAATACTCGGGAAGATAAATGCCTCAGCACCAGAAAACAGCTCGAACTTTTCTTCGCTACTAACTCTGCCCTTAAATACTATGTTACTCGAGCCTTTCGCCAGTCGCTCGAGTCGCGTTCGATCCGGGCCCTCTCCAGCAATAATCAGTTTTTTGCCCGATGCCGCAAATGCCGTAATAGCAAGCTCAATGTTCTTATAGCGACTCAATGTCGACAGCACCAGCCAGTATGGCTCTTGGCTAGAGTTGTGATCATGCAGCTCAACGTCGATCGGCGGGTATAAAACGAGTGCATCCTTGCCGTAGAATTTCTTGATACGCCGAGCAATGTAGTTGCTATTTCCGATTAGTTTCGTGACGTTCTCGGTGGCATAAAAGTCCCACAGCCGCAGCTTTGAAGCGAGCTTAGTTATAAAAAACTTGCGCACTGGACCAACGTGTCGTGCTTTTGTAAACATATAACCAGGCCAACTGTCCCACAGCATGCGAGCTGGCGAGTTACAATACGAAATGTGACGCACCCCCTCGGCGACTTTGACGTTTTTCGACCAGGCCGTTGAGCTTGATACGATTAGGTCGTAATCCGATAAATCGAAGCTTTCGACCGCAGGCTTAATGAATGGTAAGAAAAACTGCGGGCGATCTTTCATGAACTGCGGGAACTTGTTTAAAAAACTCGTCCTGACATGCCTCATCCCCATGTACGGCCGAAAAAGTTTTTCATTATACGTAAGAGCGTAAACATCGGCTTGTGGAAAATGTTTGACCAGTTCAAAGAGAACACTTTCTGCGCCGCCAACTTTACTATGCAGCCAGTCATGCACAATAGCTACTCTCACGCCTTTTTACTCCGTAGCATGCCCATCATCAAGAATATGATAATTCCCAAGGTACTGTCGGCCCAAGCATGCAAGAACATGTTGGTTATTAAAAGACCACACAAACTTGCGGCCAACGCCTTAGCCATAAATGATTGAGAACGCACCAGAGTAATGAGGTTGTCAAGGAAGAATACGGCAAACAATACTAAACCAATTAAGCCGATTTCGATAACGATTTGTAGGTACCAATTTTCTGTAATGACAGGTTGGCTGGAAACAAAGCTGGCTGGACCTGCTGTACCCAGGCCATTACCCCATGGGTGATCCTTAATCGAATCAACAGCTTTGTTGAGGGCCTGGATACGCCCATAGTCCGAGCCTTCAATTTCGCGAGCATCATTATAGCGTCCGTGCAGTAAGAAATACTGTGCTTGCGTATTGCTCAGTCGTGTAGGCAGCGTTTGTGCAACGCTAAATAGTAGACCAATGCCAATCGCAACCGAAGTAACGGTAATGAGACGAACGAGTTTATTGCCAAAAATAAATATGGCGGCGAACAAGGCAACAATGAGGCCAATCCAAGCACTGCGTGAAAATGACGTGATGAGTCCAGCCAACAAGACCAGCGCACCTACGCCGTATTGCCATTTGCGTGAACGTAGTGCATACACGAGTGATAATATTGTTGGAAAAATAAGGTAAGCACCAAGCTGATTGGGTCCACCAAGTGAGGCAAAGGCACGAATACTTTTAACTGCTGGGTCAACTAGCTGCAGAGGTCGAATGGTTGAATCGTTATAACCAAGTGCTGACCACCAAGATAATGGAATAAAAAACTCCTGTAGAATTGCCAGTGTGGCTACAATATAGCTTGGCCAGAGTACAAGTTTAAGCAGATGCTCTTCACTCAGCCGAGCATCGGCCAGCTGGACAATAAGGTACAAGACAATGGGCAGCAGCACTACCTTGTAGCCGAACAGGGCCTGCACCACATCTACTCGAGCAAAGAGAGTAATTGCTACGCCCAGAACTATTACAAGTAATGCAGCGATATTGGCAGCATGTAGGCTAAAATTTCGTTTCTTATTCTGCCAAAAAAGCCAAAGTGCCGCACTGGTCAAAAGAACGATTAAAACTTCCTTCCACGACTGCCATATAGCCCTATTACCTAAAAAGTTCCCCGACACCGTCACTACGAGTGCATGAAACGGCATGCCAACAAGAAGAGCTGCTATGCCGTAGTGAAAAAATGTCTGTAATGGTGTGACAAGTCGTTTCATTACCGATTGCTAATTACGCTGCGCATATAGTCATCAAGGTTTTCAAGTGCGATACCAGTACCTTTTACGACACAAAGTAATGGCTCCTCGGCCACATAGCTCGGTACACCAGTTACTTTTGTCATCAACTTATCAATATTGCGCAGCAAGGCACCCCCGCCAGTCATAACCATGCCCCTATCGATGATATCGCTCGAAAGCTCTGGTGGAGTTTGCTCCAGCACGGCGCGTACCGCCATGATGATTTCATCCAATGGGTCACTTAGAGCCTCGGTAATTTCTGTTGAGTTGAGCGTGATGGTCTTAGGTAACCCTGCCACCATGTCGCGACCACGTATCTGCATTGTCATAGGCTTGTCGAGTGGCAGTGCACTACCAATTTCTTTCTTAATGTCTTCGGCCGTTTGGTCGCCGACCACTAAACTGTACTTTTTGCGAATGTAATCAGCAATTGCATGATCAAGCCGATCACCGCCAACTCGAACGCTATTTTGCGCGACAATACCGCCCAAACTAATAATCGCTACCTCGGTCGTTCCACCACCAATATCAACAACCAAGTTACCTGCCGGTGCAGCAATTGGCACTCCGGCACCGATTGCTGCTGCCACTGGCTCACGAATAATGTAGGTCCTTTTCGCGCCAGCCTGCGAAGCAGCATCAATTACTGCCCGTCGTTCTGTCGAAGTTACCCCAGCCGGCACACTAATCATCAACTCTGGTCGACCAAGGCGAAAACTTCCGCTCACCTTATCGATAAAGTGCCTGAGCATAGCCTGCGTAATACGATAATCAGCTATCACGCCATCACGAAGTGGCTTCGAGGCAGTAATGATATCGGGCGTGCGGCCAAGCATTTCACGCGCTTCATTACCAATAGCCACAATGCGGTTGTCATCTACACTGACAGCAACTACTGAAGGTTCATTGGCGACGATGCCTTTTTTAGGAACATAGACGAGTGTGTTTGAAGTCCCCAAATCTATTGCTATTCGTTTTTTTAACATACCACTATTCTAGCAAGCGCTGTGGAGCAAGGCTACTAGTTAACCCTTTTGATTTTTGCGCCGAGCTGATTAAACCGAGTGTCAATGTGCTCGTAGCCCCTGTCGATATGTTCGATTCGATCAATAACCGTCGTACCGTGAGCAACCATGGCGGCAAGCAGAACGGTAGCTCCTGCACGCACATCAAAGCTAATCAGTTCTGTGCCGTGCAGCCGAGATGGGCCTTCAATAAAACCCACGTGCGGATCCCTAATGCCCACATCTGCCCCCATTCGCTGCAACTCAAACAAATAGTTGAGCCTACCCTCGTACATGATTTCGAAAACCTCAGATTTGCCTTTGGCTTGCGTCATAAGAACAGCAAAGGGTGCCTGAAGGTCACTCGGAAAACCTGGGTAGGGCTGTGTCTGTATATTCGTGGCCTTAAGATTTTGAGATGGCAAAACCCGAATTGTTCGAGCATCAAGCACTTCATGCCTTACACCCATCTCGTCAAATTTCAGCAACAGCATGTCGTGATCGTCTACGATAAAATCTTCAATCGTCACTTCACCTTGAGTTGCGGCCGCAGCAATAGCAAAGGTGCCAGCCTCTAGTTGGTCGGGGATAATCCAGCCCTCACCGGGCTGCAATGCATCAACCCCTTCGATATCCAAAACGAAACCACCGACGCCTGTAATCTTAGCGCCCAAACTGTTTAAGAATTCGCAGAGAGCAACCACGTGTGGCTCTTGGGCGGCTAACCGAATGCGTCTTGCGCCTTTACCAAGCACTGCCGCCAAAATAGCGTTTTCTGTAGGGGTAACCGAACGCTCAACATTTACTACGGCTTGCTCATTAATCCGTCCAGACACTTTCACGCCCTTTTTATTAGACTCAATTTCAAAACCCAAGGTAGAAAATACTTTTTCATGAACGCCAATTGAGCGTACGCCGATAATATCTCCGCCTGGTTGGGCTATAGCGATTTCGCCAAGCCGCCCAATTGCACCACCGAGCACCAATAATGAGGCGCGCATTTTCTTGGCGTCCTGAAGATAGTCTTCGTTTACACGCAGGTTTGTGGCGTCGATTCTAAGCGTTGAGCCAGTGCGTTCCACGGTGGCGCCAAGCTGGCGAAACATCGCCGCCATTACCTCAACATCCGATATTTCCGGAACATTATGAAGCCTAGTTTCACCTTCGACAAGCAAGCATGCCGCCATCATCGGCAAAACATGATTTTTATTTCCGGCTACTTTAATACTACCGCGCAGCGGAGTGGGCCCTTCGATGATGAATTTTGACATATATTTCCTTGCGCTTTCTTTGGACATTCTACCAGCCCGGGGTGACAAAAACTACCTGCCCGATGTTTTGTTCACAGAAAGCTTACAAACGCCACAAGTAGCAGTATAATGTAGCAAGAACACATGATATCAAAGCAAACCCAAAAGTTAATCAGTACAATCTTTGCCGTTTTGGCGATGGTGCTCGGCAGCCTATTCTTAGTGGCGCTCGCCCAAGGCTATCGCTATGATTTTTTAACAGGTCAAATTCGTGAATCCGGGCTTGTGATCATTGATTCGCAGCCAAATAATGCCGATATCTATATTAACGGCAAACGCTCACGTAATGTTACTCCTTACCGCTTAACTAGTGCACCGCTCGGCAATATGAACGTCGAACTCATCCGGCCGGAATTTCGGGTTTGGAAAAAAACACTCACCGTAGAAGCACGCGAGGTGAGCTTCGCCAACTACGCCATTCTGTTACCTCAAAAACTCAGTTATCAAACAGCCTTGCCTGAATTTAATTTTAGCCAAGTGGCACAATCAAATAATCTGCGGGCAACATATGCCCTAACCACGAAGCCTGAGGTAGCCGTGTGGAAGTTATCTGGTACTGACACTCCACAAAAAATCTACGCACCGACCCTCGGCAGCGGACCAGTCACGTTGGCTAACTTGCGGGTCAACGAAGATGGCTCAAGATTGCTCGTTGACCAGCAGTCGGCGGCAGGCGTGCAAACCCTCGCCATCCTCAATGGCGATACGGTCTTGAACCTTACCACAAACCTACAAGTCAATGGCGGTTCGCTTTCGTTCCATCCAGAGAATCGCGACATACTCTATTGGATTAGTCCAGACAAACTCTTGCGCAAGATTGATGTTGCCAGACAAACAGTTTCGGCAGTAGTTGCGCAAAACGTACTTGCGATAGCGCCTGACGGCAACGATCTTTACGCCGTAGCAGCTCCAGATGCCAGTTCTACTAAAAACACCCTTCGTTTTGTCAACGGCAATGGCCAAAAAACCATCCTCAAAACAACCCTCCCTCAAAGTAATTCATACGTCTTACAAACCGAGCAAGACCGTAGTGGGCTTTACCTTGCACTTCTAAGTACTGATACAAAAGAGCTTTATATAATTCGAGATTTGAAAAGTGAAAAGCCGCTTTCAGGCGTACTATCTAAGACAGCCACAAGTTTTACAATCAGTAAGAATGGCGAACGCATCTTATATAATGCAGACAATAAGCTTAAAACCTATGACATCGACCAGGCTGAACGGTTTGACTTTGGAGTAAGCCTCGCCAACCTACAAGGCTGGAGCTGGTACGACGACAATCACATTATTATCGCCGCCAACAAACAATTACGCTTGATTGATTATGATGGCCAAAACGATCAGATTATTAGTGATCGTAGCGATAGCGTTGAAAGCATGTACTTTAAGCCAAGTGCTAAAGAGATATTCTATACAACGAGTGGAACACTCAAGCAAGTTAAACTAACACAAAATTAGACGAATTAGACGAGCTATTTCTTAACTAACATCTGGCAGACGAGGCGTACCTTGTTGCTGCGGGGCTTGCTGTTGGTCTTGTTGTGGCTTTGGCGTAAAGAACGCTACTACATTTTTCCAGATATCCTGTAGCTGGTCCCCAATACTTGGTGCGTTACCAGGAAGTGGCTTCTGTGTAGTCTTTTGCGGCGCTTGAGCAGCAGGGTTTTGTGAAGCAGCAATTTGCTCGGCTGGTTTTGCCGACGGAACTGGTTGGATTTGCTTCGCGGTGACAATCAACCGCTGCCATGCTGTACCTGGAGGCGTACAGGTAATCAGCGTTAATATTGGCGTAGGAGTTTGGTTTAGTACCGAAACTTCGGTTGGTGCCACAACCTTTTTCTCGGTCACTTCATAAACATATTTGCGCGAAGAATAATTAATTTGTACTTGATCGCCTGGCTCTAGTTTGTTGAGGAGGGCAAAGACAAACTTATAGTTGCCGGATTCCCACCAGTCATTACTAGAATGTCCGAAGATTACTGCATTGCCGTTTTCGCCAGGTTTTGCCGTGTTGGCGTAGTGGACCACCCCACTCTCGAGGTCTTTCAGCACTGCTGCTTCATCAACCGAGTCGGCATACACAATTGGGGCACTGACGTTTATTTTAGGGATAATAATCAGGCTCTCAGGTGGCACAATCTGTGCGTTCGTAGTCAGGGCATTGGGGTCTTGGAGCGTCAGATTCTCAGCAGGCTTAGGTGGATGCAAAAAGTAGCCAATCTGCTGAGCGATAAGCTGGAAGTTGAAGACGATCAAGAATAGAGCGAATGCGCCCATGGCGTAACCAACTGGTCTCAAACGATGCCTGTGCTGTTGAGCTAAATTTTTAACAGCATCTTTTGTATCACCTCTTGACTGTACGATAGGTTCTGCAGGAGGTGCTGCCGGTGTAGCTGATGGCAGTGGTGCAGCCACAGAGATATCGACTGGTGGCAAGGCAGCTGACGCTTGCTGAGCGGCAGGCTGCTCAGGATGCAAATTAACCGTTGGAACTGACGTCAGTGGTTGTGCTGGTTGTTCCATACCTCTCGGAACGATAAATGGCGAAGCTGGCGGAATGTAATGCGGTGCAGGATTCTGCCCAACCTCAACAGGACCCTCGGCTGTAGTTTGTTGGCCTTGAGTCAGATCTTCTATATTCAGACTGTGTTCTGGCTTATCATCCATCTGGAAAATCTACTATGCATACATTATAATACAGTGGACTTAGCTTCGGCTAATGTTTGCCAGAGTGGTGGAATTGGTATACACGCACGACTCAAAATCGTGTGCCGCAAGGCTTGTGGGTTCGAGTCCCACCTCTGGCACCAAGGTATTCATGCAAACGACACCTAGCAAGGTGTCGTTTTTATAATTTTATCTGGTCTTGCAGCGTCGAAACTTACATTCTTCGCTCGAACCAAATTAGCTCAACTCTTTACGCAAAATACTACTGATTCGATCCGCCGTAAATACATTGGAGACATGAGCGTCTGTAGTGTCTGCAATTTTTTGAAACAAGTAGCCGCCGGTTAGGGCCTTCTGCATAAAGTTTGTTATTTCAGAGCCAAGATCAACCACTAGTCCAGCCAAAATAGCTAAAAACACCCCGCGCTGAGCATCCAACAGACCGGGCCTAGAAAAATGAATTATGCCAGCTTCCGTACTATTTTTGCTATCATCAAGTACTACTGCCACATCATGAGCATAACTTATTATGCTAGCCCCGGTAGCCTCAAAAATGCTCTCTTGAATATCGAGGGTGTTATAAACGCCTCGACCTGAGCGAATTTGCACTGCCAGCCCAAGTTGGTTTGCCAACTGAATCATCCCACGATTTGATAAGAAAAATATCACATTGCCTCTGTGGCGCAAAGTTTGCGCAAATTGCGGAGACATAAGCATAACTGCCTCGTCGGTCAAGATAATTGGCACATCAGTTTCGGTTAATAACCTTTCTGCAAGAATATGCATAGCACTCCCAAGAAGCACATTCGGCGCAAAAATAGCTAGGTTAGATTCCCCTACTCGATCCAACACTTCAGCGGTTTGAGATACTTTTCCCTTCTTTAGATCAGTCGTCAAATGAAATGTACCAAGCGGAACCATGTCGGGCACAATAACTTTCTCTTCTAGGTACAATTGGGCAGATACCCCCATGGCGCCTAGAGCCTGATAGAGTTGACTGATTTCAGCAAGCTGATGATGTCTGCCGCCAAAAACTGCAATTTGTAGTCTTGCCAAGTTGGAAATTGGGCGATTAAAGATAATGTCGGGGTAAAGTAGCTCGTCGTACTGATGGATTAATTGACGATCCTGCATAGCAGCTTACGTCAATGCCTTGGCTTCGATGTACAACTTGGCTAGCTCGCCATGAAGTGACAGGCTGGCCTTCAGCTGCGTTTCTTTGTCTGTGATCGTCTGTATGGCCGCAAAATAGGCACGCAAGAGAACCTTCGCCTCTTCTTGGTCGGTTAGCTGCAAGCGACTCATTAGCTGATCGGTAGGCTCCTTGGCGCTCACTGGCTTCTGCCAATTACCAACTTTGGCGAAAAATGTCTGCTTAGGAACACGCAGATAGGCAGGCGTAACGCTGAAGAAGCGATTAGCAGCCTGAGGGGTCAAGCTCGTCTCGATCGTTTTGCCAATTTCAATAATGGCACGGCTGGTCTGCTGGTTGTTCGTTAGGCCGGTTTTTTGCTTTACGAGGGCAATAAAATAGTCTGGGAGTTCACGCTTCATGAAGGCTACTCTACCATATTATGGTATATTTGTCCAGCTAATCTGTGGTATTCGGCGATGATTTTGAGAAGTCGACCTGTAGTTGCTCGATTTTGTTTTCCGCAGTGCGCAGGTATTGCTTGAGCTGTTTGGCCAATTCTGCACCACGTTCAAATCTGACTAATGCTTGATCCAAGTCGACATCTGCCTGCTCTAAATAGGCCGTGATGTCTTCTAGCTCCTGCATGGCAGCAGAGAAATTAAAGTCATTTTGCTTGATTGTGGCTAGCGGGTTAGTCTTGGTCATCTGTACGCTCGGTTGTTATTTTTCCTTGGTGTAATTGTAGCATGATTCGTTTGCCAACTGGCGCCTGAACTGGGTTTTTGAGAACAACACCGTCAATTGTTGCAATACTGTAGCCGCGACGCAAAATAGCTTGTGGGTCCAAGCTCTTGAGTGCGCTTTCATACACCCCAATGAGCCTGTCATAGTGATGGAGTCTTTGGCTCATCACCAAGTGCGCACGGCTCAATGACGCATCAACCTGCTGCTGAGCACTATGTATGAGACGTAAGAAACTGAAATTCATAGCTTCTATGCGTGAAGTCCTCTCACCTACTAAGCCAGACAGTCGTCCCGCCAGCGCACCCAGCTGATAATCTAAATTCTGCTGGAATTCACCTTTGTCATAGGTGAGCCGGCGTGCTGCATCGGTTGGCGTTGAAGCACGCACGTCGGCGGCTAATTCGGCCAAACAGATATCATCTTCGTGGCCAACCGCCACAAGAGTGGGTATGCTGCTACCATAAACTGCCCGTACGACATCCTCGTGATTAAAGGCCTGTAAATCTTCGGCGCTGCCCCCGCCGCGTATCAGTACCAACACGTCCCACGTATCCGCCTGGTTGCCAAAATACTGAATGGCTCTTACGATTTGCGCTGGAGCATCGAGGCCCTGGACTTGCACTTGCGCTTGCACAACTTCTAACCCCGCCCAGCGGTCATTGAGAATCGTCACGAAATCATTGTAAGCCGCAGCGCTTCTTGAAGTAATGAGTGCTATTCTTTTGGGCAGGGCTGGCAATGAACGCTTTCGCTCAGTAGCAAATAGGCCTTCTTGTTCAAACTTACGTTTTAAGAGATCGAAGGCCTTCTTAACGGAGCCTTCGCCGGCCAACTCGAGTTCGCGAACAGTTAAACTAAACTTGCCCCACCTGGTGATATTAGGGGATACTACGGCGCGCACCACCATACCATCCTGCAATGCACTTTTGAGATGAAAAAGCGGCATAAAGCAGCTGAGCGTCGTTTCATCTTCGTCCTTTAGGTCGAAAAACACCCACTTGTTTTGATTAACCTTAAAGCTACTGACCTCGCCCTGGACGACCACCAAAGGATAGGCGAATTCAAGAGTTTGATTAATGGCGGCATGCAGTTCGGCGACACTGAATACGAGAGTATCCACAGGCAACTACTTTCTGTCCAGCGTTTCGCGCTTGTAAAAGTACAAGCCAACAGGCAAAAACAGCCACAAAGCTATGGTGCGGTAGACCAAGGTTACTGATAGGCTTAAGCCGAGAGGCTGGCCGAGAGCCACAAAGGTGGCCACCATGGTGGCCTCATAAACGCCAACTCCAGCCGTAAAAAGCGATGCCATCGAAAACAACACAGCCAAGCTATAGCCAGCAATAACAACACCCGGGTTAACCAATTGATTAAATGCTGCAAAGACGACATACACAGAAAGTATTTCAAAGAATAGCTGAACGAATACCCATGCTATCGGCATGCGTACGTGTTTTTTATTCATGTTCATGTGCTTAATAGAATCGTAAAAATCGCTCACGAATCGTTCCACCCGCTCCTTACTGAGCGTATTGCGCCGCACGAGGTGCAATACGGCGTTAATTGGCCTCGTTGCCCAATATAATACCCTTTCCGTTGTACTGCGCTGGAATAACACGACCGATGCTGCTATACCAAGTCCGATAACCGCCAGAATAAACAAAAGAATGAACTTTGCGCCAATTCGGTTGGTAGAATTTGTTACAAACAGGCTTAAAAACGCGACGATAAAGAAGAAAAAGTAGCCAGCTACCGTAAAAGCTTGCCAAAATATCTGCGCAATCGCCGTGGTATGTGAGTCAACTTTGGGCTTAAGTGCATTAGAAATATAGGAAATGCCTGATATGCCACCGGTAGGAAAAACCGTGTTCACAAAATTCATCGTAATGACACTACGAAACAGACGCTCCTCTTTTACTTCAAAGCCAAAGAGACGCAGGAAGCTCACAAAATAGCGAGTATTGCAGTAGTACGTAAGGTAGCGTACCGGCAGAATGAGTAGCAAAACCCAGATATTAACCTCACTCAACGTACGCCAAAAATCAACAAATTTATCAGTATTGTTGAGCAGGATAAAACCGAGGAGCAACACAGCCACAAAAAACAATATGTGTCGAAATTTCATACCATCATTGTACCCTACTCCCGCCCGTCTACTAAAGCCTGTATACTACCAATATGAAAACACTTGTTGTCCTCGGTCGCGAAAAACTCCTTAGCTTTGCCGAACTATCCGCCCGCGAACCATCAGCCCGTCACTACGGTCAGATAGCCACAGTCCGTAGCGACAGTCCGCTTGATATTGATTCCTTTGGCGGCAGCATCAAGGCCGCAGTGGTCGAGGCAGAATTGCCTATCTCGGCTCAATCAGGTGAAATTGAGTCAAGCGTTGCAGAAATCCTCAAGAATAAGTCAGCCCAGAGTAATACAAAATTCAGCTTTGGAGTAAGCGCGTATGACAGCAAGGGCTTTAGTCCTCGACGGCTTCAGTTGCTTGGTATTAAACTCAAAAAAACACTAACGAGCGCTGGCACTTCTGCTCGCTATGTACAACCGAAAAAAGGCCTTGCTCTCACCGCGGCACAGCTAAAATTTAACAAGTTAACCGACAATGGGTGCGAAATTATTATCGCATCCACAAAAAGTGCAATTTTCGTGGCCACCACCTATGCCTATCAGGATATTGACAGCTACAGCAAGCGCGACTGGGGCCGGCCTATTCGGGATAGCAAAGTCGGCATGCTGCCACCAAAGTTAGCTCAGATCATGCTTAATCTCAGCGAAGCCAAGCCGAATCAGGCGATTTATGATCCATTTTGTGGCAATGGCGTCATCCTGCAAGAAGCATTGCTTATGCAGCATCCAGTGGCTGGCAGCGACATAGATCCACACATGGTAAAGGCTACTCAACAAAACTTAGCGTGGCTTAGCCAGAACTACCCGATTGAGCACGAATTTCGAGTATGGGAAGAAGACGCCACGAAAATAGCTAAATTACCCAAGGATTGTGTCGTAGTAACTGAGGGCTATTTAGGGAAACCACTCGCCTACGTCCAATCAGACCGCGAACTAGCTGAAATTTCCCAACCTGTAGAGAAAATTTACTCTGATTTCTTAAAGAAACTTCGCTCCCTGCTTGAGCCAGGCCAAAAATGCGTCATTTCCTTCCCCGTCTGGCAGACAAAAAGCGGCTTAAAACACATGGTAGTTATTGACCAAATCAGTGAATTAGGGTATACTTTCAAACAGTGTTGCGACCAAAACACCCTGATATATAAACGAGATAATCAGATGGTAGGTCGTGAAATAGCAGTACTAATAGCTAAGTAAGGATAGAACAAAATGTCAAAGACTAAAGCTGGCGGCTCTACAAAAAACGGTCGCGATTCCCAATCAAAACGCCTTGGCGTAAAGCTTTATGGTGGCCAAGAAGTGAAGGCTGGCAATATTATCATCCGTCAGCGTGGCACCAAGTATGGTGCAGGCGAAAACACCAAACTCGGCAAAGACTATACTATTTTTGCCACTTCTGCTGGTAAGGTTGAGTTTACTCAGGTGCGCAAAACACTCTTCAGCGGACGCTCACAGCGCAAAACATTAGTGCACGTAAAAGCCTAATTTTTCCTCACTTGTCGTGACCACCCCATAAGGGGTGGTTTTCGATTAGTAGCGATCGGTGATAGAATTTATCTATGTCTGAATCAAAATTTCCAAGTCCATTCTACAGAGTTGCTGCTAAAGCCATTATTCGTAACAAACAGGGTGATATTTTGCTAGTCAAAGAACGTAGCGATGCCTGGAGCATTCCTGGTGGTGGCCTAGAGCACGGTGAAGACTTGCGAGCAGCCATTCAGCGCGAGGTACAAGAAGAACTTGGTGTAACCACCCAATCAGTTAGTCCTCAGCCAGTATTTGCTTTCTCTGCACTCAACAAGCAATTCAATGTTTGGTGCTTCACTGTCTGTTATGAAGTAGTACTAGATGAGGAGCAAGAACTCACCCTTGGTGATGGCTCAACTGATGCAAAATACTTTGATCCAAGTAAAATTAAACAAGGACTCGTCCTAGAAGACGCAGACGCCCCGCTGGCTGACTGCCTATAGCCAACAGGCCTGTGGACCATTCTACAAAAGCCAATATCTGAGCTTATTCTGCCAGATGAGCCTTAATACGCTCAACGACTTCAGCAACCGTTGTCTGCGCCTTCACAATGTACTCATCCGCCCCTAGCTGAGTAGCCTTGGCAATATCGCTCGGCTGAGAGAGTGCGCTTAATACCACTACTTTCATATTTTTCGTTTCTGGCGTGTTGCGCAGAATGTCGAGCACATCAAGACCAGAAATTCGCGGCATCATAATGTCGAGTAGAATTATATCAGGCTTAAATGCTAACGTTTGAGCTAAGGCGTCTTCGCCATTTTCCGTCCAGTGAGTTTCAAACCCTTCAGCATCGAAGCGTACCTTGTAGGCCTCTGCCAATTCACCGTCGTCTTCTACCAAGAGAATTTTAGGTTTTTTCATTGCCTTCTCGTATTATCGCTTCCATCATACTCTGTTTTGGCTGAGCTTGGCTAGTACTTTGCTTGCGCACTGCAGCTACAAAATCCCTAAACAATGGATGTGGCGCGTCCGGTCGCGAGCGAAATTCCGGATGGGCCTGGGAAGCTACAAAAAACGGATGGTCGCGCAACTCTACAATCTCAACAAGATTTCTGTCAGGCGACTCTCCTGCAATAACCAAGCCAGCTGTTTCCATGCGTTTTCGGTATGCATTATTGAACTCATAGCGGTGACGATGGCGCTCTTGAATCTCGGTATCACCATAGGCCAAGTAGCTACGAGAATTCTTATTAAGCACAGTTCTGTAGTTGCCTAATCTCATACTACCACCCAAAGCGACGCCAACTTGGTCTTCCATAATATCAATAACTGGATGCTGTGTATTCGGCTCGATTTCAGTACTATGTGCAGCCGTTAGGCCAAGTACGTTGCGAGCGAACTCAATGACGGCCACTTGCATTCCGAGGCATAAACCAAGGTATGGCACATTGTTTTCACGAGCATACTGTGCCGCCAAAATCTTACCCTCCACTCCACGTGAGCCAAAACCACCTGGAACGAGTATGCCATCCACCGACCTCAGTACCGTCTGGTCAGCTTCTAGCTCTTCTGCATTAAGCCAAGTGATATTCACCGTGGTTCCATGGTGCCAACCAGCGGCCTTAAGTGCTTCAAACACACTAGCGTATGTGTCTAAGTTGCTGAGATATTTTGCCACTACCCCAATCGTGACAGAAGCTTCAGTATTCTGAATCCGCTTCATGAGCGCACGCCAAGATGCCAAATCTGGCTTCGTAGTTGGTAAACCGAGTTTTCGGGTAATGTGTTCACCGATCCCGTACTCCTCCATGGTCAAAGGCACCTGATAGACCGATCGAGCCGTTACCAGCGGTACGATCGCTTCTGGGTCAACATCGCAATACATACTGAGTTTGGCAATTTCATCCGAGCCAATAGCATGATCGCTACGCACACACAGCACATCCGCCATAATGCCGAGGCTCCTCAATTCTCGCACGCTATTTTGGGCTGGTTTTGTTTTAAGTTCATTTGAAGCCACTAGAAACGGTGCGAAGACCACATGAACATAAAGTGTATTCTCGCTCCCCACGCGGCGCTTAAACTGCCGTATGGCCTCCACAAACGCCATTGCTTCGTAGTCGCCGATACTTCCGCCTATTTCAACAAAATGAATGTCGCTGTCTTTTCCTGCGGCTTCAATCTGCGACTGGATTTCACCCGTAATGTGCGGAATCATTTGCACAGTTTTGCCTAGGAATTTTCCCGCCCGTTCATCTGCAAAAACTTTACTAAAAACTGCCCCACTCATCATCGAGCTCAATCTACTCATCTCTATTCCTGTAAACCGCTCATAATGGCCGAGGTCTAAATCTGTTTCAGCTCCATCGGCCGTCACAAAGACTTCGCCATGTTCGGCTGGGTTCAGTGTACCAGCGTCAACGTTAAGATACTGATCACATTTCTGCATAGATACAGAAAAGCCTCGGGCTTTTAGGATTTTCGCTAGCGATGCTGCGGTGATACCTTTGCCGAGGCCAGAAACTACCCCTCCAGTGACAAAAATGTATTTTGTCTGTTTGTTTTTTTTCATTTTCTCCCCTCCCTCGCTACGTATCATAGTCCTTACGTATGTTGGGGGTCAAGAGTTTTTTATGTATATAGTGCTAATTTGGCTTAAGTAAGCACCATATATGCCAGTTTAATTGCTGAGTTTTTGCCTTAGAATCTCAATCGCCTTGCTATACTGCGGGTCGCGATCGGCATTATAGTCCTCGGTCGTCAGTTTTACTTCCACGTCAGGTTTAATACCTTCTTTGCCGATGTTAATGCCTTTGGGAGTGAACCAGTGGGCAATGGTAACTTTCAAACTCGCCCCATTGCGCAGACTCAAAACCTGTTGCACACTTCCTTTACCAAAAGTCTTTTCACCCACAAGCGTAGCCCGCCCAGCGTCATGAAGGGCACCGGCAGTAATTTCTGAAGCAGAAGCACTGCCACTGTTCGTTAAAACAACTGTTGGCAGGTCGGTGAATTTACCGCCAGGAGTGGCCTTAAACGTACGATTTTCGCCATGCTTGCTACGTTCTTCTACAATCACCCCAGAACCTACAAACTGACTACTGACATCTACGGCAGTATCCAAGTACCCACCTGGATTGTCGCGCACATCAAGCAGAATACCACGCACACCCTGAGCCTTGAAGGTAGCAGCCGCGTTCACAATAAGATCATTGGTTTCTTCAGCGAAACGGCGAATCTTAATATACCCAATATTACCCTCGCGCACCTCGGTTGTTACGCTTGCCACAGTAATAGTATCGCGCGTAATTTCTATTTCTTTTGGCGGCTCAGTGCCCCGAACGATAGTAAGTTTTACCTTCGTGCCTTTTTCACCGCGAATCTTACTTACTGCTTCGTCGAGCGTATAGGCCGAGCTATCCACGCCATTAATCTGGGCAATGTAATCACCGCTTCTGAGTCCAGCTTTAGCTGCCGGCGTACCATCGATAGGCGCAATAACGGTTAGCTTGCCATTCTTTACGCCTACTTCTACACCAATGCCACTTAACTCGCCATTAAGATCATCATTCAGGGCTTTGGTTTGATCTGCAGTTAAGTACGCAGTGTAGGGATCTCCAAGTGAGGCCACCATACCAATCGTTGCGCCCTCACTTTGCTTGTCGGCATTAACTTCACCGTCAAATTTAGATCGTAAAATCTTATCAACCTCACGAAACGTCGACAGATCAATACCCGATCGCGCGGTTTCACGGGGTGCACCAATGTACACCTTGGCACCTACAGCGTTAAATGCAAACCCAACACTAAAACACAGGAAGCCCACGACTAATAGTTTTAACAAGCCTTTACGGCGACTTGTGCTCGAACTATTCATTTGGTCAAGGTTATCAGTCTGCATGTTTGCGTTTCGTTAAAAGTGGATGAATACTAAACCTGCTGGGCTGACATCGGCTTCGGAATACCGACCATCAAAAGCAGCATTATATTGGCTCACATGAATCGTACCGTTACCATTAATGCGCTCAACGTACATAACGTGGCCATAGGTACCGGAATTAAGCACCGCTACATCGCCAACTCGCGGACTAGAGTCAACCGGAATACCGGCAGCACGTGCATTTTCATCCCATTGGTTCGCATTACCGCGCCCGCCCCAATATGGCATGTTGCGACCAGAACTGGCCACCTTCCAGGCTGTGTAGGACACGCACTGACGGGCATACATTCCCCAGGAATCAATTACAAAGCTTGGGAATGGATTTACGTTAGCCCATGGGTAACCGCCTGTACCGCCATAACTAACGTTTGATGATCGAGCAGCAATAATGGCTGCCTGCTGACGTTTGAGTTCGGCAATCTTCTTGCTGTCTTCTTCAGCAACCTTACGGTAATTCGCCTCTTCACCCTGTGTACGAGCCAAAATACTTGCTTGCTCAGCACGGCGTTCTGCAATTTGGTCATAGGTGGTTTTTTGCTGACTCGCCAAAGCATTGAGCTGGCCCTGTTTTACATTTAACTCTTGTTTAAGATCATCAATCTTTCGTAAGTTTTGATTAATTTTATTCTTAATTGCATTCAGATATTGCGATTGAGCTACAAAATCACTGAGGTTTTTACTGGAAGCAATAAGCTCCAGCGGGGTAACTTCACCTTGTTTGTAGACTAAACGTAAGTTCTCTTTGAGTATTTCGCGTTGACGATCAAGATCACGATTGGCTTGATCAATTTGTGCTTGGGTGTTGCGGATTTCCGAACTTGTTAAATTTAAAGCTACTTGAGCGGCGTAAATTTCGGCATCAATACTGGCTAATTTGCCCTTGAGTGTATTGGCTTCAGCAGCTTTCTGTGCCGCTTGGGTTTGAGTATCCTGCACTTTAGCACGCAATGCGTCAATTTGCTCTTGCAACTGATCGGCCTTTGCTGGATTTGCCATCATGACCAATCCAACCAAAAAAACAGCAGAGAATACCGCTGCCAAAATGCGCTGTATTTGTTTTGTTTTTGCTGTCTTACGCCTGCTCAACTTCTGTGCACCCTCCTAAAGCTTGACCTTAATTATAGCACACTGCGGTAGTCTGCAATAGCTTGTGACTACTTTAACCTCAAGTAGCGAGAAATCGCAAACCAACTACTGACCGCACCGATTAAAATACCTAAGGCGTAGATAGCCAGTGCTACGTAAGGCAAATGGCCACTAAAGTATTCAAGTGCTGCCCCGGCATTAAGCCGCTGGGTAATGAACGGTCCAATCGCTCGCGAAATAGGTATAAGCAGTAGTAGCGCCACCGAGCCGCCAAACACGCCATAGAGCGAACCTTCTACAATGAACGGACCACGAATAAACCAGTTGGTGGCACCAACCAGGCGCATAATTTCAATTTCCTCGCGACGAGTAAAGATGGCCATTCGAATGGTATTAAATATTACCAGTAAGGCTATGCCTAGGAACAGAAAGCTCAAAACTGCCCCCACGCGCGCGACACCACTGCTGATCTTGATAATATTCTCTACAATACCTTGCCGATTTTGGTCGCGCTTATCCAGGCTGCTCTCACTAATCACCTTCTCCGTATCAAGTTTTTTCAAGCTTTCGTTAACCTGCTTGATGTTATCGAGGTCTTTTACTTTCACCTCGAACGAAGCCGGCAATGGATTACCAATCTCCTTGGCGGATTCAGCTAGCTTTTTACCATCTGCACTGCTCGCCGCCAAACGTGCTAATGCATCCTCTTTACTGACATACTCAACTGACTTAACCTCGGGGCTAGCAATAAGCTTGGCCTGAAGTGCCTTGATGCTGTCAGCGGAAGCCTCGTCGCTAATAAATAGGCTGAGGTCAATTTTGCTTTTTACTTCAGCGAGTTGGTTGTTTACGAAAATCGCCGAAAAACCAAAAAACGTGACCACCAGTAGCGTTACCACCATTATGGCAGTCGCTGCGGTCGACAACCAAGCATTACGGAAGATATTACGAAAACCAGTTTTAAAGATTCGCCACAGAGTAATCATACGACGTACCGCCCGACTTTTTCGTCTTTTACTATTCTGCCTCGGTTAATTGTAATAACGCGTTTTTTGAGCGCGTTTACAATCTCTTTGTTGTGCGTGGTGAGCAAAACGGTGGTTCCGAACTTATTAATCTTAAGGAGCAGTTCGATGATGTCCCAAGAGTTTTTGGGGTCAAGATTACCGGTTGGCTCGTCGGCGATAAGGATCTTAGGGTTGCGCACCAGCGCTCGCGCAATTGCCGTGCGCTGCTTTTCACCACCCGAAATTTCACTTGGGTAATCACCAGCCTTCTCGCTCAGTCCTACCAGCTGCAAAATTTTTGGCACTGCACGCTTAATTTCACGAGTCTTTACGCCAGAAACTTCAAGCGCAAAGGCTACGTTTTCGTACACGGTGAGGTTCGGTAGCAGTTTAAAGTCCTGAAATACCACCCCAATTCTGCGACGTAAGTGTGGAATGTTTGATTTATCAATCGTGTCATAATCAACGCTACCAACTACGATTTTCCCAGAAGTTGGTACCTCTTCCTTAATCAAGAGACGTATCAAAGTTGACTTGCCCGCACCACTGGACCCCACAATGGTAACAAACTCTTTTGGGGCAATATGAAGAGAAATACCCGACAGGGCAACCGTTTTGTTAGGATACATAACTGACACTCTATCGAGCAATATCATATGCCACCATTGTAGCGCAATTAGCCTCAACAATAAAGCGAGATTGCACTAATTAATGTTCTTACGCTGCAATTCCTACTGCGCCACAGCTTTTGTCAGATAAGCTTCAATGAAGGGTTCTATCGCACCGGCTAAAACTGAGTTAACATCGCTGGTTTCATAATCGGTACGATGATCTTTTACTTTGGTGTATGGCTGCAAAACGTACGAGCGAATCTGCGCTCCCCAATCGGCACTTTTCACATTACCGCGCAATTGCGCAATGTCATCTAGGTGTTGCGCCCTGGCTAGATCACTTAATTTTGAGGCCAATATACTCATAGCTTTTTCTTTATTCTTTAGCTGCGAGCGTTCGTTTTGGATACTCACGACCAACCCAGTCGGCACATGCGTTATACGTACCGCACTATCAGTAGTATTAACGCTCTGCCCGCCGTGACCCCCGGCCCGAAAAACGTCTACCCGAATGTCATCAGGGTTTATGCTGACTTTCTCAATTGGGATTTCCGGAACCACGTCAACTAGTGCAAAAGATGTCTGGCGTAGATTCTGGGCATTAAAAGGGCTGAGCCGAACAAGCCTGTGGACGCCCTTTTCGCATTTGAGTTTGCCATAGGCATATTTACCATTTACTTCCAGCGTAGCGCTCTTTATGCCAGCTTCTTCACCATAAGAAACGTCTACTAAGGTTGCCTTTAAATCGGCTTTTTCGCAGTAGCGGGAATACATAGTAAGCAGCATTTGCGCCCAGTCTTGGGCGTCCGTCCCGCCTACACCGGCTGAGATTTGAACAATCGCGGGGCCGTCGTCGTATTCGCCACCCAACTTTAATTCGATCATCATACTATCGTAGCGCGTTTGAAGTTCACTCATTTGTGCATCAAAATCAGCCTCTGCATCGGCCTTGCTTAATTCCGCCAATTCCAAAGTTGTAGCTAGGTCACCTTCAAGCGTACGCCACGATTGAGCGTGCTTTCGCAAGGCTGCAGCTTCTGAGCTGATTTTTTCGGCGCTTGCAGCATCACTCCAAAAGTCTGGTCGGGCCATATCATTCTCTAGCTCATCAAGCTTTGCCGTCTGCCCTGAGATATCAATCGAGCGCATAGCCAAACGGACTTGTTCGAGCATAGAAGCGAGTTGTTCAATCATTTGTTTCATACCCTCATTCTACTGGGTTATGGCATTCTTGCCAAAACTAAAAAGACCCTTTGGCAGCGGGCGAACCCGCGAGGGTCTTTTTAGTTGCTATTGAGCGAGGCTCTTTAGCTGGTTATTTGCGAACGTTGCGCAGTGCCTTGGCAAGATCCTTCTTGCTTCGGATGTACGAACTTACTGCGTAACCCATACCGCTCATTCCAGCCAATCCAGCAACTGGAGCTTCAACACCTGTCTCAGGCAACTTAGTTACCGGAGGAGCTGTCTTACACTCTGGTCGTTCAGGATTGGTTGTACAATTCTGCACTGGAGGAGTCTTGCACTGTGGCTGCTCTGGATTAGTCTTGCAGTCAATTGTTACCTTGAAAGTAGCTGTATCACAAGTATCCTTACGAGTCTCGTCTGAGCCTACACACGCCGTGTTCACGCCGGTAAAACTTGTTTTAAGGCTTGGCTTAACCTTCACCTTAAACTGCACGTTTCCACCTGCATTTACAGCATGGTCTGATACATTAATGCCTTCATTGAAGAAAGCTGTATCATTAAGCTGCTTGCCATCTGGATGAAGTGGGTTGTACAACTTAACTGTACCAGGTACTACGTCTACATTTGCAGGTAGCTTATCAGTAAGCACCACATTATGGGCTACTGCGTTACCTTTGTTTTCGTAGTGTACGTTGTAACTAAGGGTGTCGCCTGGTTTTGCAGCAACTTCTTTTTCCCATTTTCCACTTCCAGGAATACCGATTTGTTTGGTGATCAAAAGTTTTGGTGCTACGACTTTTGCCTTGAACACCACTACGGATCCGTATTGGAAGCATCCAGGTACGTTACCGTCGGCCTTATCGTAGCCGATGAGCGCACCATCTTTAACGATGTCATCAGATAGCTTGATTCCTGCAGTGCCCGTAGTTGCATTCGTATGCATCAGGGCGGAACCTGGAATGTATTCTAAGCTAAAAGGTGTATCACCAATGAGCTTTGTGCTATCAGAAACTTCGCCAGGCTGCGCATTACTAGCTGAAATAAAGCTAATGCTGCGTAGGGCCGTATCGTTTCCGGTTGGTAAGAGAACTTTTACTTTTGTATCTTTAGCGATACCCGCATAATTATGCGCGGCATCATTGAGGCTAGAATCAGCCCCGTTGTGAACATAGGTGCGGAACAAAAGTTCCTGGCCCGGCTGAACTTTAAGTTCATCCGAGAAACCGCCTTGATTGGTGTTAGAAGCATCTTTTACATCGTAAAAGGTGCGTTCATCACCGTAGTTTTTTGTACCAGTGAATGAGTTGAAAGTGACGTGGTCAAAGCCAGGTACTCCTTCGTAATATTCCTTGGTAGGTCGGTCAGGACCCCAGCTAGCGTATGCAGCAATTGGGAGAATTACACTCACCAAAGCTACAGCTAGTCCAAGCCCAACTTTTTTGAAGTGACTAATTTGCATAGGCCTTCTCCTTCGTTAGTTATACGGACATTAATTAATACTTGCCAAAACCGAGATACAGACGATAAGTCGATATGGGTATATGCAGTTTTCAACGAACGAAATAATACCTGTTGATGATATCATGTTTTTTGTGTTATGTCAATATCCTTAATCAATATTATATACCTGTTAAATATGTGTTAGAAATCATACCAACCTGGCATAAGAATTATTCATTATGTAATAAAGGAAATATTTTGCAATGTAGAAGGCCCCGCGATGCCGCGAGGCCTTGAGAAATGATGCGTTGATCGTCAGCTTCTCATTCTGACGCGCTTGGGCTCAGCACTTACGGTCCGGGGACCGTGGAGGGCGCTGTGGTGGCCGGCACCGTGGTTGGGGTCGGCTCCACCGTGCTCGGCGGAACCGGCCGTGTCGTGGTCGGGGTTCCACCCGTGCACCCACCGTGACACCCGGTGGATCCACTGGACCCGTGGTGGGTGCCGTCCGGGTCCTCCGTGTCTGGAGTCGTGTCGGTGTTCCCCGCTTGGGGGCCACCGGCACCACCCGGGAGGGGGTTTCCGACGGGATGGTTGTCCACCTTCCCGGTGCTGGGAGGCACCGACGAGCCAGGGGGGTTGGTGGCCGGCGGGTTGGTACCACCGCCCGAGGGCGGGATGGTCGTCTCCGGCGGAACGTTCGAGATGGGTCCTGGTGTTGTGACGTTGCCACAACGATCCATGATCACCAAGATCTCGCCGTTCGGCAGTCGGTACATGGTGCCATGGCGGTTCCCGGAGATCCCGGGGGCCGTCTGGAACACCTTGCCGTCACTCCCCACACCGGTGTTGACCCAGTTGGCCCCAGCCTCGGCGTTCGGATCCACCGTGGAGGCGAACAGAGCACCCTTGAGCACTGTGTAAGCCTCCCTCCCCTTCGCGGTGTAGCAGCCGTCCTTGCTCAGCTCTTCAACCGACGTGACGCCGGTGGAAGAACGAAGTGCAGCGGAAGACTGTGTCATCAGGAAGAGGAACCTGGGGTCCTGCTTGGCCATCCGCAGATGCATGTCGCGCACCTGAGCATTCAGCTCAGCTCCCTGGTACTGGGCGCGAAGCCGTTCGATTCGCGCCTGGTGGGCGTCGTCCAGCTTCTTGTCGGTGTTGCCGAAGAGCTTGACGGCGTAGCCGCCGCACTCCTGGCCCTGCTCGGCCTCCACGATGGTCGTCGTGGTGGTCGAGCTGCCAGAGGCCTCCGAGGAGGCACCCTGACGGATGAACACCGTCGCACCGACCAGCAGGCACAGGCCCATGATCAGCAAGACGATGCGTCGCGTTCGAAGCGACATGGCTCACCTCCTAAGAGTGAGATTCGGGTGAAAGCTGGCCGGGGTTTATAATACCCAGCACATCAGCATAACACCTGAGAAGATACTACCATATCCTCACAGTTATTATGCAAATTTGGGTTGGCTCCCGGGGGCCGAAGCCCCCGGGGCCTGCTGCGCATGATGCCTGCATCCTACTGGTTCTTGACCAGCTTCACCACCATCAAGGTGACGAAGCCGCAGAACGTGGCGACGGCGCAGGAGAGGCCGATGGCCACCTCCAGCGAACGCTGGCCGTAGAGCCACATGCCGATCATGAACGCGAGAACCAGCACCACCAAAGCGATGCCGCTGGCCACCCGGTCGTTGTCGCCGACCTTCTCCGCGTTGTGGAGACGGGCGTCGAAGTACCAGTTGGTAGCCCCTTGCGGAGCTTCATCGATGTCGGTCTCGGGGACCTCCACGAACTTCCTTGCCATGATGGCCTCCTTGCCCGCGCAGGGCAATTCTTGGGAGAGCTAGGCTGGGCCTTATACCCAACTCGGTGTAGCATCTCACCTGAAAATTAACTATTCTAGTAATTAACTTACAGGTAATATGCGGGGGTACCGGAGGGGGACTTCCCCTCCGGTACACACCAACAGCCGACGAGGCTCGCTCAGGCAGCAGCCGCGGACTCGGGCTGAGCCGGCACCGGCGGCGATGCCGGCTTCTCCAGCTTGCCGGCGATCTTGCCGGCGATGCTCGCGACGCTGGTGCGACCCTGGTTCTTGGCGTCGCCGTCCGAGAGGACGATGACGCTGAAGAAGGTCACGACGCCGCTGAAGGCACCGATGGCCGAGCCGCTGGCGGTCGCCTTGCCCAGCTTCATGTCGCTGATGAGCGAGATGAAGCCGACGAAGAACGCGAGGATGATGCCGACGAAGGCACCGGCCATGGCTCCTCGGATGACGATGCGCTGACGCTCCTCGAGGTTGTGGATGCGAGCATCCAAGTACCAGCGAGCGTCGAGCTCACTGGCTTCGTCGAGGTCGGTCGGGTTGACGGGGACCATCTTGGTCATGAGCTCTCCTTGATCTTCATCCGTTGGCGGGCTGCCGAACTGTCGATGACCCACCATTCGAGGCGGGAGCCTGCATACGATCAACCTGGGCGGCAGATATCACGCATGCAGAGTCCCGTCACGAAATTGTGGGTAAACAAAAAAGCAGGCAAAGCCGGCTTAAGACGAATAATATTTACATATCCGCCCAAAGCACCCTCCTGCTTTTTATAGAAAATGATTTTCTTCAAGCTACAAGTTACAAATAAATATAAGCAACCTATGGCAGTATTCTATCATGTTATACGATTATTGTCAATATTTTTCTGATCTTACAATACTAGGTCGAAAAGACGTCCCTCAATCCTCCAGTAAATATACGATTTACCCCGACTCTTTCAGAGAACGCCCTAAGTCCACTTGCCCTTTGATTACGAATATACTCAATCAACCTACTAATATCACCTATCTTCACGTCGACTTTCTCATCTCTTCTCACTATTGTGATGCCTGAAAGACGAAGTGCCTCACAGGACCTTTTTAGCTCTTTTAGGTCAGATGGCGGCTCACCAACTCCTAAATACTCAGCTGGCTCTCCATAGCCATAGCCGTAAGACTCAGCAGCCAACTCAATAAAATGCTCAATGGCTTTAGTAAAGTCGGCAACTGCTTGATCATGCCCTGGAGCAGCATCATCAAGTAAGTCATCATAATCAACTGGGAACGGATCGATCGGCCTAATATCTCCTGCGCGTGCTTCATCTTCAGCGCCAAACTCACCATTCCATTGATTTGCAGGCGTATCGCCGTTATTAAAGTAAAGTAGTCCTCTTCTTGATGATGTATAAACTACGTTATCGCCCCCCACAAAAGCTATCGGCTTACGAGTTCCGCCGGCCCTCGTACGAGCATGGAACACAGCATCCCTCAATGCTACATCTGGGCCAACGTTACGATCGTCAACGTCACCACCAACAGCAGCATACATTGCTGCAGATACAGCCGAGTTTGCTCCGGATCCAGGGTATCTTATTGGACCAACACTCCCTCGATTAACAGGATGTCTGCCTATTAAATCCATTTTTTGAACAATCTCCTGAGCGACCATATACATTGGTGATTCCAAATAGGCCGAAGGGTCCCAGTTAAGTCGTCCCGATACGAAATCGACAGTCTCAGCATCGAATCCGTCAACAATTGAACTGATGTATCTCTGCCCAATACCTAGAGAGTCTGCATCGTTGGTAATAATCGCCACGTCATCATTTGGATTAGGCCTGCCTGTAGTTCGAATGAGAATTGCATCCATCATGTCCTTGTGGAGCCTACTGAATCCAGGATAAGCTGGGTAGGTGTGATAGATGACTCGAACAGGGAAATCCGGGTAATCTGCGATAAATCGCTCAATTTCATCTCTCGTATTATCCCACTCCACATCAGCAGGCTTATTTACGTAAAGAACGACTTCAAAACTACCAGGATCTATAGGATTACCTTCTGCATCGAGCTGACCAGTATACCATTTTAAAGTTTTATAAATGTTTGGCCCTTCTTGTGCGCCGTTTACCGGGATAGCTACCACAGCTTTGCAGGCTGGACTCATCTCTTTATCAATTTGCTTTGCTAAAGACTCTACGTGAGCTCTTTCCTCTGCTGTTAACCTCGATAAATAGTCTGGAATTTCTATAGCAGGATCTAGCTCCGCGTCGGGATCCGATAACAGCCTCTCAGAAAAGCGTGATTCCATTCTCCTAATTTCATCCTCATTGCCCCGTCGTCGATAGGGAGAATATGGACCATATGGGGAAAACTCTGGATCTTCTTCTTTAGGCACCAGTTTTTCTAATGGCCTACGTGGCAAAGGTGCAGCAATTGGAATAAACGGCGCTTTCCAAAGTGTATCCGGGATTACTTCTGTATCAACCTTCGGCACCACAAGAGTAGCGGTTGTGACTGGATACCTAACCTTATCAACAATGGTAATGTCTACAGGCTGATTACTGCCAGGTGAGGTAGCCAGGATAAAATAGCCCTGCGATCCATCTGGTCTAACTGTAGAGGGATAGCCCACCTCTACGAAGCCACCTTTGAAGTTCACCTTGCCATCTGGAGCGATATCGAAGAATTCTCTTGCTGCGCTACCGTTCGGAAGCACAACTTGCCCATTTGGCTGAATATCGAGCGTAATTGCATGACTCTGATCTTCGCGCGAAGGAGTTATGAGCATTCTCAATTTACCTGCAGACTGCTCAGAATGAGCCATAATGGCCAGCTGGTCATGGAACGAACCGCCGTTATACATTCTGTCTGAGGCTAGAGTGATTGAACCATCAGGATTTGCCCTGAAATCGAGGCGCAATTCATTCAGATCGTAGCGTGGGGATGGAGTGTTATTGTCCATCCAGCCAGTACGGTGCATAAGCTTGAACTCACCTGGGCGTTCGCGCATGTATTCGGGAACACTAACAGTTCGGGTTGTTACATTCTCTTTCCACTCAACAGCCTCGTGAACTTTTATGCCTTTTGCCTTAAATTCAGCCAGAGTCTCTGCAGACAATCCGTGACCAGAAGGATCTCCCTTAAAATCACGTACGACCAAATGGCCCTTGGCGTCAAAAAGACTCTTGCCATCGGTATGCCAACCCTTTGGCATGTTCATAGCGTCGCCCTTAAATGTTACAGGGGTATGAACATTATCTTCAACGCTCCTATGGGTGATTGTCTTGCCTTTCTCTCCACCACCAATCTGGTCTGTTACTTTAGAACTTAAGAAGCTTGCGAATACTGAAAAGGCAGCAGTAGCCACGGCTCTCTGAGCACCTCGTTTACGCATAAGACTACGGAAAACCTTATCCTTTTCAGACACACCGCCAGCGCCTTCGAGAATCTCTCGTTGTGCTATTTGTACTTGGTTGGCAATCTTTTCTTCAATTGTGCCGCCAGGAACACCTGCCATAAAATCAGGGTGCGCCGCGGCATAATCCTGGATCATAGCCATCGCCTGAGCACGAGCAACAAATAGGTCGGTTTTTTCAGCCTCTACATTATCAGGTGCACTATAACTAATTAAATCCATAGAGCGCTGATCGCCTAGCTCCTGAAGAGTGGTGAGGCTTGTAAGCCAGTTAGCGAGCTCTTGGGCATCACCGGGAGACATGGCCAAACCATCTTCTGGCTGAAGCTCAGCAAAGCGCTGTAAGAGGTCCTCGGAAGAAGTCATTTGCACCAGCGTTGCGTCAATTTCAGCACGTCTACGGGCGTACTCTGGACTATCGGGCATTTCCTTACCCTGGGCAATATCTGACATATGCAAGGCACGTTCCTGACGAAGAGTCATGCGCTCACGTAGCAAGGCAAAGCCACCAGCTGCTGCTCCCGCTGCAAGTGCCACCGGTAGAGAGAACCCTGCACCAGCAAAGCCAAGTAGCATTGCGCCCTTACGTACACCACTACTCTTGAAGAAATTCCCCACAAAGCTAGCCACAGCACCGACAGCAATTGCAGTAGTAGCCTCATTTACGAGAACTCCTTTAAATCTAGAGTTCGTAAGCTTTTCTAAAATGCCATCAACTTTAGTCTTATGTGCTTCGGCATTAACATCAAGTTTTGCGACACCCCCTTCTAACTGAAATGCCTCATCTACAGCCGCCAAGCCTGCTTCGTGATCTACTTGAGCCACAACGCGATCGTAAATCACTTCAAGATTCTGAACTAAGTGCGGTCCCTGGTCACCATCTTTTTGTATCCATGATGCCGATTCTGCTATGCGCTTGGCTTCTTCGATTACGGATGCCCGGTCCATTGTGCCAGTTATTCCTTGGTAGAAAACCTGATTAAGCTGTTCTTTAACCGCGCGAACCTCTGGATTATCTTCTGCTAGGATCTGCTCGCCGTCCAGCAGCAGATCCTCTCCTAAGTCGATACGTCTAGCGACCTCTTGCGCCACTGCACTGTGAAAGTCAGCACCCTCCATATCCCCAAACTGCTTGTGTATATACTTCTGACGATAACCCTCTCGAAGCATGGTTGATTTCGCCACATACTCCATTGACTTTATGGGATGCAAAACGGTACCCTTAACGCCTCGAGCAACTGCTTTGACCATGCGAGAGAAACGGTTCCCGCCATCATTCTCATCTGCACCATAAAGTTCCTGCCTTAGATCCGCAAGTTCGGTGTTAAGCTGATGATCGGCCAACACGCGAGCCATTCGCCTGTCAGTTGCCTCAGTATCTGCAATATGCGCAACAATTGGCTCTCTTATAGTAGGAGGGCCTGGGTCTACAGGAGGGCCTGGGTCTACAGGAGGGCCTGGGTCTACA
>CAYPSN010000001.1:0-94557 GCA_964413715.1 uncultured Candidatus Saccharibacteria bacterium | reverse complement strand
AGGAGGGCCTGGGTCTACAGGAGGGCCTGGGTCTACAGGAGGGCCTGGGTCTACATGACGAGGTATTACTACCCTGATTGGTTCAGTCGTCGGTTCGCAAACTGCCCAACGTTTGGTTGTTTTGCCGCTTTCATCCACCTTGCTGCCAGTCTTGCTGTCGCGGTAATCAGATGCATTGTCAAGCACAAAATTCAAATCAGCAATGCGCTCCTTCATACGCGCGAAGTCCTGAGCTAGCTCATCAGGCAGCACTACCGTTGCGCCCTCAAGCTGCGATTGAATATACTCCATGTACTCAAGTAGCCTATTTCTTTCACGAGTCAATTGGCCCTTTTCAGATGGTGTAATTTTTTCCTTATCGCCATTAAGACGAGCCTCATACTCCTCTCTGGTCATCCCATAGCGCTCAGCAATTTCTTCGTCAGTTCTTTTAGCTTCATGAGTAGGATCCGTCTTCGAGTTGCCAACTAACTTTGCAATGACCTCGCCGTCATCCTTAAAAACTACAGGGTCTTCAGATGAATCTTGGCGTTCTGGCTTGTCGTTTTCTGCCATATGTACCCCTGCATTAGGTTCGGTTTCCAGAACCCGACCTAAAGGCTGCCCATCTGGCCCTTCACCATGCGACAAGACAGAATCTATACTTGCTACCGCATCAGGAACTTCCTCAGTTTTCTGTTCTGTAGCAGGCTGTGTAATGTCTGGGGTTAATATGATGGGGTCATGTATGATACTCGCACCGCTGTCCGGAGATACTGTAGCTACATCAGAAGAAGCGCCATCATTATTTGCAAGCTCATAAGCAGCCTTACCTATGTCGTCTTCTGACATTTTTACAATGCGATCAAGGTCAGCCTTGAGATGGTCTCGTTGTGCTGATCCTTCGGCTGGATTTTCAGCTGGATTTTGAGATTTAGTTTCTGTAGTTAGTTTCACGCCATAACCCCACTACAAACCTAAATACAGTCTTCTAAAGTCGAAGTAGGCATCAATAAGCTTGTTTTCAATATCTGGCACATTATCACTAATGAACTTTTGAAGCTCTGCAGGTTTAGCAGATTTATCAATCATAGACTCAAATTCATCCAGTTTATCCTCTGGGAGATTATCTACCAGGACACGATTGGTTACTTTCTCTAATCGATCGACCAATTCTTCACGCATAATATCTCTGGTCTTTTGATCAATATTCTCTAGATCTTTTTCCTGAAGAAGATTCTCGGCAAATCGCTGAATATTAAGGTCTACTTGCGTATCAGCACCTGAGTCAGCGGCGGTAATGTTTGCGTCTTCTTTTGCTGGCTGAGAAGCGCTGGTTACATCTATTTTTTTCATATCTATCTGATTACCTTCAGGAACCGGAGCAGAAGTGATAATTTCTTGCTTTGCCTGGTCATCCGAAGATCCTAAGGAGACGTTAACGTCATCTTGTGTCGATTGATTTGCAGTACTCCCTTGATTCAAATCCATAGATATAACCTCTTATATTATATAGAGTATAGCGATTATATATCTTGACTGTCAAATAGCTTATGCTTAGGGAGAAGAAATGTTCGGAATTACTGTTTTTTGGCAGCTCTGGCTGCGGCACGACGAGCAGCGCGGTTGCCTTTTTGGTTTTGGCGCTGGGCCGAACCAGTTTCGCTTGGACCAAACTCCTGGGCTTGCTGAGCTCCTGCAGTAATTGCAGTTTCAGGCATTTCAGCCGCATCTTCGTGACGCAATTCTACTTTAAAGATGGTGGTAGCAACTTCGGCATCAATACCACGCTGCAGTTGCTTAAACAGTCGATAAGCCTCTGACTTATATTCAACCAAGGGGTCTTTCTGCGCATAGCCACGCAGACCAATCCCATCACGCAAGTGCTCCATGGTTTCTAAGTGGCTTAGCCAAGCTGTGTCGATGATTTGCAAGCTAACAATTCGCTCAAGCGCACGCATGCCTTCTTGGCCAAATTGTTTTTCGCGCTCACTATAAAGTGTTTCCGCGCGTTCCATGAGACTGCCCACGATGTCTTGCGGCAAACGAGACTCTAGTGATTCCAGCCAATCGACCTTCATAGGCAATACCTGCTCGGCCGCTTTCGCTACGTCAGATAATGCAATTTCGGACGTTCGCTGGTCAGTATTGCTGGCCACAATAGCAGCAAACTCCGACTGGATCATGCCTAGTATCTCAGACTTTTGGTCTTCAGCGTTCAGCACGCGACGACGACGAGCATACAATACTTCGCGATGCGCGTTCATCACGTCATCGTATTCAACTAAGTGTTTGCGAATATCAAAATTATGACCTTCCACCTTTTTTTGCGCTGATTCAAGTGATCGAGAAATCATCGTATTTTCAATCGGCACGTCATCAGGTAGGCGCAATGTATTCATAACGGACGCAATGCGCTCGGAGCCAAAGATGCGCATTAAATCATCATCAAGGCTCACGAAAAACTGGCTTGAGCCAGGATCGCCCTGACGACCGGCGCGACCGCGCAGCTGATTGTCGATACGACGTGATTCGTGTCGCTCAGTTCCAAGCACATGCAAACCACCGAGTTCGGCCACTCCCTCGCCCAGCACAATGTCGGTACCACGACCAGCAATATTGGTAGCAAGTGTTACGGCGCCTTTTTGTCCGGCTCGCGCCACAGTTAACGCTTCGGATTCGTTATTTTTGGCATTCAATACTTCGTGGGGAATCTTTGCCTTCGTAAACATGCGACTTAACAGCTCATTTTTTTCAATGCTAACAGTACCCAGCAGTACCGGTTGGCCCTTGGCGTGGCGCTCAGCGACCTCGCCAACTACTGCCTCAAACTTGGCTTGCTCGGTTTTATAGATTCTATCAGGCAAGTCAGCCCTCACCATCGGCTTATGGGTTGGGATTGTAGTAACTTCAAGTTTGTAGATTTTTGAGAACTCTTCGGCCTCGGTCGCGGCCGTTCCTGTCATACCGGCGAGCTTGCCATAGAGACGGAATAAGTTCTGGAAGGTGATAGTGGCGAGTGTCTGGGATTCTTGCTGAATGCTTAGGCCTTCCTTAGCCTCGACTGCCTGGTGCAAGCCCTCACTCCAACGCCTACCAGGCATTAATCGACCTGTAAACTCATCGACGATCACAATTTCGCCATCGTCAGTAACGACATAATCGCGGTCTCTCTTAAACAGTGTCGCGGCCTTGAGGCTTTGTTCGGTTAGATGGACATCCTCAATACGACCTGCCTCGTAAATATTCTCTACCCCCAAAGCCCGCTCAACTGTTGCAATGCCGGCGTCGGTCAAGCTGGCGGTTTTTTGCTTTTCATCAAGCGTGTAGTGCTCTTCGGGCTTGAGCGTTGCGGCAATTTTGGCAAACGTGTAATAACGCTCTGTCGACTTAGCAGAAGGAGCCGAGATAATGAGAGGTGTACGAGCCTCGTCAATCAAAATGGAGTCGACTTCGTCAACAATTGCATAATGCAGTTCGCGCTGCACCATTTGCTCTAAATCCTGCACCATGTTGTCGCGCAGGTAGTCAAAACCAAATTCATTGTTTGTACCATACGTAATGTCTGCCCCATAAGCTTCCTTGCGACTGACCGGCCTCAGGTGGGCAAGTCGGTCGTCGCCATGACTATCATCACTATAGTCTGGGTCATATAAAAAGGCAGCATCGTGCATGATAACGCCAGTTGATAAACCGAGAAAATGATACAGTTGCCCCATCCAGCCAGCATGAAGCCGAGCCAGGTAATCATTCACCGTAATAACGTGGGTTCCCTTGCCTTCTAGGGCATTCAAATAGGCAGGTGCGGTGGCAACCAAGGTCTTACCCTCACCAGTCCGCATTTCGGCTATTTTGCCTTCATGCAGCACAACACCACCCATCAGCTGCACATCAAAATGCCGCATCCCCAGTACACGCTCTGCGGCTTCGCGAGCTACTGCAAAAGCTTCTGGCAATATATCGTCTAGCCTCGTGCCGTCCTGCAGGCGTTTTTTAAAATCGTCTGTTTTGGACTTTAGTGCAGTATCAGAGAGCTTTTTTACAGTCTCCGTGTGTTGATTAACCTTATCAACGACAGCACGAACGCGTTTAATCTCACGAGCATTCGGGTCCCCAAATATTTTCTTTAAAATCGGCAAAACTACTCCTTATTTTCTAAGCTGACGTTCAGTCTAGCTCCTGTTCGCGCCCATGATTTCCTGTGTCCGCGCGACGCTCTTCTTTTTGAGCACGGTTAAAGAGTTCTTTGATGCGAAAACGGCGCACAGCGTGGACTTCTTTGTAGCGGCGAATCTGTAATTTGAGTTTTTCGCGCACAATATCGACAGCAGCATGCGGGTTCATGGTGGCGGTTTCAGCAACTATTTCGTTTGCCGGTAAGTGCAGAACAGCTCGCACCTTGTAGCGATTGTCTTCTTTGCCCGATGGGTCTCGAAAGATCTCGACATGCATTTGCTGAACTTTGTGTTTGCGTGGAATGTATTTATCAAGACTGCCTAAGCGCTTTTGCGTGTAGCGTGTTAGCTCCTCATCAATTTCGTATTTTCGTCCTGTTAACTGCATTTTAATCATAGTGTTTCTCCTCCATAATATTTTTGCAATGCCTTAGGAATGCGCACCTCTCCATCAGCCTGCTGATGGTTTTCCAAGAAAGCTATTAGAGTCCGTGTCGATGTAACCGCAGTTCCGTTAAGCGTATGTACAAATTGCAATTTGCCTTCTTTATCACGATAGCGAATGTTCAGCCGACGAGCCTGATAGTCGGTGGCATTAGTACAGCTTGTTAGTTCCCTATAACCATCGTCGACTGGTGAGTAGTATTCTAAGTCGTATTTTTCGTACGCCGGAGCCGACATGTCGCCGCTCGGGGTTCTGGTCAACTGGTATGGTATTTCGAGTGCTTGGAATATCTTCTCTTCCAACTCAACGATACGCTGTAATTCTTCATCGGAATCTTGTGACGAACAAAACGTGTAAAGTTCGAGCTTTTCGAACTGATGCACGCGATATAGTCCCTTGGCAAACTTGCCATAGGCGCTACCTTCGAGCCGATAACAAGTAGACAAACCTGCATGGTGGATCGGATGAGCAACATCAATAATTTCGTCCATATAGTAGCCACTCAAAGGAATCTCTGATGTAGCGATTAGCACTAAGCCCTGGTCTACGTCGCGGTAATTATCGGCCTGCTCGCCTTTTGGTAAGTACCCAGTACCAGCAGCAACGCGCTCATTGACTAAATGAGGCACCATCATCGGCTCAAAGCCAGGTTCTCGCACAACCTCTTGTGCTAAAAGCACAATCGCCTGCCACAGCCGGACTGCTTTTGGTTTAAGAAAATAGAATTTATTGCCACTTACTTTTGCACCAGCAGCGAAATCTACCAAATCATGCTTGTCGCTGAGCTCAAGGTGGTCTTTCGCCACAAAACCTTGTTTAGCCTTGGTATCTCCCCAGCTTCGCTCAACTCGCTTCCCCGACTCATCGCCGTCAGGAGTGTTGGGCGCCAAAAGATTAGGCACTTGCTCCATCAAGTCTTGCCATTTGCTCGTGGTGTCACGCAAGTCTGCTTCGGCCTGCTCAAATTCTGCCTTGAGGCCTTTTAGCTGCTCGAGCTGCTGCTCAGTTGGCTTGCCATCTACCTTAAGTTGGGCGCGCAGACTCTCTGCTTTGCCAATAAGCACAATACGTTGAGCGTCCAGCTCAAGCAAGGCATCGAGATCGAGCTTAACCCCACGACGCGCTATGCTCTCACGCACAACTTGAGGATGTTCACGAATATACTTTATATCCAACATATAACTTCATTATACGCCATCTTTTCCGAGAAAACGAGCCAACTAATCGCGTGGTTTCATGGTCGGGAAGTAAATAATATCCCGAATACTATCTTGATTAAGAAGCGTCATAGCCAAACGATCGAGGCCAATACCGATACCGCCAGCCGGTGGCATGCCAAGCTCCATTGCCGCCAAAAATTCTTCATCGACCTGTCCCCAAATCTCATCAGCCCCTTGCTCACCAAGCTTCACCTGGTCTTCGAGAAGTTTACGCTGCAAAACTGGGTCGTTCAATTCGGAATAAGCATTCGCCAATTCGCGACCAAGCACAAAGCTTTCAAAGCGCTCGATAAGCTCTGGGTCTTTACGATTCTTCTTGCTAAACGGCGTTGATTCCTTGGGGTAATCAATTATATGAGTCGGTTGGATCAATTTTTCTTCGCAGTGTTCCTCGAAAAGAATAAGAATAGCCTCACCTCGACTCTTACTATGGAATTCCTTATCGAGTTTTTCTACCATGCTAAAGAGCTGTTCATCAGACAGCTGCTCAACGTCAATGTTAGCCATCTCTTTCAGAGCCTGCTTCACGCTAATTTGCTTCCAAGGTCGAGCAAAACTAATGGTTTGGCCGCCCGAGGTAATCTCTGTGGAGTTAAAGAGTTTCATGCAAACAAATTCCACCAGGCGCTCCAACAGGTCGATCATTGCTGCGTAGTCCACATAAGCCCGGTACGCTTCGAGCATCGTAAATTCGGGATTGTGCGTTCTATCAATGTTTTCGTTACGGAAGTTCTTGCCAATCTCAAACACTGCCGTCATACCACCAGCGAGCAACTTTTTAAGGTTCTGCTCTGGGGCTACGCGCAAGTACATGTCCATGTCTAGCTTATGGTGATGAGTCATGAACGGCTTAGCGGCCGCGCCACCGTAAACCACCTGCGTAATCGGGGTTTCTACTTCGAGGTATTCTTCTTGAACCATAAATTCTCGAATCGCCTGTGTCATCAAGAACCGCTTGCGGAGTACTTCGCGACTCTCTGGGTTCATGACCATATCTAGGCTGCGATTGCGATAACGTAGTTCGATATCTTTTAAACCGTGATATTTGTCAGCTATACCCGTAAGCGACTTGGTCAGAATGGAAAAACTCTCCACCCAGACTGATAATTCGCCCATTTTTGTCTTAAACACAAAGCCACTGACACCTATGATATCGCCTAAATCGATTTCCTGAGCCAACGTAAAGTCTTCGCCAAGCTGATTTTTCTGAAAGAATAATTGCAATCGACCTTGCTCGTCGGCAAGATCCATAAACAAAACTCCGCCCATGCCTCGCTTGAGCATAATGCGTCCGGCCATGCGAACCTGGTGCTCGGTCTTCTCTTCAGCTGACAGTTTTTCATCGAAACGATCTCGAATGTCTTGAGTCGTGTCCTGAACGTCATAGTCATACGGATACAACTCATGACCTTTGGCCTGGAGTTCCTTAATCTTCTCTATTTTTTCTGCACGTGTGTTGTCGCGTTCCATGTCAGTAATTATACGCTATAAACGATCTCCTAAGAATAAGCCAGGGAGAATCTTAGGCAACTTTGACGATTTTATAAATCATCGTACCAGCTGGCACCTCGATGGCAACTTCGTCGCCCTTTTTGCGGCCCAATAGGGCTTTGCCAATAGGTGACTCATTAGAAATCAAACCGTTTGCCGGATCAGCTTCGGTAGAACCAACAATTCGGAATTGCTGCTTGCCACTTTCCAGCTCAACGTGCACTGTCGAGCCAATATCTACCGACCCACCAGTGGTTTTTTTGATTATTTTGGCCTGCTTGAGAATCGATTCGATTTCGGCAATTCTACCTTCTATAAATACTTGACGTTCTTTTGCATCGTCCCAGCCGGCATTTTCACTTAAATCACCGAGTTCTTTAGCTTCTTTTAGGGCCTTGGCGATTTCTTTGCGTCCAGCCGAAGTAAGCTCTTCTAGTTCGGCCTTGAGCTTCTTTACACCATCTTCTGTTAAGTAAAATTCACGTTTCTTATTCATGACTGATTAATCCCCCTATTTGTTCTCCTGACTTAATGTTTATCCTGTGCTTATCGCCCAGAAAGCTCGCGAAAAAATAAATGGACCTGGCGTCCATGGCTTTAAAAGATATGAGAGTGTTAACTACTACACTAATACGTTATTTCAAAACGAGCGTTTGTTTTTATTCTCGCATGAGCGTCAAGTTGTGTCAATATGCCCTACGGTCGACCGCCAAAATACCACTTGAGTGTCTCGCGAGCTACTGGTGCAGCATATTCGGCACCTTCGCCAGAATATTCGACCAATACCACCATGGCGATTTCTGGATTCTCCGCAGGAGCATAGGCCGTAAACCAGGCGTGTGGCTTAGTGCGCTTGTTTTTGCCATCTAATCCCGCCGAAGATGTCTCTGCCGTGCCGGTCTTGCCCGCCACACTCACCGGCACTTCGGCCTTCATACGGCAACACGCGGTACCATTCAGCACGACTTCGCGCATACCCTGCTGAACAATGGCGAGGTTCTTCGGATCAATAAAGTTACTTGCCGTAACTTCAGGCTGGATGTCCCTGACTGTTTCACCCTGCGAGTTTATAATTTGTTTCACCAAATGAGGCTTATACACTGTCCCGCCGTTAGCAACTGCCGAGGTAGCCAGCGCTAACTGCAGTGGTGTGGCCTGAAGATTGCCCTGACCTATGGAGATGTTATAGGTATCACCCACATACCAATCTTCGCCGGTCTGAGCCTTCTTGTCGCTAGGGTTGGGTAGGTAGCCTGGAGATTCATACGCTAAATCGATTCCTGTCTTACTGCCAAGACCGAATTTTTTATACCAGGTAAGAAGTTTATCAACACCAAGACCCCGAAACTTCTCGAATCCACCACCCACAACATAGTAAAAAATATCCGAACTCTTGGCGATTGCACGCACGACATTAACATTACCTAAGCCCGCAGCCTCCCAGCCTCGAAATGTATAGGTGATTGAAGGGTTGTATTTATTTACAATCTCAATCTTACCCTTGTCTTCTATCGTCGTAGCGGCTGTAATAATCTGTTCCTGCAGGGCTGCGACCGAAACAAATGGCTTTATCGTAGAGCCAACCGGATATCTACCGCCCGAAACCTTATTAAACAGTGGTGCCCCCTCGTCCTCAAGCAGCTTTTTGTAGTCACTCGAGCTAATGCCTTTGGCAAAAAGGTTATTGTCATAACTTGGCCAATTCACTGCTGCTAGGACTTGTCCATTTCGCGGGTCGAGCGCAACAGCGGCTGCTCGCTTAGCACCAGCACGCCCAGCACTGGCTTGCAGCTCTTGGGCGAGTTTTTGCTCGAGTCGATTATCAACGCTCAATACTAAGCTATCACCCGCTTGCGCAGGTACACTGGCCAACTCCCGAATTTGCTTACCTTGAGCGTCAACTTCAACCTGCTTTTTACCATCTTGGCCCTTAAGGTCTTTCTCATATGATTGCTCGACACCGTTCTTCCCGATGTAATCAGTCGGTTGATACGATGGATTCTTGCGCCACTCTTCGGCAGATATTCTACCGGTATAGCCCAAGAAGTGCGCAAACGAACCGCCATCGAGATACTCACGCGACGGGTTAATGTCGACACTAAAGCCTTCGGCTTCTCTGCTTTTCTCTTCAAAATTCAAGGCTGTTTCGCGATCTATATTACTGGCGATCAAAACATTTTGCGGATAACTTTTCCCGCGTGATTCGGCCTGCTTTTTAACCTCATCGGGACTCTTCTTCAGCACTTCTGCAACAGCCGCATAGCTCGCCGCTCGCTCAGCTTTGTCGCGTGACATCTGAGAAGGATTCACGACCAAATCAAAACTCGCCAAATTGCGAACAAGAATCTGTTTATTGCGATCGTAAATCGCCCCTCTTGGTGCACGTATGGTTGTTTGGCGAATTCTATTGCCATTTGCAAGAACAAGGTTTTGTTGGCCACGCGTCACCTGTACGTAAAAAAGCTGCACCAAAAGCACTACTACCGCCAACACAGCCGACAATACAAACAGACGCGCCTGACTCCGCCCAAATGGACGCTCTAGCTTGCCAGCATCATCGCTGCCACTCAGTACAGCGGCCGACCAGTCTTCACTGCGTGTCACCAACTCTTCGTGCCGCGACTTCTTGTAGCTGTATGCCTTATTATAAAAATCACCAAAGATATTCACTCTACCCCCGTGCTAATCTCTAATTATGCCTTGTTGTCGTAAGCGGATAACAGCTATGGCAATTGCCACAACTGCGGTCGTTGCAGCCACCTCGAGACCAGCTATGACAAGTATAGCATTCCAAGACTTAATGAATGCTGTATTAAACAGCGAGAAATGACTCAGTATAAAAAATAGCAGTGACGACACAACGCTGGCGAGCAATAATGAAGCCGATTTAAGATCCCCGCAGTCAAAATGCCAAACAAGCTTCAACATTAATGCCAATAGAATGTAAAAGGCCATAAAAAAGCCGAATTGCTGGTAAGCAAATAAATCAAAAATAAGACCGCCACAAAATGCGATCCAAAGTAAATGTCGGGTATTTGCATAAACGCTAGACAACACCATGAACGCCAAAAAAAAGTTTGGCACGACCAAGTACCACTCAATACCTCTTGGCCAAATGAGCTGCAGCAAGATAGATGCTGTCGCCCACAGCACAAGCCAGCGCAGACGCATTACTTTTGCCCCTTCACCACAAAAACTATTTCGAGCCGCGACAGATCGGTAGTCGGACGAATATTCGCCTCCTGAAATACTGCATTGTCTGAGCTTTCGACTGAATCAACGGTGCCTATCAATAGGCCTCTTGGCACTAAACCAGACCCTGCAGTGATCACACTCTCGCCCTTTTTAATCACCTCGCCCTGCACAATCTTATCCATTCGATACCCGCTACCTATCTGACCAGCCACAATCCCATTGGCACGGTTGTCCTGGCCAATGGCTCGCACGCGAAAATCTACGTCACTTAGCAAAAATACCCGCGAGCTATAATCTGAAGCACTATCAATTATTCCAACCAGCGCTCCATTCGAGACTACAGCCATGCCAACTCGAGCGCCGCTCTTTGTTCCCAAGTCAATCGTTAGATATTCTCGTACATTATCTGGTGAGTAACCCACCACCCTTGCCGGTGCAAGGTCCAGTGATTGGCGGGAATTAAAATTGAGTTGATTACGCAACAGGTCATTTTCGCGACGTATCTCGCGCATGCTGGCAAGTTGACGCTTCAAGTCTTGCACCTCAGTATCAAGCCGTGCGTTCTCTTGTGTAATCTTGCCTAGTGAAGTTAAAGAACTAATCTGGCTGGACACCCCAGAACTTACCCGAGTAGCCGCGCCTTGAATCGGCAATAACAGCTGGCTGGTTATGATCTCGACAGGACGTAACAGTCCAATTGTATGCAGAATCGTCACAAACAACGCCGCCGCAGCTACCGCTAGTACCGTAGCCCGAGTGCGCGACTTTGTAAGTGGAGCGTTAGCGAGGCGCTTTTTCATACTGCGTCGAAACCAACACGTCCCTTAACATATCAAGATCTTCAAGCACCATTCCCGTACCACGCACGACAGAAGTCAGCGGATCGTCGGCAATATGCACTGGCATTTTCGTTTGTTGCTGAATCAGCTTATCGAGACCGCGTAGCAGGGCACCACCGCCTGCGAGGTATATGCCTCTGTCCATAATGTCGGCTAAAAGCTCAGGCGGCGTTTCTTCAATTGTTTGTTTAACGGCGTCTACAATTGCCCGAACGCTTTTCGCCAAAGCCACCCGAGCTTGCTCGGAGGTAATAATCACCTCTTTTGGCAGTCCAGTTATAATGTCGCGCCCCCGAATTGGTGCTTCAAGACTCTCGCCGGTTTTCGTGGCAGAACCAATACTTATTTTAATTCGTTCAGCCGTACGCTCGCCCACCTGAAGATTAAACTCTTCCTTAGCAAAACTTATAATATCTTCAGTCAGCTCATCTCCAGCAATCCTAATCGAGCGAGAAGCGACGATCCCACCCAGGCTAATGACTGCCACTTCACTGGTGCCACCACCAATATCAATAATCATGCTACCAGCAGCTTCGTGTACAGGCAAACCAGAACCTATCGCAGCTGCCATTGGCTCTTCGATCAAAAATGCTTGGCGGGCGCCGGCGTTCGTTGCGGCATCTTCAACTGCCCGCTTTTCCACCTCGGTCACACCTGACGGTATACCAACCACCACACGCGGGCGAGGAAATAAAGCAAAGCTTTCCTTGTGGACTTTTTCTATAAAATACTTCAGCATCTGCTCGGTAATCTCAAAGTCACTCACTACCCCGTCAACTAATGGACGGGAGGCGACGATATTAGCTGGTGTCTTGCCGACCATACGTTTAGCCTCATCGCCAATCGCCAAAATCTGTTGGGTCTTATTATTAATCGCCACCACCGAAGGCTCATTAATCATAATGCCCTTGCCACGTACATACACCAGCGTGTTTGCCGTACCAAGATCAATACCAATATCATGAGAAAATTTACCGATAAAATCGGTCCAGAATGCTACCATCCTTACCAGTTTAGCAAGCCAACTGACCCCCTACAAGCGAAACTGGCTCTATTTACCGCCCAACCGCATGACATCAGTAACGGAAATGATAATCATGAGAGCGATCAATGCCACAAAGCCTAGAGTATGAATAATTGCTTCGGTGCGATCAGTGATTTTTACCCCGGCTCGTTGCAGCCATACAACCAGCAGCCGCCCACCATCCAATGCTGGCAATGGCAGTGAATTTATAATTGCAAGTGAAAGAGAAATTGAGGCCACCAGTGCCAATACATAGTTTGGTCCGTATTTTATAACCTCGTTAAAAATTGCCGTGATGCCAATAGGCCCCGTCACAGATTGGGATACCTCGGCCCGAGTAAATAGGCCAACGATCATGCCGCCGAATGCACCCAGAGTAGCGAGTATCATCTCAAAAAGAATAACAACTGCTGCGAATGGTGCTATGTACGCCGGGTATGATTGGAGCTGTTCGGGTACGGTAGAGACTCCAAGCAAGGCGCCGTCGGCCTGCTTTTGCGGCAGTGTAATACCATGGCTTTTCTCCTTAACGCCGCGTTTAAACTGGATACTTATAGTTTTGCCTGCCTGGGCGTCAATGGCTGCCTTGAGTTGCTCTGGGGTAGAAATTGTTTCACCATTTATCTGTTGAAGTCGATCCCCCGCCTTCAATCCTGCCTGCTGTGCAACACTCTTGGCCTGCACGTCAACCACGAGCAAATTACCGGCTTGCCGGTTAGGCTGCACACCAGCTACCGAAGGTAGATCCCGAGCCGTCAGCGGCGGCACCCCAATGATGAGGAGTAATGTAATAACCAAATATGCTATCAGCAGATTCATTGTCACGCCGGCCATGAGTATTTTCGTCTTCACCCAAGCCCGTTGCGAAGCAAAACTATCGCTTGCCTGAGACTCGCCCTGCTCGCCCTTTAATCGTACAAAGCCACCAAGCGGCAAGGCATTAAAGCTATAGAGCGTTTTGCCGACCTTCTTGCTATACACCTTCGGTGGGAAACCTATGCCAAATTCTTCGACCTCGACCCCATTGCGTCGCGCCGTAATAAAGTGCCCAAACTCATGTGCCAGTACCAGAAATGAAAATATCAGTATGACGACGAGAATGGTCACAATCATTAGCGGCCAAATCTCCGCTGCCGTGAGGCATAATCTTCAAGTACCTCGGCCAGCGGCTCTTCGTTAAAATCTGGCCACATCACGTCGGGGAAAGAAAGCTCGGCGTAGGCAGAATCCCACAGAAGAAAATTGCTGAGTCGCTGCTCTCCTGATGTGCGTACTACTAAATCTACTGGCGGGAGGTCTTTGGTGTAGAGATGTTGCTTGAGAACGTCATGAGTAACCTCGCCAGCGCTATAACCCTCAGCAACAATAGCCTTCACGGCCTGCAAAATTTCGTCCTGACCGCCATAATTGAGACAAATGTTTAATGTACCACCTGTGTTCTCGGCGGTTTTCTTCTGAATGTCATCAAGAGTAGCGATAATTTTTTTACTGAGGCGCTCTTGTGACCCTGAAACAACAATTTTTATATTGTCCTTCATGGCATCTTTCAATTCTATGCCGGCGAAGCGCAAGTAGAGATCCATCAAATACTGAACTTCTTCACTCGTACGGTTCCAGTTTTCGGTCGAAAAAGCATAAATTGACATTACGGGAATTCCGGCAGCAAACACCGCTCGGGAAATACGCTTGGCTACATCCCCGCCCCTTTTGTGCCCCTCGAGGGTTGTAATACCCTGTGCCTTGGCCCAACGACGGTTACCATCGGGAATGAACGCGATATGTCCGGGCAAGGTATTAGGGGTCGCTTCAGACATGCGCCTAAACTTCCATAATTTCTTTTTGCTTGGCAGCAAGCAAGGTATGAGCTTCAGCTTGTGACTTCTCTATCAACTTATTAAGTCGCTGCTCGAGTGCATACATGTCATCTTCGGTCAGCTCTTTATTGTTTTTCTTTTTCTTGGCTTCGTCCATGCCATCATGGCGCGCACTGCGCAGCGCTATATTGCATTCTTCCAGCTTGGCATTAAGCGACTTTGCGAGTTCAGCACGCCGCTCCTCGGTCAAAGTAGGCACATTCAAACGCACAACATTGCCATCGTTCGACGGGTTAAGTCCTAAGCTTGGCTGTTCGCGAATTGCCTTTTCAATTGCAGGCATATTTGATTTATCCCAGGGCTGGATCATAATCGTTCGTGCATCGGGAGTAGATACCGTGGCGATAGTTTTCAGCAGCATCTCCTGTCCATAAACTTCAACCCTCAGACCATCAACGAGTCCGACTTGAGCGCGACCACCGCGAATTTGCGCCAGCTCTTCGCCAAAAAACAGTAGCGCTTTTTGCATTTTTGATTCCACACTCGATAGGATGCTTTCCATATGGCTATCTCCGATTGTTACAAGCTATTATAGCTTATTCTGCGCCAAGCTCCATGCGCTCAAAACGACGAATCACAATGTTCTCACCAAGTTTGCCGATCAGTTCTTTGAGTAACGTTTCGATGGTTCGATCAGGATCTTTTACAAATGGCTGCTCGAGCAAGCAAATGCCAGCATAGTATTTGTTCATCTTGCCTTCAACGATTTTTGCGCTGTGCTCACGAGGTTTACCGCTTGCTACCACTTCTTCTTCAAATAGTTTCTCTTCTTTTTCACGCACGTCAGCGGGCACAAGCTCGCGGTTGAGGTATTGTGGGCTGCTAGCAGCAATATGTATTGCCACATCGTGAACGAAGCCTTTGAATTCCTCTGTTCGAGCCACAAAATCAGTTTCGCAGGCGACCTCAACGAGTACGCCAATCTTACCACCATGTACGTAAGCTTCAACTAAGCCGTTTTCGGTGGCACGATCAGCTTTTTTGTCAGCCTTAGCCATACCCTTTACGCGCATTAGCTCAATAGCCTTGTCCATATCGCCATTTGCTTCTTCGAGAACTTTTTTGGCATCCATCATGCCAGCACCCGTCATTTGACGAAGTTTTTTAATATCATCAATACTAATTGGCATTATCTTCCTCCGTTGATTCATCGTCTTGCTTGGTTTTTGAGTTGTACAGTGCGCTACCAGCTTTAGCAGCTGCAGCAATTTTACCGACGATCAGAGCAACTGCTCGCAACGCATCGTCGTTGGCAGGAATAATATAGTCTGCCATATCTGGGTCAGCATTGGTGTCGGTCATGGCAATCACTGGGATGCCTAGTTTACGAGCCTCTTTCAGGGCGATTTCTTCGCGTGGCATATCGACTACGAAGATTGCGCCGGGCAAACCTTGCATCTCACGAATTCCACCAAAAATCTTATTCAATTGCTCGATTTCGCTTGAGATATCGAGTCGTTCCTTCTTGGTTAGCGTATCCAAGCTACCATCTGACTGAGCAGCTTCCAGCTTCTTCAAACGCTTAATGCGAGTATTAATGGTGTCTAGGTTCGTTAGCATGCCACCAAGCCATCGCTGGGTTACAAACGGCATATTGGCGTCTTTAGCAGCTGACTCAATAATCCCCTTGGCTTGTCTTTTTGTGCCAACAAACAGCACCTGTTTGCCCTGCTGAGTAAGTTGCTCAACAAAGTCAGTTGCTCGTTTTAAGCCCTCAGCGGTTAAAGTGAGGTCAATGATGTGCACACCACCGCGTGCACCAAAAATATATTGGCCCATTTTAGGATTCCACCGGCTTGTACGGTGTCCAAAATGAGCGCCTGACTCTAAGAGTTCTTGTAGTATTGGGTCGACTTTAGTAGTCGTTGTTTTCGTGGCCATATTTCTCCTTATGCCTTGCACCGACGTATCACTTACGTGACAGGATGAATGTGTCGATGGGTGAATTAATTATTACCGTATGATTCTATCAGGTTTGGGGCCAGTAGTCAATCAATGGCAAGCCTATCCTCACCTTTTCCAGTACACCTCGAATGACTCGATCTGTTCAAGTAGTTGATCCGCTGACTGACCGTCATAACGAATTGATCTATCATCTATGTATAAATACGCAACGGGCTTAGGACTCCCTGTCTGCACTTCTGGATTCTCATTATAGTAGTCAACCGGTATGTTGTGTTCGCTACAGTATGCCTGCAACGATTCTGCGCTGCGTGTACTATAGATCAGAATCTTATGCCCTTTGTTCTTGAGCACCCGTATAACCTCAACCGTAGCCTCAATGGGCTTGCCAAAATGATCATGCCCCTTAAAGCCATCATATTCAGCTATAACGCCGTCAAAATCAAAGGCATAAGTTCGGGGCTTTTCTTCCATGGTCATTATTCTAGAGCCTACTCTCGTCTTAGGGCAATTATAGGGTTGATTCGAGCTGCCCGACGTGCAGGCACATACACCACCGCTAAACCTACGACTACCATAAACACAACCACCGACGCGATCAGCGTTATCGGCAATGAAAACACACTAAATGTCTCGGTCATGCCCTGCTGACGAGCTAGAGTATTAAGACCCAAATCGATAATCCCTCCGCCCAGAAACGCCATTCCAATACCTACCACACCACCTGCCGTAGAAAGAATTAGCGATTCTGAGACAAAAAGCTTTTTAATATCCGATTCGGTTCCCCCCAAGGAAACAATCAAGCCAATCTCTTGCGTACGTTCCAAGAGTGAGATTGTAAGCGTGTTTAACATGCCTAAAATAGCGATAATCATACCGATGCTGCCGAATCCGGCGAGGATAAAATTAAAAAACGTAAACAGCTGGTTAATTTGTGTTAAAGTATCGATCGGCGAAGAAGAAGTAAAGCCAAGCGCCTCGATTTTTTTGCGGATTTCACCCACGGCCCTTTGGTCTTTTACGACCAACTTAACCTGTTGATATACTCCTGCGGCCTGGCGCTCGAATACCGAAGCATTTACATACACATCCGTACCAGTTCCGCTCTCCACAACCCCAGCTATGCGATATTGTGCAGTAATGTTCTTTGTCGTGTCTTTACCGTCATTCGTTTTTGCTGGCAGGGCTATATTGAGCGTAATAGTCTTACCTATCGCTGCCTGTGGGTTGGCCATATTCAGCGGCTGCAGCAGCGAACTACCGATTATGACACTACCCTCACCTACTGAGCGGACTTCTCCTGCCAAGCGCTGTGGCACTGATACAGTCGCATACTGATCATCAATTCCATAAGCAACACTGTCTGTTCGAGCAGCATCCAGACTGAGTGAAGCAGGGTACGAATAAATGCGCGTACTATTTCTATACCCGCCGAAGGTCAAAAACTGCTCCACGGCTTTTTGGTCGAGCTTGACTAAGTTGGGATCGGGAGAAGTTACTTCAATAGTACGGACAGAATCTGAACTAACCACCCGCTTCGTCACCAGATTTTGCAGGCCAAGGCCCAACGAGACCAAAAAGACAATCGAGCCAATGCCAATTACGACACCCATCACCGTAAGTGCTGTGCGCAACTTTTTAAAACGCAAATTGCTAAGCGCCATACTAACTAAGAAGCTAAGACGCGGCTGCCCCTTTTCACTTGGCCGATTTATGATAGCCTTAACAGCCTTACGCAGCATGACTTTCTCCAGTCTTAGAATCTTTGGCGTAGTCGAGTTTTCGTCGCAAGTTACCGACTAAGCGACTTACGTGCTCAGTATTGAGGTTCTTATCTAGGCTTAAATGCCCATCTTGCATGTAGTATCTTTCCTTGCTCAGCGTCAGATACTCCAAGTTGTGTGACACCAGTACGATCGTACAGCCAGTTTTTTTATGATAGCTCTGTAACAGCCTAATGATTTCGTCGCCAGCTTTACTATCTAGATTACCTGTCGGTTCATCAGCCACGATCAACGACGGCTCTGCCACAAGCGCACGTGCCAACGCCACACGCTGCTGCTGACCACCCGAAAGGAAACTTGGCGTATAGTTTGCAAAACCGTCCATACCAACAAGCCGTAATTTCTGCATGGCAATTTCATGCGCCCTTGAGCGCATTTGTCCTGCCAGCATCAGCGGCAGGGCCACGTTCTGGACAACACTAAGGCTCTTAATCCAATACATCGACTGATAGACTGCCCCCAGACTACGTGAGCGGAACAAGGCCCTCTCACGTGCTGTATCGCCATAGATGTCTTTGCCATCTATCAGCATCTTGCCCTTTGTTGGCGCATCAAGCCCCATCATAATGTTGAGCAGTGTACTCTTACCGCTCCCCGAAGGGCCGTAGACAATTACGAAAGAGTTGGGCTTTATAGCCAAGTTAATATCATGCAGAACTTGAACCTGCCGGTTCTCTACCTCGAAGCTCTTGTGTACGTGTTCAAATTCAATCAAATTCTTCATCTTGGCCTACTTTATAAAACTAAATATGCTTTGGAGCGTCTTAAAGACAATGTCGAACACACTCGCAGGAGCTTTACCGACGATGGTCGTTTGGTCCAAAGATTTTGCCTGGTTACTGCTACGATCTTTCGACAGAGCCTGAACTTGATAGACTTTTGACGGCGTAAGGTCGGAGACGATCACGAGGTGATCAGTCACCAGCTTGGCATCTTCGGCGGTACGAGATGACAATTCACCTCCAGTTGTTCCTTGGCTAAAAGCGACTTGGCTCGTAGAGGGCTCATCGGTCTGCCAACTTACAATTACCTGGCCGCGGGCATCGCTACCAGTGCCACGAATAACACTCTTAACGATCACATTGGAGATTCGAGGCGGACGCGTATCAAGCGCAGTACGGAAGGTCTGGGTGTCACTCACAGCCACATTGCCTTGCCCGTCGTATGATCGAGCTACTAAAGAATAGATGCTGTCATCGAGTAAACCACGGATCACAATTGCATGCTCGGTCGTCTTTTGGCTATCCAGCTCCTCACGCGAAGCTTGGCCGGGTGTAGAATACGCCACCTCACTTGTTGCAGGCACATTTGTACTCCAAGTCACTCGCTGCGTACTGGTCGGCTCACCTTCGACTTGTTCAAACCGCAGGTTGCTTATGCGTGGTCGGGCAGGCGTCGTTAGTGAATAGACGTTCCCTTCATACTCATTATCCTCACTGTCATACGTATTGATCTTGTAATAGTACTTCGTGCCGTCTTCGAGGCTTGGTAGTACGGCACTATACGTCGATTCCTGAAGAGAGGTATTCACTATTTGGCTGCCCCCAAAGCTCTCAGACTTGCCATAGAGGATCTTCACCTTAGACGCTTCTTTGGAAGTAAATTGAATAGTAGCACTGCTGAGGCCGACTTGCTTATTCGTTACTTCTTTAATAGTCGGTGCTGGGCTTGTACTAAAACTGAATTCATCGGAAGTGCCGATATTGCCATCTTCATCGGTCCAGCGCGCTCTGGCAAAGTAGGTCGTACCGGATGATAGGTTATTAATCGTAATGCCGTGGTCGGTAGTTTGTTCCGAACTTGCTACTTCGGTAGAGAAGTAATTCCCAGAACTTTTACCAAATTGTATCCGGCTATCGCTGTCACGATCAGTCGACCAACTAATTGTAACGCGCCTAGTGCTTATGTCGCTTACGCTTGGTTCTGCCACCAAGCCTGCCGCTGACGTAAACTTACCAGTTGGTTTTTCGTTTACTTGCAGAGTCGTGGCGCCACAGTTGTTTGCTGAATCGCAGGCTTTGACTTTGTAGTAGTAGCGAATAGGGCTTAGGCTTGTGTCGACATAGCTCGTTCCTGAAGTAGTGGCAACCTGTGCATAGCTAATATCATCCTGCGAACGCAATACGCGATATTGCGCTACACCTGCCCCCACGTCAGTTGGTTGCTCCCAAGAAATAGCCAGCTTCCAGTTCGAGGTAGCCTTAACGCTAATATCCGCAATGTCGGCATTGAGAGGTACTCCAGGAGCGGAGGTGTTAGCTGTAAACGTAGTTGATGCGTAAGTGGCATAGTTAATGTTGCCGGATTCATCTTTTGCAACGACGTACATTGTATTCTGACCAGGCTGGGTAGCGTACGCTCCGGCCGCTAGCACTGTCGTGCCAGCAGGAGTAAAGCTACAGGTATTTACCGATGGTAGTGTATTGATGGTATAGCAGTAGGTGAGATTACTCTCCGATCCACCGTAGCTAGCAGGCGCCAGCCAACTAAAGGCAAAGCTGTTGACCGTGTTGGACGCTGGCGTCGCCTCGAGATTCTGAGGCACAGATGGCGATGATGTGTTGATTTTTATTACGCCCGTTACATACGCATTCGACACATTGCCGGCAGCATCCCAAGTACGGAAGTAAATTGTATTATTACCATCTTGTAGAGCATCAAAGTCAGTCGGATCAATAGTCTGGTAGCTCCCGTCGTTCGCTAAAACATCCGTACTGTCTTGTGCTCCACTGTGATTGTCGCCATACCAAGTACCATTGGCACCGATTCGGTACTGCAAGCCAACTACCCCAGAGTGATTATCAAGCGCCGCATCACCGCCAACCGTTGGCCAGGTGACGGTAACTGCCTTGTTGGCTACGAATTGTGACGGAGTAGATACGAAGAGCGGATTAGTCGGAGCCGTGCCATCATAGCGAAAAGCAAACTGCTTGCTATCCGCGACAATATTGCCGGCATTATCAACAGCTTTGATTTTTAGGTAGTATGGGTTCGACGAGCTCACGAGCGCACTAGCCAAGATTCCATTGGCCGACAAATCAACCTCTTGAGCCGACACGGCGAACGGACACGTACCACTCAAATCAAGCGGACTCGTGCCCAAAATCCCTTTGGATGTCTGCGGATCATCGCTACCACTTTGCCCAAGGTAGAGACAGTAAGCGGTAATGGCGGATTGCGTATCGATGGCGGCATCCCAGCTAAAGTATGGTGTGGCAGCATTCGTCCAGGCACTCTCTGCTACCGTGCTGCCGCTCGGCGCCGACTTCATAATTACGTTATCGGCGTTTTGCCCTGGAGGAGTGGTATCTGCGGTAGCAGTCAGTGTTACCGAGCTTATCGACGGGCGCTGAGTGCCGTTTCCTTGCAATACTGCCTGCCAAACTACACCGCCGCTTGTAACGCCGATTGAAGCAATATTGGTATTCACGTCAGAGATTGAACTTGCCTGTTCGAGCCCGCTCGAATCTGCCCATGCGCTGGAGTTCCAGTATTTCCATGTTGTGCCGCCATCTATCGAAAGCCTGAACAGCACACTGCCACCATCTGCACTATAATTGCTTGCCAAACCGTCCCACGTTGCCACACCATCAGTATGAACTGCACTATTTAAACGAACCCCCACGCGGCTACTTGTGTATGGCGCGGTAGTAAAGCTCGTTCGAGCCGTATTGCTAATCCGGATTTCGTCGAGCGAACCATTAAAAAATGTATGGTTGGTTGAGCTGCCTTGTGAACCTTGCGACTGACCAATATATAATTTGGTAGACAAATCAGGTATCGAAAGTGAGGTGGAGACCGACGCGTCGAGCACGCCATTTATGTAGAGTTTCATAGTGGCGCCATCATACGTGGCCGCCAAATGACGCCAGGATGTATCAAATGAGCTAGTTGAACCCTGCAGGAAGCCATTATTACCATATGAATAGATGAGAGCATCCGAGTTCTGAGTGTCGCCAAGGCCCGCAAATAGCTTGCCTTTATAGACCGCTAGAGAGCGTACGCTTTCAATTGAGGAACTCCAGCTGCCATTGAGGCTATCACCACCAACTTGCACCCAAGTCGAACCATTGTAGCGCCATAGTTCGCCATTACTGCCAGTTGAACCTAGGCCGGCATAGAGCTGACCATTATATACAACCATGCTCCCAACACGTTCATAGGTGCTGGTCGCCCAACTGCCATTAACGTCATCACCCCCCACCTTAGTCCAGGAAGCTCCATCCCACGACCATAATGAGGCATCTCCCGCTGCCGCACCCACACCAGCATAAAGTTTATCGCCATATACCGCTAATGCACCGACTTCTCCATTGGTTGTCGAGGTAAAATTCCAGCCAGAGTTCAAGCCGTCACCACCTATCTGCGTCCAGCTTGATCCGTTCCACTTCCAGAGATCTCCGGCCGCTACCGCCGCGCTATACCCACCTATGTAGAGCTCACCCCTATAAAGAGCCATGGAATAAATCATACGATGGGTGGCATTCCAGCCGCTATTCACGCCGCCGCCGCCAATACGTGTCCAGCTCGTTCCGTTATAGCGCCACACTTCACCTATGGCAGAGCTGGCTGACCCAATTCCTGCATACAGATAGGTCCCATCAGAAATCATACTAGTAGTTCGGGTAACACCACTCCAGCTGGAATTTATACCATCACCACCCACCTGGCTCCAGCTCGTTCCGTTCCAACGCCATACTTCAGCATCACCATTTTGTCCTCCACTCGTACCAATATAAAGCTGCCCACCCATCGACGTCATGGTGTTAATTTCAGCGATCTGGCTCACGCCCCACGCGGAGTTGAGACCAGGCGCACCAATAATCCGCCAAGTTGAGCCTGTGTATTCAAACACACTGGCATTGGAATTTCCTGCTAAACCAGCATATAGCTTGCCGTTGGCGGTTGTCATAGAACGCACACCGTTTATGTTAATCATCCCCCAGGTACCGGCGTAGAACATACCTGCTTCACGCGTCCAGGCAGAGCCATTCCACGAATAAAAAACATCGCCACTTGAGGCCTGTGTGGAATCTGCATATAGTTTGCCGTTGAACCAATTGAGGGTTAAGACATAGTAGCCTTGTGTCCAGCCAGAGCTCAGGCCGTCGCCACCAATCTGCGACCAGGCCGACCCTGTGTATTTATAAACATCTCCATCGTTTTGGCTATTACCAGTGCCGACATAGATATTCGTACCGTCCCCCGTAATGCTATAGACCGCTTCATAGGTAGCCGCAGCAAATGTACTACCAGAATACGCCAGGCGGCTCCACGCGCTACCATTCCACTTCCAAACCTCGGCGTCACCTGAACTTGTGCCTGTGCCTGCATACAACGACCCTGCCTGATAAAACAATGCTGGCACTTGTTCGTAGGTACTAGCAGCCCAGCTAGAACTCAGCCCATCTCCCCCGAGTTGGCTCCATACCGAGCCATTCCACTTCCACACGTCCCCGTCACCAGCGTTACCAGAGGTACCGACATATAGATTAGACCCATCGTTAGCCATCGAGACAACCCCGACGATGGTTGCCGAAGACCAACTTGAGTTCACGCCGTCGCCACCGATTTTGGTCCAGCTAGAGCCATTCCACTGCCACACTTCACCATCGCCCGATGTATTCCCCAGCCCCGCATACACGCTCCCGCCGTATGAGCTTAGGCCAGATACAGTCTCGTATGTTGCTGCTGCCCAACTAGAGTTGATGCCATCACCACCAATTTTCGTCCAACTTGAACCATTGTAGCGCCAAACTTCGGCGTCTCCAGCGGTTGTTCCAAGGCCAGCATATAGATATGTTCCGTCGGTAGTGAGGGCATAGACATCCTCGTAAGTATTGGCGGCCCAACTGGAATTCACGCCTTCGCCTCCGACCTTTGTCCATACTGATCCGGTATACTCCCATACTTGCGCATAACCAGTACTACCACCAACACCAACATATAATTTACTGTTATGGACCACCGAGGCACGCGCCGCTGAAGGACCATATGTATTCCAACTGTTATTCTGACCATTGCCCGCTTGTGGAGTCCAGCTCGTAGCCGACGAATTCTCCAGCTCATAGGTAGGCTTACCCGTTTCGTGATCATAGTAAAGCTTGTAAGAACCCTTGTCGAGCACCACTTGGTCATTCTGCTGCGAATTAGCTGAAAAACTAGAACCCAACTTCGTCCACGCCTCTAGAGTACTGCTTTGAGAAAGCGAAAGTGAGCTTGAATCGGCAGCACTAACACTTTGATTTGTGCCGTTGAGCGCAAGAGCATTGTTAAGATTGCCTGTGCCCCAAGTCGGAGAATTAGCGAGAGTACCAGCATTAGCGTTGCTCGAACTGTCAGTTGCCGATGTACCATTTGATTCATCCAAGTGATACAAGGCCATAGTGCTGGCATCATTCGTATAGTTTTGCGTCTTTAGGCGGACGCTATTGCCGTTATATTCCAATGCATTGGCATCTGACAGTGTGTAGTCAGACTGACTAGAAAAGTTCCATAACTGAGTGATGTCCGAAAGGGCAAAAGCCGAGCGGTAAAGTACGATATTTAATGTGGCCGCGACCAACACAGTGGCCAATACCCCGTGGTGCACGTGCTTATGATGTTTCCAGCCATGCCATTTGCGATAGGCCGGAACTTTGTTGGTCAAATGCCCATGCGCCTTTCCGAGTGTAGCACCGTGAGCCCGCCTAGCATGGAGCGCTACGAGTGCTGTGGCTTTCTTTGCATGATGCGGCAGCTTGGAGCGCACCAATACAGCACGACCACGCTCTGCTGCGCGTCGCATCGTACCGGCTGCATGTCTTGCTAATTTCTTAGCGATATCACCCTCACTTTTGAGCTAATTTATAAAAGCTTATGTCTGTTATTATAGTTGAAAATACAACCTTACGACAAGCTACTTACTTAATAATTTCGAATTGCTTTAACTTAGCCTTGGTCTGTTTGCTTGGTGTGTCTGATTGCAAGCTCAAGAGTTCGGCGTAAATACCGTTCCCCTTGGCGAGCTCTGCTGGCGAGCCAATTTCTGCGATTTCGCCACCCTTAAGACCAATCACCACATCCACATTAGCGATCGTACTCAGCCGGTGAGCAATAATCAGCGTCGTGCGACCTTTCATGAGCCTTTCGAGTGCTGACTGCACTTCTCGCTCCGCTTTACTATCAAGCGAGCTGGTAGCCTCATCAAGAATCAAGATTGGCGCGTCCTTAAGAATAGCGCGCGCTATTGCAATGCGCTGCTTTTGACCACCCGACAAGCGCACCCCGCGCTCACCTATCTGCGTATCGAAGCCCTTCTCTAGCTTGTTAATAAAGCCAAGGGCATTTGCAGCCTTAGCTGCCTTCTCCAGCTGTTGCTGCGATACTTTGCCACTACCGTAGGCAATGTTTTCGGCCACAGTACCAGAAAAGAGCGCTGGCTCCTGAAACACAACAGCGATGTTTTTGCGCAGGCTTACTTGCGTAACTTTGGCAATGTTTTTGCCGTCAATTGCAATTGAACCGCCATCCAGCTCGTAGAATCTCAGCATCAGGTTTGCAATGGTACTCTTGCCTTCACCACTTTCACCCACCAAAGCAACCTTCTGCCCCGGCAAGACCTCGAAGCTGACATTTTTAAGAACTTGTTTGCCACCTTTATACCCAAAAAAAACGTCATTGTAACTAATGGCCGCTTGGCGCAGTTTAAGTGATTTTGCGCCCTTTTCATCGCCAATGCTAGGTTCGGTCTGCATAACCGCAAAGTAATCCTTGCTACCAGCTTTGGCGCGCTGAATTGCATCCACAATAAACGACGAACCAAACAGTGGCATCTGCGCTTGATTGACCAGCTGTAGAAGGAGGGTAAATTCACCCAGGGTAATAGACTTGCGAAATGCTTGCCAGGTAATAAAACCGTAAATCAGCGCAAACACAATGTTAAGCACAATTCGTCGGGCCACATCGTAATTATGCCAACGCACAGATTGACCCTGCGTTTGCTGCTCAATTGACTTTCGTTTGCCTCGGAAGAAAGCTGACTCTATAGCCTCGGTCGCGAAGGACTTAACAACGCGAATTTGACCGATCGACTCTACAAACCGTCCATTCGCCGAGTCCAAGTCAAGGTTAATTCCTTCCTGTCGCTTCTGCCAATCTCTGCTCGATAGCTGTGTAATGTAAATATACGTCGGAAAGATCACAATAAGCAGCAGGGCGACCGGCCAAGAGTAGTAGCTAATTAAAACGAGCGTAATAAATGTCGTTAAAAAGAACTGGGCAAAGTTGTTAGCGAGCGTTTGCATAAGCGTACTCACGGTGCCAATGCTGCGCTCGAGGCGCGCAGTAATCTTACCGGCCATTTCGTTGTCGTAGTATTCAATTGGCAATGACAGCAGATGGTCGTAATAACGCTGGCTTAGGAGCGTATTAAGCTTCACTGACATCATGTCACCCAGGTAGCCATTTACGTTCGAAAGCAGCGTTGTGGCCAGATTGGTTACAAAAATTAGTCCAATTATGGCCGCAAAGTAGGCGGCACCATACGTTGCCCCACCAGTATTCGCGACTAAGGCGTCAACAATAGCTTTTACTAAAAATGGGGTGGCCAATGCCAGCAAGGAAACTATGATTACGAGCAGTGCGATACCCAGATAGTAGCGCCAGAGTTTCCAGGAGTAGCGAATGATGCGCAGGATTTCTTTCATACCTGATTAGTATAGCAATCAAATGGTCTCGAAAAAAGCGTTGACAACAAGCATAGGCGGAGTAGAATAAAACCAACTCAAGCCAACCGGCCTTGTTTCACAAGCTTCCCCAAGTAGCTAGCGGCCCGACCTGCGGGACGGATAACCGACTAGGCTCTGAAGCTGGTGGAGACCAAGCCAATAGGCACGAGGAGTATCAGGGGAAACCAGCGACAGCCGACTCAGCGTAGAATCGGCAGCTGTCGGCCCGGAGCAGAGGCCCCACCCATCCATAGCGCTTTACACCCGCTGATGGGCACCAGGCTACGGCCTCCTGCTTCGGGCCCTCAGCCCCTCCTCTATACATATAGATCGCCCCAGAGCCGCTTGGTGTTGCAAGGGGGAAACACCAGTAGCTGCGCTCGCGTGTCCTGGGGAGCTTCCACCCGCTCCCCAGGACACGTTGCCATCTCAAATACTGTAGATGGCTCTTTTTTACAAAAATTTCTTTATTCTTTTGGCAACAAAAAGTGCGCCAAAATGCTTGACAAACTGCTTACGTTATGCTATTATTCACACGTTCACTTGATTTTAGATATTTCGACCGAGTAAGAATCATCTTATAAGGTCGTTTTTGTTTCTAGCTCAAGTGTGCATTTGCCCGAATTTCGGGCGGAGCATTAACTAGGAAAAGGACGTAGTTTAGGAGGGTATCTACTTGTTAGATACATGCATAGACACATCCAATCGCTTATAGTCGCCGTACTATTCGCAACCCAGGTGGCAAACCCCCTACATATTCCTGCCACCGCTACAGCCGAAGCTTCGGCCCAAGCTGTAAGTAGGCCAAAAATCACCTACAATCTAAATATCAATACAAACTCACTCCAGGCTGTTGAGCTTGTAGCACAAAAGCCCGACTTCGACCAAGAAGTTATGGCTCCGCTAAAAGCCGCTCAAGCCGCCAAGGCTCAGGCAGAGGCTCAAGCAGCTGCTCAGGCCGTGCAGATTAAGCTGGCTTCGGCAGTACTCGACAATCAGTCCAATCAAAAGATTGGCGTTGCGTCAGGTGACGTCTGGGAGCAACTGCGCCTCTGTGAGGCCGGTGGTGACTATACTCGTAACTCGGGTAACGGTTACTACGGTGCCTACCAGTACAACATTGGCACCTGGAACAACTATGGTGGCTATGCGTATCCGCACTTAGCCCCGCCAGCTGTCCAGGACGCCAAGGCGCGTGAAACTCAAGCCGCTCGAGGCTGGAGCCCATGGCCTGCCTGTGCTCGTAAGCTTGGCTTACTCTAAACCAGCAAGCCAGCTATACACAAACACCCCCAAGGTAACCCGAGGGGGTGTTTGTTTTGCGTTCAATCCTACTTAGTCGCAAGAAATACAGACGTTGAAGCTTTCAGCATCGGCCGCCTGAACGCCGGCTAGAAAGTCGTCCTCATGCGACTCAACGGCTTGTTTTTCTGCCTGCTCGGTTTCTTGCGCCGTTACAGTACCTTCTTGATCACTCACCCTCACCCCTCCTTTTTGTTTATAGCGTTTATGCTATCTATAATACCACTATGGGTAGTGTTTGCAAGCAGTTTTTACGACTTCTCTCGCAGAAAAACAACATATGACCCTAATGCTGCGAAGCCGAATCCAAAACTCACTATAACCATGGCCTTACCAATAGTGTTGAGCAATACCAGCATATCAAAACTCACGCTCGGCACCACACCGCGGCTGTACATTAAGATCCCAACGATCACAACAATATCCATTACTAACCACAATACCTGGCTCACAATAATAGGCTTGAGCTTATGAAAAAGACCGTATGACAGCGACACCACTCCAAGCATCAAGTACATTACCCAAGACAGCAACGAAACGCCTTGGGCACTTTGTTTGGCAAAGATTTCGATAACTTGAGGCGAAGCACTGGCTGGACCAATAATTGACACCATTCCCATGGCCCTATCAACCATTCGAACCTCTACTTGGCGTAAGTTAGTTTTGCGCTTTGCTGTTTTTGGCATAAGCATATTATAATTGGAATAAATCCCTATGTCGAAAAAAACCAACCAACATGACTGGAAAACAATTGCCTACGTCTGCGTCATCATCCAGGCGAGCCTGGTGGTGGCAGCACTCTTCATTACATTGGTATTCCTATCGCCAAATAACTTTAAGGAGCTCTATACTGACTACAAAGCCTGCTTGAAGCGTGCGCAAACTTCTCAGCCAGATGCCAGCCAAAGTCAGCTCGACACTATCTGCCCAAAGCCAACTACAAAATAATCACATCATTACCTATGTAAATAGGCACGTACTTTGCTGCGAGCCTTGTCGGTCCGCAAGAACTTTACCCACTCCAGGCTTGGCCTTGCTTTGCGCTGCGTCATGACTTCAACGATATCGCCGTTGTGCAGCTGCTTGTCGAACGAAGCGATTTTATGATTCACACGTATTACATGGGCATGCAGCCCAATATCGGAGTGAACGGCAAAAGCAAAGTCCAGCGCTGTAGCCCCCTCCGGCAGATCATAGATGTCACCCTTGGGCGAATAAGTAAAGATTCTATCGGCAAACAAATCAACTTTGAGCTTTTCGTACGCCGACGAGTCCTTATCGAGCGAAGCAATAGCGTCCTGCAGCGTCACTACCCATTGCATATTGCGCGGCAAATGGGCTGCTTCTTTACGGGCGTAGTTTTTGGCAAGCTTTTGCTCGTTGTAATGAAAACTAGCTGCTAAACCGCGCTCGGCATGTACATGCATTTCCTCGGTTCGAATCTGGAACTCCACCACCTGGCCTTCTGGCGTAATGACAGTGGTGTGCAGTGATTGATAACCATTCGATTTAGGGACAGAAATATAGTCCTTTATGCGCGTAGGCAACGGCTGATAAAGCCCATGGAGAATACCAAGCGCCCTGTAGCAATCCTCGACATCTTCAACCAAAATGCGCAGAGCGATTAAATCATAAATTTCGTCAAAATCACCAGCTACTTTCTTGAGCTTCTTATGTAGCGAATAAACACTCTTAATTCTTCCCTCAATCCGAGCCTGCAAGCCAGACTGACGAAATGTCTGCTCGACTTTCTCACGCACTACTTCTAGGTTCTTGTGTGCTTGCCGCACGCGTTTCTTAATAGCCGATTGCAAGGCCTGATACTCGCTTGGCTCTAGGTATGAGAAAGCCAATTCTTCTAGTTGCACGCGTAAACGACCCATGCCCATGCGGTCAGCCAGGGGCGCAAAAACGTCGAGCGATTCGCGAGCAATTTTGTGTTGCTTTTCTTTACTCAGGTGCTTAAGAGTCTGCAAATTATGCAATCGGTCGGCGAGTTTAATAATGATTACCCGCAAGTCCTGCCCCACTGCAATGAGCAGCTTACTGAGGTTTTCGCGCGTTTCGGGGCGATACTCCTCTATACTCCGCATACCACTGCGCACCTTGCCAACCTTGGTAACGCCATCGACCAAGAATGCCACATCTTCACCGAAGACCTCTTCAATCTCGCTTAGCGTTACACCTGTGTCTTCCACAACATCATGCAGTACACCTGCAATAACCGAATCAATATCGAGCTTCCAATCAATTAAAAGCGAAGCGACGTGGAGTGGATGAGTTATGTAGTCCTCGCCAGATTTGCGCTTTTGGCCAGCGTGAGCCTTGGCAGCCAATGAAACGGCCGAATGCAAGCGCTCTACTTGCTCGGGAGCATAGTGCAATCGCGCCTGATTAATGAGGTTAGTTTCTTTCATTACGCCTTATTATAGCAAAGCTCAGACGGCTCTAGCGGCGGTTTTGGCTCTGGCGCTTGCGCATATTGTGGTCGAGCTCGCGCTTGCGAAGTCGTAAGTTCTTTGGTGTCACTTCAAGCAACTCATCGTTTTCAATGAAGTCGATGCACTCCTCAAGACTAAATATAACTGGCGGAGTTAATTGCACAACGCCATCGCTCGAGCTAGAACGCATATTGGTAAGGTGCTTTTCCTTACATACGTTTATTTCCATGTCATCCGAACGGGCATTGAGTCCGATAATCTGGCCGGCATAAACCTTTTCGCCCGGTCCTACAAAGCACGTACCACGCTGCTCCACTGTCTGCAGGGCATACGGAGTGGTTGTACCGGCCTCAAAGGCGATGAGTACGCCGCTACGAAGCTGCTGCATAGCTGGCCCAAGCGGCTGATAGCCAATCATAAGGCTATTCATAATCACCGTACCCTTCGTGTTGGTTAGCAGTATGTTGCGCAAACCAAGCAACACACGAGTCGGCAGCTCGTACACCAATTTCGTTACACCCTTAGGGCTGGCAAACTGCTCCTTTAGAGTCGCGCGGCGCGCGCCTAGTTCCATCTGCACTGCACCAACATGCTCGGCAGGTACTTCAATGATTAGTTCTTCAATCGGCTCCATGGTCTGCCCATTTTCTTCTTTGGTCACAACCTGTGGCCGACCTACTTCCAGCTCAAAGCCTTCGCGGCGCAGGGTTTCAATCAACACGCTTAAGTGAAGTTCACCACGGCCGGACACCAAGAATCCAAGACCACCGTCCTCGACACGCAAACCAATGTTCGTTTCTAGCTCTTTATGCAAGCGCTCATCAATCTGACGACTAGTCGTAAACTCACCTTCCAAGCCTTTGAGTGGGCTCGTATTTGGGCCAATGTAAATTTTTAGTGTAGGGGCTTCTACTTCGAGTACCGGTAGGGCTTCGGGGTTTTCGGCATCTGCGATCGTCTCGCCAATTTGCACAGCGCCAATTCCTGTAAGCTGCACAATGTCACCAGCAATTCCGCCCGGCACTTCAAATTTGCTCACACCATGGCTCATAAACACAGCTTCGACGCGCGCTTTGGTTACTTTGCCGTCTTTCTGGCAGAGCGAAACTGTATCGCCAGCTTTAACCGAACCACGATTAATGCGGCCTACTGCATATTTGCCCTTATAGGTATCATGGGCCAAAGCGGTTACGAGCATTTGGAATGGTGCATCGAGCTCAACCTTTGGAGCAGGCACGTCCCTAATGATTGCTTCAAAAATGCATTCCAAATCGCCCGCCGCACTTGAATCGCTCGGTGCTTCCTTCCAGGCTTTTCCTTCGCGACCAATGGCATAATACACTGGATAGTGCAGTTGGTCTTCGTGTACGGCTAGCTCGAGGAACAAATCAGCCAGCTCTTCCTCCACTTCGGCAATGCGGCTACCCGGCTTATCAATCTTGTTAATCACTACAATTGGCTTAAGACCACCGGCCAGAGCCTTAGTGAGTACAAACTTCGTCTGCGGCATAGGGCCTTCTTGAGCGTCTACGATGAGTAAGCAGCCATCGGCCATATTCAGTGTACGTTCTACCTCACCAGAAAAGTCAGCGTGCCCCGGAGTATCGATAATGTTGATACGGTAATCCCCGTGCTGCACAGCAGTAACTTTGGCCGTAATGGTAATACCGCGCTCTTTTTCTTGATCACCGCTGTCCATGATGAGCTCTTGCGCCATTTCAGCCTGGTTATCACGAAACGTCTTAGACTGCTTGAGCAGGCCGTCTACAATGGTCGTTTTACCATGATCAACGTGGGCGATCACGGCAATGTTTCGAATGTTTTCTGGTTTTTGAGCGGCTTGCATACTACCACCTTATAGTTACTCAATATATTAGACAAAAATAACCGCGCTAACATCTATTTGCATTTTATTAACTGCAAGTGTAGCGCGCTACTCGTTGTTAGGCATAATTATAACAATTTTAAGCTTATTTGTCAGCCGTAAGCTTTTTGACCACCTTGGTTATTGCCATAGTGTCTTGTGCGCCTGTCGCCATGTCTTTGAGAATTAGTTTTTTATTGGCGACCTCATCTTCGCCCACTACGATTGCCCAAGCTACTCCAAGCCGGTCCGCATAGCGTAGTTGTTTGCTTGGCTGGCCCACATCGAGCTGGGCTAAAGCAGAGACCCCAGCGCTGCGCAATGCAGCAGCAGTTTCGAGTACACGCGGTACAGCCGCTTCACTCAGTGGTAGTATCGCAACTTTGCTCGGCGTGCGAGCGCCTTCGGCAACCAAGCCAATCTCTTTAAGTTGCATAAACAATCGCGTTAGTCCAATTGAAATCCCCACGCCAGGTAATTTGCTCTTTGTATAGTAGCTTGCCAAATCATCATAGCGACCGCCTGAGCACACACTGCCAACACCAGGAAAATCATCAAGTGTCGTTTCGTATACCGTGCCGGTGTAATAGTCTAGCCCGCGCGCAATCGTAAGGTCTATCGCGTAGTCATCTGCCGGCACGCCGAGTTGGCGAATGCCATCAATCACCCCTCGAAGTTCCGCCAAACCAGCACGAAAACGAGTATTTTGAGTTTGTTGCGCCTCGAGTGCACCCAAAAGTTCATCTACACTACCCTTGGTAGCGATAAATTCAAGTAGGTTCTTGGTTTGGTCTTTAGTTACACCGAGCCCTACCAGCTCATCACTTACTTTAGCGGCACCGATTTTGTCGAGCTTATCGACGACGCGCAGCACTTCTGCCGAAATATGATGCGCACCAATACTTTCTAGGTAGCCCTGGAGTATCTTGCGGTTATTAATGCGAATGGTAAACGCACCAACATTGAGTTTGCGAAACACGCTCGAAATAACAGCAGGCATTTCTGCGTCATAAAGCACATTACTACTGCCAACGACGTCGATGTCGCATTGGTAGAACTCCTTGTATCGTCCTGCCTGACTGCGTTCGCCACGCCAGACTTTTTGCATTTGATAGCGCCGAAACGGTAAAACCAACTCGCCTTCGTGTTGAGCCACGTAGCGTGCCAGTGGCACAGTCAGATCAAAGTGTAATGCCATCTCTTTGTCGTCTTTATCGCGAGCAATTTTGTAAATCTGTTTTTCGGTCTCACCACCAGCCTTGGCCAGCAGAACTTCGCCCAGTTCGATTGCAGGAGTCTCGATCGGCGCATAGCCATAGCTTTCGTATACGCTACGAATCGTGTCGAACATACTATTAAACTTTATTTGATCCTCGGGCAGAAGCTCAACAAAACCGCTGAGAATGCGTGGTGTTACCCGTGCCATACTGGCTCCTTTACTTTAGGTTTAGTATAGCGGAAAGTAGCCGGCCGACAAAATGTCAGCTAATATTGACAATTAATAAAAATTATGCTAATATTGCAAAATCGTCTTGTAAAATCGTCCACAAGGACGCAACCGGTCGCCCAACGAAAGAGGAAATATGACCGACCCCGCACCCAACAGCATCTCCGCCGAGCTCGTCTTGACGGGCCCCACGGACCAGATCCTGGCGGCCAAGGCCGCCATCCTGCGCATCCCGGAGGACTACCCCGACGTCAAGCTCAGCGCGCGCATCGAGACCCAGGTCTCGAGCATCGAGTTCATCGGCGACAAGTCGCGCATCGAGTTCATCGGGCAGAGGCCGGCCCCGGAGATGACCATCGAGGAGCTCATCGGCCACCCCGACCCCGGCAACAGCCAGGTCGACCGCACCCGCAACAACCTACGTCGTGCGCAGATCGAGACCGTCAGCCAGCTCGTCGAGAAGACCGAGGACGACCTCCTCGCGATCACGCACTTCGGCCAGAAGAGCCTCGACCTGGTCAAGGAGAAGCTGGCCGAGCACGGGCTGAGCCTCAAGCCGATCGGCTAGAGGCAGGCCTCACAACACGACCCCTGAACGGAAAGGCCCCCGATTCGTTCGGGGGCCTTTTCGTTATAGAATGAAAATGTCTCTTTAATATTGACATTTTTGAATTAATCATGCATAATTATGTACTGTCATCCACTCACGAAGGAGAACCGACATGGCTGCAACTGCAACCACGCCTGCCCTGCAGGTAGGCCTCTTGGCCACCATGCCCGACGGAAGCCTGCGCTTCACGGGTGACGATGGCCAGATCCAGACCATCGTGACCTCTGGGCGCTTCCAGATCCTTGCAGAACATGCAGTGATCAACGTCGAGGGCCGACTCCACGAGAAGCACGAGAAGCTCAGCCAGCTGCACAACCGTGTGGTCCTGATCGACACCAAGCGGAGCGATCCGCAGGAGAAGCTCAAGGCACAGGTCATCGACCACGCCCTGGGCGTGCTCATGGAGACCGAGGTGATCCGAGCCGTCGACGTTCGAGAGCACTTCGGCCACGGCATCGGCGAGGACCTGGAGTTCGAGCAGGCGCTGACCTACGCCTTCGCCGACATCAAGCTGGTCATCACCTCCGGCTGAGCCGGCACAACCCGACCCCCGAACGAAGAGGCCCCCGATTCGTTCGGGGGTCTTTTCGTTATTACACAAAAAACCTTGTATGTATTTACTTTTATTGCATAATATGCTAATATACCCTTCAGCCTTAAATCTGAGGCCCCGAACAAGGAGGCGCCATGAGCGCAGAAGTAATCGTCGCACTGATGATGGCGGGAGTGCTCGCAGTCGCCACCGGTGTCCTGCTGATCTCCAAGAAACACTGGAAGCCAGCCATCGCCTTCGGGGTACTGGCCGTCATCTTCGTGGTCTTCGCCAATGGCATGTACCTCGTGGATGAGAGCCGGGCCAAGGAAGATGCCCGTGTCACGACGGAGGTCGAGTCGCACTACGACAAGATCCACGTGGTCGAGCTCTCGGTCTGGAATAGGTCCGTGCGCTACACCTTGACAGACAGCTCCAAGACCAGCAAGGTCTGTGATGGCAAGCTGGTCCAGTACAACGGTGACTGGCTGATCCAGGACAACCCATCCTGCACGGTCATCCTCAGCCGCTGACCTGGCCCACCATCAAACCGACCCCTGAACGAAAAGGCCCCCGATTCGTTCAGGGGTCCTTTCGTTATAATGATATTGACTTTTTACTATATTTGTGATATTATTTGCTAATCATCCACCGTGGATGTGCTGCGGTAGCCCCGCAGAGAACAAAAGGCCACTGCAATGCCCGATTTCGGATCCGAAGTCGTACCCCAAAAGGCAGATGTCGAAATCAGCCTTACGGGAGAACACCTAGCAATCCTGAGCGCCTTGAATGACATCGAGGCACTGGAAGGTCGATACCACGGTCTCGTAGTGAGAGCCGTAATCCGAGTGGAAGAGAGGCACATCACCACCGAGTTCATTGGCCGAGGCCACGAGACTCTCAAGATGAACATCGAGGACCTTCTGAACATCAAGCTCGAGGGGGTCCCCTTCACGCAGGGAGTGAAGACTCGAACGGCCGAATGCCTCCGACGAGCAGGAATCAACACCGTTGGCGAACTCGTACAGCGTGACGCCAGTGAGCTGCGCGCCATTACGGGCTTCGGCGCTGCATGTCTCGAGCTGGTCGAAGCTTCGCTTGCCAAGCTCGATCTGGAGTTGAAGCCGGAGCGCAGGCCCTAGCTGCCCGCCCGACCCCTGAACGAAAGGACCCCCGATTCGTTCGGGGGTCCTTTTCGTTTATATCGACCTGCTACTTCTTAAAAACTGTAATAAGCGCGAATACAGTAAAACCTACGCCAAGACCAATCAGTGCGCCAGCGGGTATATTGCCATATGCAAAGCCCAGACCGGTGCCAAGCAAGACCCCGGCAGGCACAAACAAGCCACCACACTTTTGTTCTTCTAAATCTTTCTTTTTCTTCTCGTCCATAGGTATTCTCCCAATTACTCAGCCTTACTATATCCCTGAGCCACTAAATCATCAATCCCACCTATGTTCTTGACTTGATAGCCAGCCTGCGTAAGTAACTGTGCGGCAGTTCCTGCCCTGCCGCCGCTGCGACAGTACAGCTCCAGTGTTTGCCCCTTGGCCTCGGTCGGCAGTTTAATAGCCATATCCTCAGCCAGCTCCACGTTTATTGCGCCTTCTAGGTGTCCTTCGGCATATTCTTCTGCTGTACGCACATCAATTAGCATAGTTTTCTCCTACTCTGTCCTTAACGCTTCAATCGGATCGAGCTTGGCGGCCTTGCGCGATGGCAACCAACCAGCCAAAATCGACACGATCATAAGCACCACCACAAGTTCGGCTATTTCGACTGGCTTAAAGATGAGTAAAGAATTACCGTTGCCTAAATCAAGCGTCTTGGTGATCCAGGGGTTCAGCGCAGATCCAAGCGCAACCGCCACAAGGGAGCCAATCACGCCGCCAATAAAGCCGATCCAGGCGGCCTCAAAACGAAATAGCCTACCAATGTCACGCTTACGCATGCCAAGTGCTTTCATAAGGCCAATCTCACGCGTGCGCTGCAGAACGCTAATGTACATAGTGTTCACGATACCAAAAACCGAAGCAATGATGGCAATTGCCGCAAAGGCAGCTACAATCCCTTGTAGAATCGAGATAATGTTCGTCAAGAACTCTTGAGCCTCCTTGACACTCTGCACTACAAAACCTTTTTTCTTGAGCTCGTCTTGAGCAGCCTTGAGCGTGGCTTCGTTTTCGCCGCCTTCCACCTTGGCAAAAACATAGGCATACTTACGATAGTTGGCCGTTCCTTGGGTGGTAATATCATTCAGCTCACGTGCTGTATCAGCATCGGCGTATAAGTATAATTCCGTACCAGGCTGTGCTGTGGTGGGCTTCTTCGTTACCGCAGCAATCGTGAGATTGCGCTCAACGCTAACTTGCTCACTCAATTTTGCGAGGTCAGCTGGAGAGCTCGCGCCCGCTCTTAATGCAGCTACGCTGATGTCGCTCGAAGCGGGTGACTTCGTAATCGATGCTGTGATTGTTTTACCAATGGCATCTTCAGCATTTTTAAGACCAAGAGCACTCACGTAGCTTTCGGGTAATAAGATGGCGTTCTTTCCTATCACGCCTCCGTCGTCAATCTCGCCAGCTAGCAGTGTTGGGCGCTGTGCGGGGCTAAAGGCCGCTAATGAGGCGACATACTTCTTTTGGTTAGGTCGAGTAATGTAGCGCAGATTAACCGTAATGTCCTCGCGCACATTCACAACCCCATCAACACTCTTGATCACCGCAATATCGTCATCGGTGATGCGCTTAATCTGAGTAACTGCCCCAGAATTCGACACACCAGTACCGAAACTTGGGTCATATTCGCGCGGTTTCGTATTTGACCCACCGTTACCAAAAATAGACGAGTCTTTGGCTACGATCAGTTCCGCCGGGTCAAAGTTCTCAGCGATAATTTTGTTTACAAAAGCTGTAGCACCATTACTCGCTGCCAGCGTTAAAGTTAGGGCAAAAGTTCCAACCGCAATCGCAGCAGCGGTTAAGAGCGTGCGAGCCTTAGCATTGCGTAGATTACGCCCAGAGCGAGCAACTAAATCACGTAAAATCATGACTTTGCTCCCCTTTTGCTCGACTTTTTGCGGGGTTTTTTGACTACTTCTTTAGGTGCTTTAACGCCACAAATCTGACTAATTGCTCCGTCTTTCATGTGTACTTGGCATTCACAGCGCTCTGCCAATTCCTGATCGTGGGTCACCACCACCAAGGTGCAGCCCAATTTCCGATTAAGCTCAAACAAGAGTTTAATTACCATCTCGCCAGTGGTGCTGTCTAAGTTACCGGTTGGCTCATCCGCAAAAATAATCTTTGGCTTAATTACGATCGCCCGAGCGATTGCCAAGCGCTGCTTTTGACCACCCGACAGATTGCCAGCCAAAGAATTGACCTTGTCAGCCAAATCCACTGACTCAAGCGCCTCAAGGGCGCGCTTTTTGCGATCGCGACGACTGGTTTTGGCTATTTCAAGGGGCAACATAACGTTCTGCAAGCAAGTTTGATTCGCTTCCACAAAGAATGCCTGAAAGATAAAGCTCATAGTATGTGAACGAAACGTATCCATCTCGCGCGACTTCATCTTCTGCAAGCTTTTGCCGTCCACAAAAACTTCGCCTTCCGAGGGGTGATCCAGACCACTCATAATATGCATGAGTGTCGACTTGCCCGACCCACTTTTGCCAATAACTGCAGTTGTACTGCCCTCTTCGAGAACTAAATCGATATTAAAGAGTGCTGTAAAAGCCCCTTCGCCCTCACCATATGTCTTGGTTACACCTCGTAGCTCTATCATTACTCAAGATTATACATTTTCAGCCAGCCATAAGCCAATGTGCGCTATACTTGTTAGTATGATTGATTTGGCCTTTCGACATACCAAAAAATTTGCCGTTGCACTGATCGGCGGCACGATCATTGTGTTGGGCTTTGCCTTCTTTGTGCTGCCTGGACCGGGCTTTCTATTTGTCATTGTGGGCTTGGCAGTCCTCGCCACTGAATTTGCCTGGGCTAAAGGATTACTCGAAAAGGCCAAGCAAAAATATGAGCTCGCAAGGCAAAAAGTAAAAAACAGCTCGAAGCAGGACTAATTACAGCCCGCCACCGCCACCACCACCGCCGCCGCCGCCAGAAAAACCGCCGCCGCCAGAAAAACCACTCGAACCTGAGCTTGATGGTGGGCTAAAACTCTCTGACGAAACGCTACTAAAATCGCTCACTGCGTGCGAAAACGCTACAGCATTAAACGCCCCTTTGCCCACATACCAATTAGGTGGCTGGGTATACATTTCAGCAAACTGTTTTGCCCATTGAGACTCTATACCAAAGAGAATGGCATAGGGCAGCAGCTTCTCATAAAGCTTCACCAATTGTGCCTTGTTTGTCGGATCAATAGTGATTTTTTCAGCTCCTTCGGGGCTTTGCAACATCTTAATACGGTCGGCTTCGGCCATTTGCATATACAGCTTGATACCTTTTAGGTATTCCAGACTCGCCGCGCCCTTGGCCGATCTGGCCGGCATTGCCTGAGCAAACACCATGACGACGATTCCGGCCACGAGAAAGCCGAAACTAAACCAACCCACGACTGGGATAAACAGAATGAGCACCGATGGCACAATCAGCCATATGGCTTTTTTGCGATACTGCTCGCGAACTTTACTGGGATCAGCCGTAAAAAGCGCTTGCTCGGTCGCCTCTTTGGCTACGGCAGTATCGATTGGCTGAAACTTCTTATAAATTTCTCCAGATAAATCACTTAGCTTAATTCGAGTGCCCGCCGACGTGAAGCCAAACACAGCTTTAATTACTTGACGCTGCGATTCCGTCAAAGCCATTATGTCTTTGCTTGTTAACTCAAGCTCGTAGTCTGTCTTTTTGCCAAAGAGCCTTTTTTCCTCAACCTCGTAGAGCTTCATATAGCCTTTAATACACAGGTCAATCAAGCAAGCAGTAATTGCATTCGTTTCTAGGTGCTCATGACGCAACATGTCGGCCAAAAGTGGATGCACATTAGGCTCTGGCGCATACTGCGCGATAATCACACCGCGCCCTTTACCATCTCGGCCAAACTTAAGCCAACGTCGTAGCATAACAATAAATGCAATGAGCGGGGGCAAGACAAAGATCAGGAATCCTCCCAAAATAAGGGCAAGTATCAGCCAAGAAGACATCTTATACGCTGCAAAGGTGCCTTTCTGAAAAGCTAATACAAAGCTTAGGTTTTCTCCCGGCTGAAGCGTTTGGCTCGCCGCCACATTCACGACTATGCCTCCGGTTTCGGGGCTACGAATAATCGTACAGCTTGAAGCCGTTGAGCCATACGCACCTGTAAAACATTTTTGCTGCCGCAGAAGACTTGGCGCTAAAGCCTCGGGAATATGGATGCGCGCCGCCACGCTACCAAACTGCTGCTTCCATTGATCGCCGTTAACATCCCAATACCACTCGTCATATCCGTCGTAAAATGTCATGACGTTACGCATGGTGTACGTAATAACGTACGTCTGTTCACCACGAACAAATTCCTTATCCCGAATGAGCAAAACCAAATTATCATTCTCACTGACAGTTTCATACGCCCGAGGCGCACCATTCTCATTCGTAACCGACGCAACGCTTAGACCTAAGCTTTTACCCTTATACGTCTTCGGGATTGCTCGCCGTAAGCCGTGATTCTGATCATAGTATGGAAAGATGGGTACAAGTTTTTCCACGACTTTCACTTGCGCCACCTTGTTTTCGTCGCGCGTCAGATAATAATCAGTCTCAAAGCTCTTAAAGCTAAAGTCATTTACATCGGCACGGGCCGGCCGAGCAAACAGCATAGTCGCCAGAACTAAACCGAGTAGGACAAACTTAAGTCGTCGCATCATAGCTAGATCATACCACGACTAGTAGAGCATAAGAATTTTGCGGTATACTTTAGCTATGCAAAAACCCTGGACGCTACAAGAAATTCGCAATGTCTGCCAAGCAAATGGCACCGCCGACGACGCGCGAATGTGCGAAATAACACAAGAGCTGAACGACGGGTTTACTCTGGTTGAAAACCTCAATAAGGTGGTGTCATTCTTTGGTTCAAAACAGCTGCAGGAAAAACACCAGCAATACATACAGGCCAGACAACTCGCAGCGCGCTTAGTCACCGAGCTCGACTACACTGTAGTGACCGGCGGTGGCCCTGGCATTATGGAGGCTGCCAACCGTGGCGCGCACGAAGCAGGAGGGCGGTCTGTTGGACTTACCATCGAACTCGAAGCACACCATCAAAAACCCAATCAATACCTAACCGACCAGATAGATTTTCATTATTTCTTTACGCGCAAAGTCATGTTGGCCTTCGCCGCCCGACTGTACCTATTCTTCCCTGGTGGTTTTGGAACCATGGATGAGTTTTTTGAACTCATCACGCTCAAGCAAGAACGTAAGATCCCACCAATCCCCATAGTCTGTGTGGGTTCACATTTCTGGCGTCCACTCGAGCGAACCATGCGCACGACGTTTTTAGAAGATTATGGCACTGTTACTGAAGCCGACTTCAACCTTTTTACGATTCTCGACGACCTTGACGAGATCGTAGATTACGCTCGCAGCTTGCCAAAACGACATACGCATAAGTAATTACTGTTAGCTCTTTTTGCTACAATAGATACCTATGGCCTATACACTCTCACAAGACCAAGCCACGGCATTACGCGAGATTGGCAATTGGTACCGCAACAAGCAGTCGCCTTTTATCACGCTCGGTGGCTATGCAGGAACTGGTAAAACCACGCTTATTGCCTTCCTCAGGCAAGCATTAAACGAATATGAAGCGTCTACAAAAGTTGCTTTCTGCGCTTACACCGGAAAAGCCTCGCAGGTACTCAAGCAAAAACTACGCGAGCAAAAAACACTGCGGCGAGGCGATAATGTCTCTACCATTCATTCACTCATTTACAACAGCACGACCAACCGCGATGGCCACACGAGCTGGGAGCTTAAAGCCCAACTAGATTACGATTTTATCATTGTCGACGAAGCCAGCATGGTGGATGAGCTGATTTGGAACGACCTTTTAACGTTTCATATCCCCATCCTAGCCGTCGGCGATCATGGGCAATTGCCGCCAATTAACTCTGGCTTCAACTTGATGTCATCACCGCAGCTCAAACTAGAGCAGATTTTTCGCCAAGAAGCCAACAGTCCAATCATACAATTGGCCAGCATGGCACGGCGTGATGGCAACATACCTGTGCAAGACTACGGCCCAGGGGTGACGAAACTCGATAAGTTTAGTCCAGAAACTGGCACGGTGGTCGAGGAAGCACTCGCTAACTGGCAGGGGGACCTCATGGTGCTCTGCGGCTACAATCACACCCGCATCCGACTTAATCAGCACATTCGTTCGCTACGCGATATCGAATCGGTCGAGCCCACCATCGGCGATGTGGTAGTGTGTTTGCGCAATATGCGCAGCGAGCACCTCTACAATGGTCTAATCGGTACAATAGTTAGTATTGAGCCTGCACCGGACGATGAAACCAATAGCTGGTACTGGGCGGAGATTTATTTCGATAGCGAAAACACGACCTATGCTGGCTACGTTTTAAAAGAGCAATTTGGCGCTAAAGAGACGATCAAGCATGCTTCAAAGGCGCCCGGCGACACCGTAGGGGCATTATTTGACTTTGGCTATGCGCTAACCGTCCACAAGGCACAGGGCTCTCAGTCGCCCCGAGTGCTTCTGTTCGAAGAGCGTTTTAGCAAAATGAGCGATGAAGACTGGCGACGCTGGTTGTATACAGCCATAACCAGAGCCGAACACGAGCTCACCATAGTTGGCACGACCGCCAGCTAACGCTATAATCATTTGGTATCAAAACTAAGGAGGGTTCATGTCGGAAACACCAAAAACAGAAGAAGATCGCAATACTCTCGATGCAATCCATCGTTTATTGCCTGAAATTCGCGAAACGAAGGACAAAATTAAAACAGTTCGCGAGCAGTTAAAGGATGTTGAGGAACAAAACGACGAGTACCAGCAGCTCAAAGAAGAGATTAGCGAGCTCAGCACAAAGCGACAAACTGCAAAGAAAGTCCTTCAAGCCGACACTGATTATCAAAAAGTCCATGCCGACCTCGAAGACTTCCGTGCTAAGCTCAAGGATTTGCAAGAAATCATGAGCCATTACTTAGTTACGTACTACAACGAAACGCAAAAAACCCAGATTAAAGACAATGAGGGCGAAACTCGCCAGGTCGTCTTGAGTGCCAAAATGGGTAAGCCAGAAGCCGAACTCGATCAGTAGCCAACTCCATAGAACTATTTAGTTGACCCGCAAGGCTAAAAATGCTACTATATTCAGGTTATGAAAGCCGGAATTCACCCAGAAATTAAAAAAACCAAGGTAACCTGCCTTGGTTGTAATACTACTTTCGAGACCATGTCGACCGTTGACGAGATGAGTGTTGAGTTATGCTCAAATTGCCACCCATTCTATACTGGTAAGCAAAAGCTCATCGACACAGCTGGACGAGTTGATCGCTTCCGTGCCCGCCAGCAGCAAGCCAAACCAGGCAAAGTGGCGAAAAAGGCCAAATCGGCTGAGGATAAAGACAATCAGGCGAAACTAAAAGAAATTAAAGAAGAAATCGCCGACAAAACCGTTACACAAAAAAGCGACCAGTAGCGTAACCCATTAACAGCACTCAATTTTGCTATAATGCAAGGAGTGCTGTTTTTGTTTGAGAGGAACCTCATGATAGACGAAACCGTCATAACCCAAATCCAAGAAAGACTCGCTCAACTCAATGAAGAACTGAGTAATCCTGAAGTTTACGCTTCGGCGCAGTCCGCCAGTCTCGTTCACGAACAGCGTGAGCTTTCGCAACGTCTCGAACTTTTCGAAGAAGTTATAAAAACAGAGCGAGACTTACGTGACACAAAACAGCTTATAAACGACCCTGAGATGTCAGAATTAGCGAAAAAAGAGCTGGTCGAGCTGGAGCAAAAACTCGAAGCTTTATCGGCGAAAGTGCGCGTTGCTCTTGTGCCTAAAGATCCGCATGATAGCAAGAATGCGATTATAGAAATTCGAGCCGGCGCCGGCGGTGATGAATCAAGTTTATTTGCAGGCGAACTTGCTCGTATGTACGCGAGATTCTGCGAAAACCACGGCTTAAAGCTCAGCATCATGAGCGATAACCCCGGCACCTCAGGGGGCTACAAGGAATTCATAGCCGAAGTGGTCGGGCCAGAAGCCTACGGCGTTATGAAGTACGAATCTGGCGTACACCGCGTCCAGCGCGTACCTGCTACTGAATCAGCCGGCCGCATCCACACCTCGACTGTTACCGTGGCAGTACTAGCAGAGGCAGAAGAAAACGAGATTGAGATCGACCCGAATGACCTACGCATTGATGTGTACCGATCTAGCGGCCATGGCGGTCAAAGCGTTAACACAACTGACAGCGCCGTGCGGATAACTCACCTGCCAACCGGCACAGTCGTAACGTGTCAGGACGAAAAGTCTCAGCTCAAAAACAAACTCAAGGCAATGAGTATTTTGCGCTCACGCCTGCTAGCCGCCGAAGAAGAACAAAAACGTAAAGAGTTAGGCGCAGCCCGACTTTCGCAGATTGGCACAGGCGATAGAAGCGAGAAGATACGCACCTATAACTTTCCGCAAGATCGCGTCACCGACCACCGTGTTGGCTACACGCGTCATAACTTGCCGGGCTTCATGGATGGCGACATCGATGATTTACTCAATGTGCTGAAGGAGGCCGATATTCAACGAGCGCTAGAAGACCAAGGAAGGCTCACGCAAAATTGACCATAGCTAACGCACTAGAAAAAGCGCAAAAGAGCCTAACGCTCGCAAAGGTAAACTCTGTACGCATCGACTCAGAATTGCTCTTAGCGCATGTTTTAAAAGTAGACCGTGCTTACTTGCTTGCCCACCAGGATGACCCGCTCAGCCCAGCACAACAAGCGCAGTATCTGGACCTGATTAAGCGTCGGGCTGAACACGCCCCCGTCGTACACCTAACAAATACTAGAGAATTTTATGGCCTTGAACTTTTTATAAACGAGGACGTTCTAACGCCACGAGTTGAAACAGAGAAGATGGTCGAGCTGGCCCTGCGCTATGCGCCCCAAAATAGCAGGGTTATTGACGTTGGGACGGGTAGTGGAGCGATTGCTGCCGCACTCTGCCTAAACCGACCTGACCTGGATATCACCGCTACTGAGATTGACCAGAAAGCCCTTAAAGTAGCCCTGAGTAATTTCAGCAATTTACACGCCGACGTCAAGCTGGTGCAGTCCGACTTGTTCGACAGTATTGCCGAGAGTTTTGATGTCGTGGTTTGCAATCTACCCTACCTGGCCGACAATGCCGACCTTATGCCCGAAGTACAACGCGAACCAGGGGTAGCACTGTTTGGCGGGCCAGATGGCCTCGATATATACCGACACTTCCTTCGTCAGCTGCCCGACCACCTTGCAGCCAACGGCTTCCTTTTTACCGAATGTGACCCATGGCAACAAGCTAGCCTCATTGAAGAAGCTAAAAGCTGTGGCCTAAAACTTATCGAAGAAGATTATTTCATTCTAGGCTTTCAGAAAGAAGGATAGACTAAGAGTTGGTCGGTGCTTCGGCCAGCTGTGTTTTGAGTGTTTTGACTTTACCGTCACGCACAACCGTAATCGTAATATTGTCGCCCACACCAAGGTCGCTCACGACCGAGGATAATGGGTTATTTTTGTCCAGAGTCGTGTTATTGATTTTGATTATGACATCACCGTCCTGCAAGCCTGCTTTATCAGCTGGACTACCACTTACTACACCCCGCCCATTACCACCAGCTATTAAAGCGCCACCAATCGTGTTGACCCCTAAGTCGTTGCGCGTAGCGATATCCGCGGTCACCGCAACGTAACGTACACCAAGGTACGCCCTTACAATCTTGCCGCCATTTGAAACGCTCGCAATGTCTTTTTTTGCTTCGTTAATTGGAATGGCAAAACCAATGTTTTGCGCCCCATCACCTGCTACAGCCGTGTTGATACCAATCACTTCACCCAGAATATTCACCAATGGGCCACCAGAATTACCGGGGTTAATGGCTGCGTCCGTCTGGAAAAGATTTTGCAGATTTTCCGTAGCGTTCCCGCCTGAAGCCGTAATTGGCCTACTCTTACCCGATATCACGCCAGTTGTAACAGTGTTTTGAAATTGACCGAGTGCATTACCAATTGCTATGACGCGTTGCCCGACTTCGACCTTTGCTGAATCACCAAGGCGTGCCGGGGTTAGACCTTTGGCATCAATCTTCAAAAAAGCGATGTCATTCGATGGATCCTTTGCTACAACTTTGCCACCCTTATACTCTTTACCATCACTGGTAATGACGGTGAAATTATCGCCACCTTCAACTACATGTTTGTTGGTGAGAATTAGGCCATCGGCTTTTAACACAATCCCGGTGCCAGATGATGCCTCGTTTTGCACCTGCCCAAAAAAGTCCGTCACGTTACTACTCGTCGTTATGCTCACTACGCTCGGAGAAACATCTTTCGCCACTGTTATCACGGCTGAATCTTCTTTCACAAGGAGGCTTTTGCGCTCCTCTACCAGCTTCGTGCTGCCATTGCCAAGCAATGCTACATACGTCGCCGCACCCAAAAGACCCATAACAAAACAGCTGAGCACAATCATGAGAGGGCGCAAGATACGAGTGTTAGGTTTTTCTATTGTCTTGGGCATTTGGGTCGACACCGGTTGCGTCGAAGACTGAGTGGTGCCTACAGATTTTGGCTTAGGAGTTTTCTTTGGAGTTGCTTCTTTTTGCATAGTGCTATTTTACAATAGGTTTCCTGAATCCTACCTTAAATACCGTTAATCCAACGAGTCGATACTAGGGTTGCTAGAAAAATCACAATGAATACGAGCATATATTCTACTATTAGCTGCAATCGCACAGGCTTGTTGCCACGATGGTAATAAATTCCCCCGAGTCCATACGCCAAAGCTACCACTACTGCTGTCGTCTGTGTGATAACAAGATTCACATATGGGACCTGGTAGACTATGACCCAGTGTGAATATACCCAAATCAGCTCCGTGGCCAGTAGCGCAAATACCGCTGACACAAGTGGTACATTGGATTCGTTTTTACCAATTTCTAAGAGCCACCACATTGCAAAATAGCCAATTGCCACAATTGACAATGGCAGCATGATAAATGTCGGTATGCGCCAGTACGCCATTGCGAGCGACACAAAATTAACACTTAAACTAATTTGCAAAATCGTCAGTACACTAGCAAACCCAACCGACATGCGCTGTCGTAGCGCGACATAGCTAAAGATTCCATATAAAACACTTGCTACCAATGTCTGGATCAAAAATACCTGCAAACTCACGCCGTACAGCTGCGCCAACAGCAGGTTATACAATGATATGGTTGAGACAAAAGCAAATGGCTGGAGTGATTTCGCTACAATAATCAGATTATTACCTTTTGTCAGCAGCTGCCGCATGAGCAGCATCGTCATTCCAGCTTGCAAGGCTATTCCTATAAACCAATACTTTGTTAGATAGAAAAATACAAAAATGATTGCCGCCTGAATCGGCAGGGCTAACAAAATTGTTCGTTGTGTTCTTGTCATTAGTATAGATTAGTTGGCTTATAGTCAGCGCCAACGATAAGTACTACGTCGTACTGCTGCTGGGCCGGACTGACAGTACTGCTTTTTGGCGCCACACTTTGTGCCTGTTGTGCCTTAAGACCAAAGCGCTTTTCGAGATAGCGAACTGTGTAAGGCTTTTTGCCGCCGCTATAGTCAATCAGTTGCGTGGTGGCATAGTCTACCCTATCCGCTGTCTTGGTATTTATAACATTATAATTATACCCCTTCAAGAGATTAGCTGCATTCAGGGCCAAGCCTGAACGCGCGGTGCCGTTTTCAACTTGGATTTTTGCGGCCTCTTTTTTAATGTATCCATCAACAAAAATTGACTTCACATAACGCTGAATCTGAGCAAAATTCCCAACCCCCGCAGTTGGGATAACGACGCTGGCACCGCCAATATTGGCAGTGCGAACTAAATTGGTACCACTATTGTCATTATCCAAAACCGTATTAAGCATCTTATTGGTATCAACCATTTTACTAATCTCGACCAATCGCTGCATTTCATTTATCTGCAAGTCTGTGCGGACATTGTCTCCCACGGTATCGACGAGTCCAGCTAGTTTATTGGGGTCCAAAATTGTCTTCATACTAAGTGCCTTGGCCTTAAGTGCAACCAAAACTTGTTGTTGTCTTTTCGCACGACCAAAATCATCACCACAATTTCCTTTTCTACAGCGTACGTACTTCAAGGCGGTGGCACCGTCTAGGCGCTGTGGGCCAGCCTTCAATTTAAAGCCACACATGCGAGCTTCGTTCTTTTCGCACGGATACTCCGTGTCATACAGCGCTTGCTCAACATTAACATCCACGCCGCCAACACTATCTACTGCCTGCTTAAACGCTGCAAAATCTGTTCTGACAAAATAATGAATTGGCACCCCAAGGGCAGCACTCACAACTTTTTTTGCTAGTTCTGGCCCGCCGCCCTGCCGAGCCTGCTCGCCATAAGCGTGCGCGGCGTTAATTTTGCTATACCCATAACCAGGAATGTTAACCCATAAGTCTCGTGGGATGCCCAGCATGGCAGCTTCATTCGTTTGCGGGTCAATGCTCAGCACCATCATGGTATCACTCAACTGCGAGCCGGCATGATCGCTATCGCCCACACCAAGCAGCAGAATATTAATTCTGCCCTCGCCTTCGCCTTTTAGCTGAGCTAAGCTTACTTCTTTTTTAAGCCCTAATGCACCTTCACCTGTATTGCGCTGCACTACTCTGCTTAAAGAGAAGTAACTTTTAGCCGCAAAAGCACTGCCGCCAGCCAACAGCACCAGTGACAAAGAAATCAACGCTACTCGCCACTTATGTTTCCCTTTAAGCTTGCGGCTTTTTGGATCGTAAATAAATGCCGGGGAATCTGCCTCAACAGTACTCTTGTGCACACTCCCCCTTGGACGTTTCGTTTTCATCATTGTCACCATTATAGATGTTTCCTAGTGATAACGTAAAGGTTATGCTCTTTTAATCATTCCTTGCCCAAGCTATAATACTTGGTATGCAACCAAGCCAGACCGGCAATCAGCCAACCAACAACACCCATGAGCCTTCGGCAGAAGTGCCGCAGACAAGCCAGACTGCTGCCAATTCTGAGCAGCCAGCCCAGAACACACCTGGCCATGCTTTAAATCCAACGGCAAATCCGACAGGGCAAATTCCCAAACACCCCAAACTTGCTCCTCCCCTACAACCAGCGGCACAAACCACCGTGGACGGTGATGACGTAGAAAACGATGTTGAAGACACAGAAGAAAAGCAGCCAAATCCTTTCCTAGGAGCATTGCGTGCCATCTTTAGCTGGATTATTCTGCCAGGACTTATCGTATTGTTTCTTCACAGCTTTGTTTTCCAGGCGTTCTATGTTTCCGGTAGTAGTATGAACCCAGACTTTCAAGATGGTGATTACCTCATCATCGACAAAGTCGGCTTTACGCTTAGTAGTATAAAATCAGTCGTTGGTCTAGATACCAGCTTGGATTTAAAACGAGGTGACGTACTCGTGTTTCGATACCCCAACAGCCCAGGCACGTTTTTCATTAAACGCCTTATTGGCTTACCGGGAGAACGGGTCGTGTTGAAAAACGGCAAATTTACCATATACAACAATGAACATCCCGATGGACTTGAGCTAGATGAGCCCTATATCGACCAAAGTTTAACGACCCAAGGTGAAATTGACGAAACGATTGAAAAAGACAAATACTTTGTTGTTGGCGACAACCGAGCACCAAACGGCAGTTTCGACTCACGCGAATGGGGGCAATTACCTCGTGAAGACATAGTTGGCGTCGCTACAGCACGCTTGCTACCGATTAACGAGCTGGGTCCTATTAAACACCCTACGTATTAGCATCACTTCTGCCACTATTTCAACATTCGAACTATTGTCTGAGAATTCTTGTTGTCAGAAAATTTAACGTCTATTCATTTCTAATTTCAAAACAGTGGTTATTGATTTGATTTTGAAAACCATAGACGAGGACATCTAAAACCGCTTATTGATTTCCGCATTATCGATACCTTGGAATTTGTCTAGGTTGCGAAGGAACACACCTCTCTGCCCGGTGTCAATCAGTTTAATAGCTATTTGAGTGTGGTCGAGGCCTTGGAATTTGTCTAAGTTGCGAACCACCTCACCTCCCTTCCCGACATCAATCAGTTTGTTGGCGACCTCAGTATGATCGAGGCCTTGGAATTTGTCTAAGTGGTGGGCTACCATATAGCCCTCCCCAGCGTCAATGAGTTTGTTGGCTACTGAAGCATCGAGGCCTTGGAATCTGCCTAGATTACGGTCTACCGCAAGGCCCTCCCCAGCGTCAATGAGTTTGTTGGCTACTGAAGCATCAAGACCTTGGAATTTGTCTAGATCGTGAAGTAACATACCTCCCTTCCCGGCGTCAATCAGTCTGTTGGCTAGTGCTGTGTGGTCGAGGCCTTGGAATTTGTCTAGATCGTGAAGTAACACACCTACCTTCCCGGCGTCAATCAGTCTGTTGGCTAGTGCTGTGTGGTCGAGGCCTTGGAATTTGTCTAAGTTGCGAGCTACCGCATCGCCCCAGTCAGCGTCAATGAGTTTGTTGGCTACTGAAGCATCAAGACCTTGGAATTTGTCTAGGTTGCGAGCTACCGCACCTCCCCTCCCGACATCAATCAGTTTGTTGGCGACCACAGTGTGATCGAGGCCTTGGAATCTGTCTAGATAATGAGCTACCCCACTGCCCCAGTCATCGTCAATCAGCTTGTTGGCTACCGAAGCATCAAGACCTTGGAATTTGTCTAGGTTGCGAGCTACCGCACCTCCCCTCCCGACATCAATCAGTTTGTTGGCGACCACAGTGTGATCGAGGCCTTGGAATCTGTCTAGATAATGAGCTACCCCACTGCCCCAGTCATCGTCAATCAGCTTGTTGGCTACCGAAGCATCGAGGCCATAGAATTTGTCGAAGTTGAGAGCTACCGCATCGCCCCGACCTGCATCAATCAGTCTAAGAACCAAGTCACTATCAGACGTAGCTTCATAAATAACCCTCATGTCAGTCATCCAATCTCGACTTCTGAGCAGCTCTCCAATGCGCGGATCTTCATATTCACCAAAGCCAACAATTGCATGGTCGATTTCGTATAAGAACCTTAAGTCATACCCGTTAAGCTGCTCGCCATTGGTGTGTCTCTTCCAGATATCGGTGAGGTATGCCATATCCTCTCTCGCGTACATATACTCTTCTGATCCTGGTAGCTCAGTCAGCTTAGCATCTAATACTTCATTGAGGACGTCTTCCATATTCTGGCCTTCACGAATACCCCGCACCTCCCGTATTGAATAGTTATCTTCGCCAGCTGTACCGTTCATCGGTATACCGATACGAGGGATGGAATAATTGTCGTCTGCGTCTTTCGTGTAGAACACCATAAAGTCGCCGTCTGCCAAGTATTGGCCGGCATAGTTCTCACCAGCCACACACCAACCCGTGCCATGTCCATCAAGGGTGCTGGATAGCTCAATGCCTGGTGTACCCTTGGGATTCGTCACCCATTTACCATCTGTTACTGACAGCATTTCGGCTGAAGCGGGAGTACAATATTCCAGCGCGTGAGCGTACATGTCGCCAAAACTAGCCTGGCTTTTAAGTAAGTCTTTCATCCGGGGGTCATCCAAATTCACCTTATCGTCTTCCGAGGCTATCATGCTTAACCCATAGTGGCGAGCAAGGGATTCTGCTACGTACGCCAAGGCTTCAGCATTTAATTCTGGGAAGGCACCAACCGTATCATTGCTCCGCCTGGCAAAGCTATGAGTCTCTTTACTGTATGAACCGAGTTGCGTCACATTTTTGAAAGCGAAGTACCGAAACCACATCGGATACGGGGTATCTGGCCTTGATAAGTAATCGTACCATTTGTCCAGACTGCTTTCTTGGTCACGAATCAACGCCTGCTTTTGCGTCTCGACTTCACTACGAGCATCTCCACCAAGCTCATAGGCAGCTTTGAGGGTTCGATATACATCATCTTTTAGACCATGGCCCTGATCCTCGGCCATCTGCGCCTGAGTGCGGAACCAGCTGTCCGGCATCGGCTTACTGGGATCAAGACAATACTGACGGTGCAGGGACTGCTTAATACGCTCGGTGACCTTTGGGTCGCGAACCATATGAATTTTCTTGAGTACATCAAGAAAAGCATCAATTTTTTCGGCTGGTCGTTGAGGTACTTTTAGAGCTTCCTTTTTGGGGACGCCAGATTCTACCTGATGTCTGCGCTGTTGAGTTATCCGCCCTACTTCGTGTCTAACATCCTTTTGACCAGGCATCTGGGGATAGCGATCTACGAGCGGATGTTTTTCTGGCATTTAACTATTCTCCAAGTATTTGATGATACAGGCGGCCCAGCTCCTCGTCCGAGTAAAACTCAATCACCAATTTGCCACCTTTGGCGGTTTTTTGAATATCAACTTTTGTGCCTAAGTGGCGGCCGAGATCTGACGACAGCTGCGTGTTGTAGGCTTGTTTCTCAACCACTTTCTTTACCGCCGCTTGGCCTTCTTTTTTAAAGTTGCGAGCCAGCTCTTCGGCCTGACGCACATTGAGCCCGCCTTTGATAATCATGTCCAAGATTGTCAGCTGGTCGGTCGGACTTAGTACCGCAAGAATCTGCCGGGCATGGCCCTCAGTAATAACACCATCATTGAGCGCCTGCTTTGCTTCACGCGGCAGATTCAGTAAGCGTAGTATGTTTCCAACGGTAGATGGCGCCTTACCAACTCGTTGCGCAATTTGTTCAATCGTGAGGTTGAACTGATCGGCCAACTTAGCGTAAGCACTTGCTAGTTCGAGAGCATTAAGCTCGCTGCGCTGAATGTTTTCAATCAAAGCGACTTCAAGCTGTTCCTGCTGCGAAAAACTCCGCACAATGGCTGGCACAGTTTTTAAGCCGACGAGTTTAGCCGCTCGCAAGCGCCGCTCACCAGCAATAAGCTGATAGCCACTAGCGTCCTTAACCACAACAAGGGGCTGCACGATACCATGCAGTTTGATCGATTGTGCCAATTCACTGAGCTGGTCGTTGGAAAAAACCGAGCGCGGCTGATGTGGGTTAGCAACAATATGGTCTATCGGCAGCTCATCAATATGTGCGCCTTCTTTTACCAGCTCTTTCGGCATCGACGGCGCAGCAAATTCATCGATATCGGTAGGTATGAGGCTATCAAGCCCCCGACCTAATCTGTTGTTATTTGCTGACACGTTGCAGTACCTCCTTTGCTAAACGCTTATAACTTTGGGCGCCTTTGGAAAAACGATCGTACTGGTTAATTGGTTTTCCATGGCTGGGCGCCTCTGCCAATCTAATATTACGTGGAATTATTGTTTCAAACAATGTGTCAGGAAAATGATGGCGCAATTCTCCTTGCACTTGAGCAGCCAAGCTGGTACGTGACGCGTGCATGGTAATAACAACCCCGAGCAACACCAGCTGCGGGTTTAATGCCTGCCTAACGCGCTTTACCGTAGCAAGAAGCTGGCCCAAACCTTCAAGAGCAAAATATTCGGACTGCACTGGAATGAGTAAATGCGTGGCCGCCACTAGGCCATTTAGCGTGAGTAGCCCCAGAGATGGTGGGCAGTCAATCAAGATAAAGTCGTAACGGTCGGTCACTCCACCGAGTGCGCGACGCAATTGAAATTCGCGTTGCTGCTGTTGTGACAACTCAAGTTCAGCTGCTGCCAATACTGAGTTAGCAGGCAAGACATCCATGTTTTTTACACTGGTCTGCTGGATAACCTGCTCTGCGGCCACTCCTTCTACCAACACATTGTAAACTGTGGCCGAAAGTTGATTTTTTGCAATGGCAAGACCACTCGAGCTATTCCCCTGTGGGTCTAAATCGACAATGAGAACGCGTTGACCAAGTTTCGCCAAGTACGCGCCTAGGTTGATACTCGTCGTGGTCTTACCAACACCGCCTTTTTGATTTGCAACTGCAAGTATGTGAGTCACCCCACCCTCCTTTGACTCTATTCTACCACGGAGCTACAGATGTATTAAAGCCACTTTACACCTTACCAGGGCATTTACAAATACAAGACAATCTGCTAAGATTACTTATTGACTAACAAAATACAAGGATCAAGACATGATTGCAGTAATTGAGGCCGGCTCAAAACAATACATCGTAGAAAAAGGCCAAACCATACAGACCGAGTTGTTAAATGGCGACAAGACAATTGAATTCAAACCACTTCTGTTGATTGATGGTGATAATATTAAAGTAGGCCAACCTACCCTCGAATCTGCAGTGGTTAAAGCAACTGTGGCGGAAGACGCCGTAAAAGGCAAGAAACTCACCATCCTTAAGTACAAGGCCAAGAAACGCCAGTCCACCAAAACTGGTCACCGCCAAAAATACTCTCTGGTAACCATTACTGACATCAAAGCCTAACACTGATCGCCCTAGGGCGATTTTTGCTATATGTTCACGAACGCTTCAGCATCATTAGCACTTCTCATTTCCTTCGTCGTCATCAACGTTGGCCACGTCCTACTGCTGTACCGTCAACACGGCAAAGCCAACTGCACACTTAGTGAACGCGCTGTAGCTTCCCCCGCCAATCTCATTATCTACATCCTAACTCACCTGGTGGGCGGTGCGGCTTTTTTAGCCTTCTCATACCGTCTCTTCTGGTTAGAATATCACAACGCGCTCATGTTAGCCTTGGCATCCGCAGGTGTAATGACGCAGTGGCTGCAAGCAGTGCTGCCTGCTAAAGGAAAATTCAGCGCCGTACATACCGCTCTGGCGTTTGCTATGAGCGGGTTCATTATCTCCATGGGTATAGTCGGTACATTTGGGCTCAACATCTCCCTAAGCACCCGATCCCTAACACTGGCCATTGAATTAATTATTCTGTCGGGCTATCCAATAATTACCATCATGCCGTATAAGTACTTTTGGCTAGCCCAGGTAGTCAATATCAACCTCTTCTACCTACAGATGTTTATTTTTCTACTGGCAGCTTGATACTACCTGCCGACCAGCCTTAACGGCATTCATCCACACAAGAGTATCGTTGTAGCTCTGCACCATAGTGTCATAATGTGTAGCCGTAGGATAGATTTTCAGCGTCGTAGTGCCACCACCCAAACCGCACAAACGTACCCGCAAAGTTTCTGATTGACTCGCCAAAACTACATTGTCCCGCCGGCCATGGTTAATCAGCTTTGGCGTGGCAGTGGCAATTGTGCCAGCGCGGTTTTTATCAAGATCTCTGGCGAAATCCGCGTATTCACTACCCCAATTGCCGCTCGCCAAAGCGCTCAAAAAGGACGGCTGGTAGATTGCAGCTGGGTTTTTACCCCAATGAGGTATAACGGTATTAATACACTGCGTAGCAATATCGCTAGTGAGGCTTTCTTGCCATTTTGGCAGCAAATATTTACTGGTGTCGTAGTTGGTACGATAGTAATCTGGGTACGAGGTTAGCAGAAATGGCCCAAACCAGTTAATATTAGCTCCTCGAGTAATATCAGTAAGTGTAGTCCGTACATCGCTTACTGGCCCAAACCCAACTAAGCCTTTTAGGGATAACTCTGGTGCATAATCCCGAGCAAGCATATCTGCCCAGAGCGCGGCATGACCACCCTGGGAATAGCCAGAAACGAATATATTTGAAGTGTCGACTACGCTTTTGGTGGTATCAAGATTTTTTAGGACACGAATACTGTCGAGCACAGCTCGCCCTTCTTGCGACCCGACCATATAGTGGTGAGTACGTTTGGCGTCACGCATACCCTGATAGTCAGTGATAATCACCAAATAGCCCTTAGCTGCATATGCCGCCATAAGCGAGTCATAGTTTGCCCAATTGGCCACTTGTGGGCGCTCTAGACTGGCTGCACAGCGATCATCAATTCCTGTCGTGCCAGGCGCAAAAGCAAAAACCGGCAGCTTCGCCCCGTTCGCCAAATTAGTCGGCGCATACACTCTCGCGTAAACTGGGATTTCGTTACCATCTTGGTCGGACGAAGTGTAGCGCACGACTTGCTTGCGAATGCCACTAGTAATTGGGGTGTTAAATGTTTTATTTGTCTGCAGAATCAAGGCTTTGGTTGCAGCGGCATCATAGGGCAATGCCGGCTCAACCGAAATAACTTTACCAAACTTTGGCTGTGGCTGTTGGGGGCTTACAAGTCGAGTAAGTAAATCACGAGATTGCCGGGTTCCGTCATTAACAATTAACGAGTAACTCGTGTAGGCCACACCCGCCACCAACAACAGACAGCCAAGCCAAGCTGCTGTCTTGAACAGTTTTTTACGGGACTTTTTCTGCTTTCGTTGCGGTAATGGGGGCATATAATTAGCGTGGGCTTGCTGCTTCGAAGCCTTCGGTTTAGGTTTCTTCTGTACTGGACTCTTGCTCATAGTCTAGACCAATGACCTTTTCATAATATACACATCTTGACCACCGATAAAGCCCTTGGCCAAACGCTCCACCTGAAAATCGTGCTTTTTATAAAAATCGGCGTGATCATAGGTAACCAGCTCGAGATTCTTTATGCCTAACGCGCGAAAATTCCGAATAGACTCCAGCAGCAAATCTGCACCGAGCTTTTTACCACGATGGTCAGGACGCACATACAGCCAGAATACATCGCCATCACTACTGCCCGGCCTGGTTGCGCCAATGAGATAGCCTACCAGTTCGCCCGTGTACCATACGCCAATCAAGACTCGACTTTTACGCAATGCGCCGAGACACAGCTTCGCTGCCGTGTTTTGACGCTGTGTTAACTTTTGATAATCGCTACTGTAGTAACTAAAATCATTTTCAATCGCATGGCGAAATAATTGCGCCAGTGCACGACAATGCAGTGGTCGAATCGCCCCAATCGAATAAAGTCCATCGATTTTTCGAGACGCCCTAAGCATAGACCTCTACTCGATTACGCCCACTGTTCTTGGCTTGGTATAGCGCTTTATCGGCATTATCGAGTAAATCATGTAAAGCCAGACCAGGCTTCATAGAAGCTACACCGATAGACACCGTTACCTGTACCTTGGCATCATCTAGCTCAATGGTATGGGTAGCGATTTTTGTGCGTAAATCCTCGGCGATTTGTTGAGCATGCTGAACTTCGGCACCAATCAGGCCAACCACAATCTCTTCTCCGCCATAACGCCCTACTACGTCAATCCCACGCAACGAGTTCCGCACGGTGGCAGCAAGTTGCTGCAGAACAACATCACCGCCCTTATGTCCATATGTATCATTCACCTGCTTAAAGTGATCAATGTCGATGAACAAAACCGACAAGGATTTAATAGAGAGAAGTTGACGCCGATCGGGGTTTTTAAGTTGATAGTCAACTTCATTCGTAAATATCTTCAGTGCGTCTTCCAGACCACGTCGGCTAAGGATTTTGGTTAAATCATCAACCGCAATCTTCCCTTCAAGCTCACGAATCTTTGCATTCAGACGTTCAATTTGGCGCTTATAGTATTCCTCGTTCGCCATTACTCTACCCCTGGTTAGCTAAATAGCGTTCGGCCTCCAAAGCCGCCCTACAGCCATCGCCCGCTGCCGTAATCGCCTGACGATAATGAGCATCGACCACGTCACCGGCTGCAAACACACCGTCAATCTCCGTAAGAACAGAGTGGTCTTGAGTTACAATGTAGCCCTTTTCGTCGAGTGTGAGCACGTCCTTAAACAACTTCGTGGCTGGAGTGTGACCAATTGCCACGAACATGCCTTGGCAAGGATAGTCTTTTTCACTGTCATCTTGCGTGTCACGCAGGCGCACCCCCTCTACCATGTCTTGCCCCAACACATCCACCACTTCACTGTTCCAAATAAACTCTATCTTCGGGTTATCAAAAGCTCGCTTCTGCATTATCTTGCTGGCTCTTAGCTCATCCCGTCGATGCACAACGGTAACTTTGCTGGCAAACTTAGTGAGCGTCTCGGCCTCTTCCATAGCCACATCGCCGCCGCCCACAACCACTACTTCTTTGTCGCGGAAGAAGAAAGCATCGCAGGTTGCACAGGCGCTGATGCCCTTACCCATTAGTCGCTGCTCATTCTCTAGTCCTAGCCAATTCGCTGAAGCCCCAGTCGAAATAATAACAGTCTTGGCGCTGTAGGTAGTGTCGCGCACATCGATTTTCTTTACTTTGCCCGCGAAGTCCACCTTGATTACAAATTCACTAATAATTTCTGTGCCAAACCGCTTGGCCTGGTCCTTCATTTGCTGCATCAGCTCAGGACCCATAATGCCGTCTTTAAAGCCTGGGAAGTTATCTACTTCGTTGGTGAGTAGCAGCTGACCGCCAGGGGTATCTCCCGCCAGCATCAGTACACTCAAGTCCGCCCGTGCAGCATAAATAGCGGCTGTGTATCCAGCCGGCCCCGCACCAATAATAATTACGTCATACACCTTGCTCATATCTAGTATTATAGCAGCCCGCCCGCAACCCTTCTACTACTAACCGGTACTGCGAACAAGTCTGCTCGACGAGCCCGCTCGGCCAGATACTCGGTACTACCTTCAATGATCCGCTCGTCTTAAGCGATAAGTTTAGTGTGGATTTTGTAAATATTCTCGTGAGGTTTCCAGCCAGATTTCCAGAAATATTTGTCTAGGTGGTACACGAGCAAGCCTAGCTTCTTACCTAAGACTTTGGCAAATGTCGATTTACCAGCACTGCCACGCCCAACAATGAGTATGCGTTTCAGTTTCATTTAGGCGTCGAGGCTTGTCTCACGCGGTGTAGAGAATTTAAGAAAGGCGTGTTCTTTCCAATACTTAGCTTCGGGCCCATCGTGTAGGGTATTGACCTTAAAGTTCTCAGTGTCAATTTTGACCGGGAATGGAGGCGCAATCTCGCCTGGATAGGCTGTGAGTACTACGGGTTTACCACTTTCTCTGTCTAGCTGGATTACCACGCTTAAACGAGTTGTCTTGGCGGCGTCGGGATTGTCTACTTGACCTATCAGAGCTTCTGGCTCAAACTTTGCCCGAGGATTCTTAACTGAACCGTCTTCGGCCGTCGCCACCACAAACGCACCGGATGCATCTCGGACGGTCTCGGGATACCAGGCGCCCTTCAATCCATCGACTTCACCCGACTCGCCACCCGGAGTTCGCATTGCTGGCTGTGGCGAGATACCTGACCGCTGGAGTTCTTCAACACTCTTAACTCCTGCATAACCAATGGCCTGGCCTTCGGGTAAAGCAACGTCAAGTGTCAGCTCCACACGTCCAAACTGGTCATACTCTAGCTCGCTGGGCAGCACTTCCCCAATAAATTTCACGATGTCCTCGGCGCTCGAGAATAGCTCACCACTAAATTGGCTGCCAGCGACTTCGCCACCCGTGTGAATACCTAAATGGCTCAGAACCGCACTATAATCAATTGAGTCTTTGGTAAACTTCTGACCACTGGACTCGACATGTTCAGCCCTGGTAGTCTCCTGCCGAGCACTCACCTCAGCTTTTCCCAGTGAAGTTTCAACTTGATATGTGCTGTCGTCGGCCGGATCTGTTTGATTTTCTAAATTGACTAGCTCTAGCTTGGGAGTCGGTTTTTCACGAGTCTCTTCATGATCTACGTGAGTGTATGGGGGATACTCGACTTCAACCCCAGCCGCACGTGCATTCTGCACGGCAGCCTGCTTATACTCCTCCTCGTTATCACGAAAATGCTGTGGTGCCTCACGGAGATTAGCCTGGTAATCTCTGTTTGCAGTCTCTGAACCTAGAGGATTAGCCTCTTCAGACTCAACCACTGGACCATACTCTCGGATCATACCAATGACCTGGTCAACGGGATGTCCGTATTCCCACTTATCATCAATAGAAATGTGACCACCTAATAAACCTTGGCTTGAAGCCACTTCAGCAGCCTTAATCTCTTCAAGGAATTCTAATGCAACTTTTCTGCGCTCTTCATAAGCCATTGGCCTAACTTCCGGGAGTTTGGATGCGGCATCCCTGTGCTCATCATAAAGTCGCTGTGCTTCAGCCTCTACCCCTTCGGCCATCTAATTATTCTCCTTGTTATTAATTGCTAGTATAACATAAGAATAATACTAGCAGTGCACACCTTACTTTGCGGCTTGCTTCGTATCTCCTCCGCACGTGTTTGGTGACCAAAAGCCCCGACTGGCGGATGCGGCTTCAGCCTGGGCTTGTTTAAAGTTGGCCTGGTATTTATAGACTTGGCCTTGGTAGGTGTATTCTTTGGCATAGCCATCGCGGATCATAGTCTCAGCATAGTTGCTGCCATCGGGCAAAAACACGTAAGCCAATCTACGACCATACTTGTCTTGCTCCCCAACCTGAACATCATATTCTAGGCGCACCGTTTTACCTTCGAGGCGTTTGTGTGCCTCCGCCGAAGCTTCGCGCCCAAAACACTGCACTACCTTTCGCGGGTCAACCACCTCTGGCGTGTCCATTCCAATTAGTCGCACTTTTTGCATTCTTCCATCAATTTGAACTTCGATGGTGTCACCATCAACCACTTTCTCAACGCGATATTCCCCTAGATTTGTGGGCTGCTGTGAAGCCGACGAATTCTGTTGCATACTTATCCCGCGGTACACACTCAAACAGGCAACAACTATACCTAACAATATAGTAAGGCTCTTTCGTCGGCTCACTATAAAAACTCCTTTTTGCGTCGTAGAATGTAAATGCTTTGAATAACGCCAACAGCAAACATAGTAACAATCATGCTCGACCCACCCGCCGAAATAAACGGCAGCGGAATACCAGTGACAGGCATGATGCCCAAGTTCATACCGACATTAATAAAGACATGGAAAAGCAGCATACTCATAAGCGCCACGCCAAGCAAGCCGCCAAACCGATCGGCCGCCATTTGAGTAATCCAATAACCACGGGCAATTAGCACTAAAAAGGCAACGAGCGTGAGCAGGCCACCAAAGAAGCCGAGTTTTTCAGCCAAAACTGCAAAAATAAAATCTGTCTGCTGAGATGGCAAGAAATTACCTTGACTCTGACTCCCCGACCCAAGGCCTTGTCCAAACCACCCGCCATTCCCTACCGCGATAATCGCTTGGTTCACATTATAGCCCGTGGTTGTGGGGTTTGCCGCAGGGTTCAGGAAGGTCGTAAGCCGCTGGCGTTGGTAGGGCTGCAGACGTGGCACAATTAACGGAATCATTGCCGCAGTACTAGCAAAGAGCCCGAATAAATACTGCCAACGCACCTTAGCTGCGACAGCAACCGAAAGCCAAATAATACCAAACACCATTCCGGTACCAAGGTCGGGCTGTGCTAGCACCAACAACAAGGGTGGAGCCACGTAAACAAGCGACCCTAGCCAGTAGCGCCACTCGTTAATATTGTCGTAGTTACGCGAAAAATACTTGGCCAACACTATCGCCAAAATTGGCTTAGCAAATTCCGAGGGTTGAAACTGAAAGAACCCAATATCTATCCAGCGCGTTGCTCCTAACCGGGTTGCGCCAGCAACGTCGACATATAAAAGTGCCAATAGGGCTAACGCATACAAAACCAGACTGTAATTACGTAAGATACGATAATCCAAGCGAGCGAAGAACAGCATGACCAATAAGCCAATGCCGCCATAAAGGAATTGTCGCGTTGGGTCAATCTCGGTAGCTACCTCGGCAGGCTTAATGCCCGATGAGTACAAAACCGTCAAACCAATAGCAAGCAGCACAAGCGTACTGACGCCGACAACTACATCAAGTTTACGGATAAACCTTAGCCCAAACATATTCCTTATTATAAGGTCTTGCTGCGCTCTAGGCTAATTTTGACATCACTGCCATCAACTTTTGCATCTTGCACAAAACTCTTTTCGTCGGCAGCAATTTCGGTAGCCAGTGTTTCTTGCATAATCGTATTACGATGCTCATCGATTGCCTGCTGCAGCTCAGCGCTATCGGTAACGAGGCTCAAAGTGATTCTGTCATCAACCTCTAAATCTGCTTGCTTACGCGCATTCTGAATTAAGCGCACTAAATCGCGCATCATACCCTCACGCTTGAGTTGTGGGGAGACTTCCACATCAAGCTCTACCCCAACTGTGTTCTCGTTTGCAGTCTGTAGAACGGACTTAACATTAACTTCGTCCTGAATAATATCCAAGTACGCTTGGCTTAATTCTCGATCAGCAGAAACGGTGAGCTTCGACAACGGCTGGCGCACCTTAATGCCTGCCTCGGCTCGTGCTGAGAGGGCCTCCTTAATCAGCTGGCGAGTCAACTCCATGTCCTCCAACGAATCAGCATTTACATACTCCACCTCAGGCCAATCGCTCAAATGAACTGATTTTGGCAGACCGGTATTGCTGGTAAGCTCCCGCCAAACGTAGTCACTTGTGAACGGCGCCCACGGAGCGAGCAGCTGGCAAACACGCACCAGTGCATACCACAATGTTTCGTAAGCAGCGGCCTTATCAGTGTCGTCGTCACTCTTCCAGAATCTGCGACGTGAGCGGCGGATATACCAGTTGCTCAAATCGTCGAGTAAACGAAAGATTGGGGCAATCGCATGAGCAATCTGATAATTATCGGCTTCGGTCGTAACTTCTCGTATGGCAGCCTGCACACGAGCAAGCATCCACTTGTCGAGCACATGATCGCTATGTGGTAATTCACCCGGCGACTGCGGCTGCCAATTGTCGATTTTTGCATACATGCTAAAAAACCGCTGCGAGTTCTGCAATGTTGCCAAAACGTTACGCTGCATGTCGCGCATAGCATCTCGCTGAAACGGAATGTATTCGGCCGTTTCAGTTGCCTGGTGATTCGACAAAAGATACAAGCGCAAGCTATCAGCGCCTTCAGTACGAAACACATCGTCTATTGGTGGATAGTTTTTAAGACGTTTACTCAACTTCTGCCCGTCAGCAGCCATAATCATGCCGTTCACAATTACATTTTTGTAAGCTGGAGCATCGAACAGAATGGTATTCACAACATGCTGCACATAAAACCACAGACGCGTCTGATCCAAGCCTTCGATGATAAAGTCGGCCGGAAAAGCTTGTGCAAAAACATCTTTATTCTCGAAAGGATAATGGTGCTGGGCAAGACTCATGCTCCCCGACTCAAACCAACAGTCAAGCACTTCTTCGACGCGGCGGTAAGTTTTGCCGTCACGCTTGAGCACCACATCGTCTATCTTTGGCCGGTGAACATCGCTGGTATCAATACTACTATCTTGAGCCAGCTCCCGAAGCTGATCATAGCTTTCTACTACGATGTAGTCGTTGTCGTCAGCTTCGTTTACCCATACCGGCATCGGCGCGCCCCAATATCGATTGCGTGAAATTGCCCAGTCTCGGGCCCCATCAATCCACTGCCCAAACCGTCCGTCTTTAATATGAGCTGGCGTCCAATTGATTTCTGCAGCGGTCTTCTTGAGCTGGTCACGAATTGCCGACACCTTAATAAACCAACTAGATATTGCATAGTACATAAGTGGCGTTTCGCAGCGCCAGCAGAACGGATAGGTGTGCTCCTTGGTCTCCGCTGCATAAACATGCCCTGCCTCAGTAAGCAGCTCAATGATATGGGTATCGGCTTTTTTGAAAAACATTCCCACTAGCTCTGGCTTGCCAACTTGGGCAGTCACACGACCGCTGGCATCGATTGTTTGTAGGACTGGGATGTTTTGGCTCTGACCCAAGTTTAGATCATCTTCGCCAAAAGCAGGAGCTACGTGCAAAACCCCAGTGCCGTCTTCTACACTCACAAAGTCAGCTCCCCACACCTTATACAGGTTCTCTCTGTGTGGAGTATTCTCTAGCCCAGTCAGCTCAAACAGGGGCTCATACGATGAACCAATCAGCTCACTTGCCGCCACCTCCCGTTCGATCTTGTAATTATCGTGGCCGAGAGCTTCGAGGCGCTTCTTGGCCAAAATCACCACCTTATCCTGCAAGGGGCCTTCCAGTAACCGAGCATATACATACTGTTCATTTGGATTCAGCGCTATTGCGGCGTTGCCAGGTAGACTCCATGGTGTAGTGGTCCAACCTAAAAGGTAAGCGTCCTCTTGGGCGCACTTAAAAGCCACATACAGACTCGGGTCGGGTACATTGTCCTTGTAGCCATCATTAACCTCGAAGTTAGACAGTGGAGTCTCACAGCGCGGACAATATGGCGTGCTCTTATAACCCTTATAAAGCAAGCCTTTCTTGTGAATCTGAGCGAGCGCCCACCACACACTTTCGGTGTAGTTGCTATCTACCGTGGCGTAATAGTTATCATATTCACTCCAGCGCCCGAGACGTTTGAGTAGTTCTTCCCAGTCTTTCTTGTATTTAAAAACCGAATCACTGCAAGCGGCATTAAACTTATCTATGCCGAGTTCGAGTATTTGTTTTTTACCACTAACACCAAATTCTTTCTCAATCGCAAACTCAACTGGTAAGCCGTGACAATCCCAGCCATTTCGCCGCGGCACATAATAGCCACGCATCGTTTTATAGCGCAGCATAGCGTCCTTGATGCTTGTTACTAGCGAGTGGCCAAAATGAGGCAAGCCATTGGCAAACGGCGGCCCATCAAAAAAACTATACACTGGCCGACCTTTACGTTGCTTCAGTGAAGTCTCGAAGGTTTTTTCGCGCTGCCAAGTTTCGAGCATCTGCTCTTCTAGGTTGGCTTGGGCTGTTTTATGTGCTTCATCCTGCTGCGTCATACATGTTCCTTTAAAAAATACAAAAAGTCTCCTTTGAATACTGGAATCCACTCACCGAGCGGATGGTACCATCCAGTTTCCAAGAGAGACATCTCGTTGGCACTTAATTAATGCGACTTACGGGCGCTTCCGTCAGGCTCTACTTGGTCAAAACGACTGTTCTTCCTGCTGCTTCGTGGTTGATAGCCACTTACTCACCGGCAATGCTTATTTGCAAAGTGAGACGCATGTATGGTCTTGATTATACAATCAAATTCGCACTCGTGCAACCAATTATGCCTTTGCAGCATAAGCATAATACCAGTACAATACGAACATGACTCGTGATGCCACCACGTATAAAAAAACTAAAATCATCGCCACAATCGGACCATCCAGCGAAGACCATATCGAATCGCTTTTAGAATCGGGTGTAAATGGCATTCGTCTTAACTTTTCGCATGGAGATTACAGAACTCACAAACGCAATCTCTCAATAGCACGCCGCGCTTCCAGGAAGCTTGATCGAGGGCTTGCTGTTATTCAAGACCTTGCTGGCCCAAAAATCCGCCTTGGCGAACTCCCTGAAAAAGGCGTCACGATTAAGCGCGGTGATATGGTCGGGTTTAGCTTCGGAGACACCTACGATGAGGAACTTGGCATTCTTCCCTCGCAATACAACTTCGCCGACGAAGTCAGTATTGGGGAGCATGTTTACTTGCGCGATGGCCAAATCGCCCTTGTGGTCAAGCACGTCAAAGGTGGCATTGTTACTGCAAAGGCGCTCAATAGCGGCGTTGTACTAAGTCACCACGGCATCAATCTGCCAGACACAGTGTTTAAAGGATCAGTAGTGACTGACAAAGACAGGCAAGACATCCTGTTCGCCATTCAAGAAGACGTTGACTACGTGGCAGTCTCTTTCGTTCAGTCAGTAAAAACGATCAAAGAAGTACGAAGACTCCTAAAGCCAGCCAATCACCCCGTCCATATTATTACCAAGATCGAAACAAAAGCCGCCGTAACGAATCTTGATGCCATTATTGAAGCTAGTGACGCCATAATGATTGCGCGCGGCGATTTGGCAGTGGAAATTGGCGCCGAAAACGTACCAATTGTTGGTCGACGCATCATCGAAGCTGCCAGGCGCAACAATAAACCTGTTATTATGGCCACGCAAATGCTTGAGAGCATGATAAAGTCAACCCAACCTTCGCGAGCTGAAGCCAATGATGTTTCTACTGCCGTGCTCCTAGGAGTGGATGCCGTTATGCTCTCGGGCGAAACAGCCATTGGTGACTACCCTGTAGAAACGGTAAAGATGATGAAGCGCATCATTCTCAAGGCCGAGCAGTACTCCATCATGGGTACGATAAATCTAGACTTTGTTTCGTCTGAGTATGGTAAAGCAGCACTGATTGCACCCAGCTTGCGCAAACCTGACCTGCAAAGAATCCATGATACGACGCGTTTGGTCTTCGAGCAGCATAACTCGCCCGACGAAACACCCCAAAATCACAATATACCTGCCAGTATTTCCCTTGCCGCTATCACCTTAGCAGAACAAATTGGTGCGAAACTCATTGTGGCTGAGACCATGACCGGAGACACAGCCTACAGCGTGTCGAACCTAAGGCCTGCGGTACCGATCATCATGGCTAGTCCAGACAGGAATGTATGTAACAAACTTTCGATTGTTTGGGGTGGAAAGCCTCTACTGATCAGCAATTCGAGCGATACCAACCAGCGCATCATCACGAGGCTTAAGCAGACTGGTGCAGTGAAACCTAATGACTATGTGATTTGCGCTTACGGCCGCCATCGTAATGTGTCGGGCGGCACCGACACGGTACGCATCATGCGCGTTGAGTAATAGAATATTATTGAACTACTTTTTTATTCTTTGTGGCGTTTCATATCTGTAAATTATCGCTCAGTGTGATAAATAAGTTCGCTTGGCTGAGGCATTTTGCCCTGCCAAAGCTCCACCAGACTCCCCTCGTCAGTCACAACAAGACAAGCCGGAAACTGCACAACATCATAGAGCTTCACGAAACGTTGGCCCTCTATAGACTCCGGACGCTCCACCTGAACTGCGGCACGCACCTTTCCGAGATTCTCCGTGTCGACCTGCTTGTCATTACTAAGTACAATTACCTTCATACTAGCAGTATAGCATGAGTAGTTTACCCAAATGTGTGAACTAGCTGGTTTTACCCTTGGTCTGAGCCTTTAGACGGTTAAGCTCTGCTTCGAAGCTTTTGATATCGGCAAAGCTGCGATAAACACTGGCAAAACGCACATATGCCACATCATCACTCTCGCGTAATTTCTCCATTACCAATTCACCGATAGTAGTACTTGGTAGCTCATGATCACCAGTTGACTTTAGGGCCTGTTCAATCGAGGTGATGATGCTTTCAATCTGGTCTGCAGAGACAGGGCGCTTTTGGAATGCCTGATAAATACCGTTAGCGAGCTTAGTTCTATCAAATAACTCTCGCTCACCATTCTTTTTAATAATCAAAAGATGAGCAGCCTCAATTCGTTCATACGTCGTAAAGCGGTGCTGACAGCTTAAACACTCCCTGCGTCGCCTTATCACGCTCTCCTGCTCAACATCACGAGACTCGAGTACACGACTTTCCTGTGAGCCGCACCGTGGACACTTCATTTAACTCGACCCTCCGATACCTACATTTTCTTTTTTACAAAACTCGGAATATCGTCGTCATCACCAGCTTTTTGATCAAGCTTAGTGCCCTGGCGGAGGTAAGCTGGTTTTTCTAGGTCATCTTCGTCGCCTAAAAATCCAGAGGCTTGCTCAATAATCGGCTGCTGGGGCTGCACTGTAGGCGCAGGCTCCACAACAGACTCTTCTTCGACAAGTGGCTCTTCTAGGTCAAAGCCATGGATTGGGTCATCCATTATAGTCTTTTCGGGTTCGGGAGTGGCTTTTACAAGGGGTTCTACGTCGTTCGTATCAAAGACTGCGCGAGGCTGTTCGCGAATATAAGGGATTTCCTCAACTTCAGGCTCAACTGGCTCATGATATTCTGGCTGAGTCGGAACGACAGGTGCAACATTAGCGCTCGAGCTTCCAAAGCCGCTAAAACCATGTGTTTGCGCTACGGGATTGCGATTAGCGTCAAACCCAGTTGCCACCAGAGTTACCTTGATTTCACCAGTCGTGTTTTCATCCAACACTGTACCCCAAATGATGTTTGCTTCTGGGTCAACAGAGTCGTGAATGAGCTTCGCAGCCTCTTCAATTTCATGCATACCCATGTCTCGTCCGCCGGTAAAGTTGATCAATACACCCTTAGCGCCCTGTATCGAGACTTCGAGTAGCGGTGAATCCATAGCCTGTTTGACAGCTTCAACGGCTCGATTGTCGCCAGAACCATGACCAATACCCATCAATGCGCTGCCGGCATTGCTCATAATCGACTTCACATCAGCGAAGTCCAAGTTAACCAGACCGTTCACAGTAATCAAATCAGAAATGCCCTGTACACCCTGACGCAGTACATTATCAACCGCCCCAAAAGCATCTAGGAGTGAAGTTTTTCGATCAATAATCTGCAAGATACGGTCATTTGGTATCACAATGAGGGTATCGACCTTGTCGCGTAACTCTTCGAGCGCCGACTCGGCAATTTTTCGCCTACGATCGCCTTCGAATGCAAAAGGCTTCGTCATAATTGCTACCGTTAGGGCGCCAATTTCCCTGGCAATACGTGCTATGACAGGTGCGGCACCACTTGCAGTACCACCACCGCAGCCACCAGTAATAAAGACCATTTCACTACCCTTGAGCGCCTCGAAAATGTCCTCTTCGCTCTCTTCGGCAGCGATTTTACCCACTTCAGGGTTTGCGCCTGCACCAAGACCACGCGTAGCTTCTTTGCCAATATGAACTTTTTTGGCAGCTTGAGAATAATGAAGAGCTTGTGCGTCTGTGTTAACAGCTACAAAATCAATGCCACGAATACTTGATTGGATCATGCGGTTAAGGGCGTTGTTTCCACCTCCACCCACACCAACTACTTTGATGCGTGCAAATGTCTCAATTTCTGGACGAATTTCTGCCATTGATTTTGTACCCTTTGTATAATTGCCGATCTCCCCCTAAGAGGAGTCTAATATCCCTTCTCTATCGAGAAGTGTACCTTGCCACACACATACCGCTACTCATTCGGTATGCCAAAAGTATAGCGAAGTTGCACAGATAATGCAAATATTTTACTCAATTACCAAATATAATTCTTATGAATATTTTTAGTGTTCAATATGTTTATATTTTTAGTCATTAATTGAATAATGACATTGAAGTTATCCACAAGAACCATAACGGCGCGAGCATCGAGATGTAAACACAATCAATCGCAGCTGCTTATGAGGAATAATTTAGGTAGACCGACTTATTTACGGTAGAAAGTTTTTAAATATACTCTTAATCTGATTCAATACGCCGCCTATAGCGCGGTTTAAGCCGCCATGGCCTGGGGGAATATGATTCATGTCTTCAAGCATGAGCCCAACAGCCGCCGCATAGGCAGGGTCCTTTACTTTATCGCTGATGCCACCAAAGCCCTTGGGGGTTGCAATGCTGACATTGAGTTTTAGAATATTTTGAGCGAGTGCGTCGATGTCTTTGAGCTTAGCGCCACCGCCTGTAAGTACCACGCCGCCAGCCAGCATTGAGTCTTTACCGACTTTGCGAAGTTCCGCATGCACCATTTCAAAGATCTCTTGCGAACGCGAGGTAACGATCTTATCAATTTCACCCTGTGATACTACCCCATTCCCGCCAAAATCAGCCAGATCAACCTTTTCGTTTACTTTTGCCTTATCTTTCATTGCAGTAGCGCGTGCCAGCTTAAGCTTTTCTGCCACATCAATGTTAGTGCGCAAACCGTACACCAGATCTTTCGTAATGTGATTGGCTCCGACCGGTAGAATTGTCGTAAAGGTAATGCCACCTTCCTCGAACACCGCAATGCCAGTAGTTTCTGCTCCGATATCAACGAGAGCTACACCTAACTCAAATTGGCGCTTCGATAGTACCGCACGAGCTGCGGCCAACGGCACCAGTAGTTGATCGTTGATCTGCAAACCTGCCCGAAAAACAGAGTTGGTGAGGTTCTTCATGGCTGGTGAAGCAGCGGTAATAATGTGCGTATCAACTTCTAGGCGTACCCCATTCATACCAACAGGATCCACGACGTTTGTTTGGCTATCTACCGTATAGCTTTTGGGGATGACTTGCAGGATCTGACGATTACTATCCATCTGAATCGCGGCCGCTGCTTCCTCGACCCGTGCCAAATCCTCGCGTGAGATTTCGTGATCAGCACGACTAACCGCAATAACGCCTTTTGAGTTGAGGCTCTGAACATGGGCGCCGTCTACACTTATGGTGGCTCGCTCAATTGTAACGCCACTCATACGCTCAGCTTCTTCGAGCGCGGTCGTGATAGAGGCAACGGTTTCTTCAACATCTGAAACAGTGCCACGCCGTAAACCAGTTGTCGGCGCAACACCAAGCCCAATAATACTCGGTTCGGCCATATCTTCTTGATGCAAGCCAACCACGAACACCACTTTACTTGTGCCGATGTCTAAGCCTACAAATGTTGATTCGTTTTTCGCAGCCATATAACTCACCTTAATCTATCCCATTATTACATGGCGCAGGTAGTTGCGCAAACTATTGATACAAAATGCCTAAGGTAATGTCAGAATCTCAGCGCCAGAGTCAGTGATAAGAATTGTGTGTTCACTTTGCGCAGCGAGCGAACCGTCATCGGTAATGCAGGTCCAGCCATCGTCTGCCATGACAAGCTCTTCGGTGCCGATCGAGGCAATCGGCTCCAATGCAATCGTCATGCCTGCCCTTAGAGTTTGTCCGGTACCAGCCACCCCATCATTACCTATCCAGGGTTCTTCATGGAGCCTATGACCCACACCATGACCACCAAGCGACTGCAATACATAAAACCCGTGCTTCTGAATGGTCTGGCCGATGATTTGCCCCAAATCACCCACGCGCACGCCATCTCGAATCTCATTGATGGCCCGAGCTAATGCCTCTTCGGTGGCCTTAATAAGTTTTTCAGCCTGCGGATTAGTTGTCGCCCCCAATATAAAACTAATTGCACTATCGGTGATCATCCCTTCATGCTCTACGCCAAAATCAAACTTCACCAGGTCACCATCGTGCAGAATGCGATCAGAAGGAATGCCGTGCACGATTTCCTCATTGACAGAGATACAGATACTGGCAGGAAAACCATCAAAGCCAAGAAAAGCCGGCCGTACACCTTGCTCCTTGAGTATCTCGCGCGCCATCATGTCAATTTCAACCGTTTTCATACCGGCAACCGTGCGTGACTTAAGAGTCTGCAGGGTTTGAGCCAATATCTTACCACCATGACGCATCGCAGCGATTTCTTGCGGTGTTTTAACCTGCGTTTTCATACTATGCCTGCCCTAACTCTTTTAATATCTGTTCATGGATTGAATCGACTGAAGGCTCGCCATCAATCTCTACCAGTCTTCCGCTTGATCGATAGTAGCCAAGAACCGGCTCAGTTTCTTGCATGAATACATTCAGGCGATTTTCGATTATCTCGCGCGTATCGTCAGCTCGGCCGCGGCTCATCAGTCTTTGTTGGGCCGTTGCGTGACTGATACGCAAGAAAAATACACTCAGTTGCGATGATTCTTTTTCGCTCAAAACTTCATCAAGCCACTGCGCCTGCGCAACCCGTCGTGGGAAGCCATCGTAGATAATATCAGATTGAGATGATGTGTTATGAAGGATTTTTTTGAGCTCGGCGTTAATCAATTCGTCACTCACTAAACCACCGTTTTTGAGAATTCGAGCCACATCTGTGTTCGTTTTGGCGAGTGAGCGCGCGATGTCGCCAGTCTTAATCACGCTAGCCTTAAGTTTACTGGCCAGCAAGTCACACTGTGTGTCTTTACCAGCCCCAGGCATACCCAAAACTACGATGTGCCGACTCATCGCACTACCATTTCATATACGCGTGGACCAAAAATACAAATTGCCAATGCGAGAGCGCCAAGAGCACAAACCAATACCCCGCCGGCTGTCATGTCTTTGACCAGCTGGACAACTTGGCTTCTCTCGGTTGTGATTATATCGAGCGTGCGTTCGATGGCAGTATTGGTAATTTCGGCAAAGAAAACCAAAATGATAGCCAAAATTACGAGTGATAGCTGGAAAACTGATATCTTAAAGAACCAACTTGCCACAATTGCCAGAAAGGCAAAAAATAAATGAATGCGCGCATTACGCTCACGACTTACTACCGCCCGAAGCCCCTTAAACGCGTGCCGAAAACTACCGAGAGTTACCATCAAATATATTCCTCGCATTAATCTTAAGCTTACTTAATATAGCACCCTGGGCGGTCTCAAAGCTAGCTTGGTCATCAGGAGACTGGTGATCGAATCCGAAGATATGCATAAGACCATGCACGAAGAGCAGCATAATTTCGCTGCGTAGAGTCTGATCGTGCTCCTCGGCCTGTTTCTGAGCAATTGGCAGGCAAATTATTACCTCGCCTAGTGTATCCTCTTGACTAGGCTCCTCAGCTTCGTCCTCGAAGTAGTTAAAGCTCAATACGTCCGTAGCGTAGTCATTGCCAGCGTATTGCTTATTAAGCTGCTGGGTGGTCTTCTCGTCCACCAGCGCCAAACTGATTTGCCCTGCTGCAGTTACGTCAGCCGCGATTTCAGTCGCATCGAGTGCGAGTGACAAATCTTCGGTCGAAATCCCCTCTGGTAATGGAGTAGCAATCGTTAGGCTTAGAGCCATAGTGTTTTGCCTATTTACTCAATTCTTCACGCACGATACGACTCACCGCTGCGCCATCAGCTTGCCCGTCAGTACGTGCCAACACTTGGCCGATAATTTGACCCATCTGTGCCTCTGGATTATCACCAATAACCTTCTGTGTAATAGCACGAAGCTCATCGTCACTCATTTGAGCCGGCAAATAGCGATCAATCTCCTTAAGTTCAGCAGACTCTTCGGCCACTAAGTCGTTGCGACCGGCTTTCTCGTATGCCTCGATCGAATCACGACGCTTCTTAGCTTCTTTCTGCAGAACACGCATCATTTCTTGCTGACTTAGCTCATGCCCTACTTCAATTTGATAGTTCTTGAGTGCACTCTTGAGTAAACGAAGAACCTGCAGGCGTACCTGATCACGCTCTCGCATGGCAGCTGCTAAATCTTGTTCGAGCTGCTCGATGACGTGCATTACTTAATCCCTAAAAGTTCGCGGGTTTTCTGTTCTTTGCGCTTTGCTTTGCGGATAGCTGTAGCCCGAGCTTCAGTCTTAGAAACTGGCTTTTCGAAGTATCGTTTACGACGTGCTTCGCCGAGCACTCCAGACTGAATTACTTTCTTATTAAAGCGGCGTAGTAAGCTCTCGGCCGACTCGTTATCTTTAGCTGTTACTTGAATCAACTCATTAACTCCTGTTGTTATCGTGTTATCTTGTGTAATTCAGGAGTAATTATACGTTAAAATTCATTCTTATTCAAGCCTATGCGGGCCTTACGTCGACCACCTCTAGCTGCAGGCTCTCTACCCCTTGCCAAATGTTGCGGCTAGCGCGAAAAGCCACCTGGACTGTCTCGCCCACCTTCAGCCAAGGCCACTTTGTAGTCGCGCCAAAACTGATTCCCCCAATCACCCCACCGGGAGCTTCAAATCCAAACTGCAAGTGACTCAAGTCAGCGCCGACTGGGCGTAATCTGCTAAGTTTCAGCTGTGCACTCAAAACTGGCTGCGAGTTGCCGTTGCCAAACGGCTCAAAACTATCAAGTAAAGCGAGAAGGTCCTTATGAAGCAGCGCTATATCCAGCTGGGCTGCAATAGTAAGTTCTCTACCAACCAACAAATCATCCTTGTGCTCTGCAGCATACAGATTAATCCGGCGGCGGAATTCACTAATTTGAGTTGTATTCAGCGTCATACCCGCCGCAAAAGCATGGCCCCCGTGGCGCTCTAGTATGTCAGAGCAAGCATTCACGGCCTGGATAATATTGAATTGACCAATGCTACGCGCCGAACCCTTAGTCTTACCACCCAGCTCCTGCAAAATAATTGCTGGCTTATGCATGGCCTCGCTTACCCTGCTCGCCACCAAGCCAACGATACCATGCGACCAATTTGGATCTGACAATACCAAAATGCTATCTGAGCTGAATTGTTCGGCCTGCGCCATTGCCTCGGCAAATATTCGAGTTGTTTCCTCTTGCCGTTCGCGATTAAGCTGGTTAAGGTCATGCGCAAGTCGTTTGGCCTCTTCCACATCCTGAGTAATAACAAGCTGCAAGGCTTTCGAGGCATGTTCAAGTCGCCCCGCTGCATTGAGTCGCGGCCCAAACCGAAAGCCTAGATCGCTTGCCTGAATGCTTTTTAGCTCCACACTACTTACCTCGGCCAAAGCCTGAAGACCAACTCGCGGCGTCTTGGCCAAGACCTTCAGGCCAAACTGTACAAGAGCGCGATTTTCACCATTCAGCGGCACAACGTCGCAGACGGTACCGAGAGCCACCAAATCTAGCAGCCACTTCTCTTGCCCAGGCTTTATTTTGTCTGGATGTTGAGCTGCAAGGGCTTTGGCCAACTTGAACGCCACCGCCACCCCAGCCAAGTCTTTATATGGGTACGGGTCGTTTTTTAAGCGTGGGTTAATGCACGCAACTGCAGCATCTGGTGTAGCCTCTGGCACTGTATGATGGTCAGTCACGATAATCTCGAGGCCGCTCTGCGCTGCTTTAGCAACTTCATTTGCCGAGGTAATGCCACAATCAACGGTAATAACCAGATCCGCTCCAGACTTCTTGAGCCCTAGAAGCGCCTCATCGTTGAGCCCGTAGCCCTCTTCAAACCTGTCAGGGATATAGGGACGAACCTGAGCCCCAAGCTGTCGCAATACGTCTACGAGTAGTGCAGTGGCTGTAATGCCGTCGATGTCGTAATCGCCGTATACCACAATCTGCTCATTACGCTCTAGAGCCTGATCAATGCGCCTAACTGCAGCTTCCACGCCGCCTAGCAACAAAGGGTCATGCAGAGTCTCACTATAGTCTGGTGTAAAGAAATCATCGTCCTGCTCACTAAGCTTTAATTGACGCAAGAGAAGCTTTTTCAGTTCGGGATAGCTTGCAACTGGTGCACTCTCGTCAGACGCATAGACCCAGTCATACCCAAGCCTGGTGGTGTCAGCTATATGTTTTTTCGCCATATAGCCAGTATATCTTATTAGTTCGTGCTTATATCAACGACTAGCGACCAGCGCGTGCGAAGTGGTAGCTGCTGTCGCTTCTAGGCTTGAAGCCAAGTGGTGCGGTCGGCCGGTAGGCCTGACGGTGGCCATGTAAAAAACGCTCGGTTTGGGCCATCTTCTCGGCTTTTTGCTGACGGATATCTTTGTGTGACAGTTTTGTTTTGACTTTTTGCAATAATCCCATTTTTGATCCTTATTTTTTACTGGTGGTCTTTAGCACCATACTCTGCAGCTCCTTAAATAAAAGGAAATTCTGGTTCACCCAGTACAGCTTAGCGTTACCTTCTTTGGCCGACTTCACGTAGCCGATTTTCTCCATACGAGAGAGTTCGCGCTGAATATTGCCGGGATCTTCTCGCAAAATCTTGGCCAGACCACGTACATGAACACGATAGTCGGGGTATTTGCTATATATTGTGATGATTTTTCGTCTTGTTTTTGAGGTTATAAACAGCTTTAACATATTGTTTTTTTATTTACTTTTTATCTTTTTATAACTGAAATTACTTACTTACTAGTATAAATCTACAACAGTCTAAAATACAACAGTTTTTTTGAGTAATTTTGGTACTTTTTGTCTTGCTATGGGCAAAAAACCCACAAATCATCTATAATAGGCATAAGAATTATGTCAGATATAACTACCCCCTCATCCCATCTGTGCCCCAACTGCAAATCCCCCATGGTGCATAGCGCCGTTGGCTATATGTGCCCCGAATGCGGCACCTTAGTTCGCCATAGCGAACCCACTACCCACTCGGCAGATGTAGGCCAGGCGCCTCCTACCCAAAACACCCAACTAGCCCAGGGAGGTCATGCTTCATTACCTGAAAGATTAGTTCCTCCTGTTATGTCAGTGCAGCAGCAAGCCAGCCAACCAACTAGGACCTCACATGCTCCAAATGACCGCTTTCATAGACGTTTGCGCGCGCGCCTTAAGCGGCTCGTTGTACCAGAGCTGCCAAGTCAGCTCTCCGAACCAGAGCTGCCCTCAGCGCTCAATATCAACGCATTGCCAACCCAAGACGCCCCTGCTAAACCAGAGGTTTATTCGGACTTGCCTTTGCAAGCCAAAATCAACCAAATGAATCACCACCCTATACGTAGCGCAACTATGTCGGCAGACCTTCATCACGCTACACCGAACTTAGACGTTACCGACTTTACTCCTAGTCCGCCCACCAACACCAGCAATGACGACAAGGTAACTCCTGAAGAAGAACAGGTAGCCAGTAGCCACACGCGCGCTTTTGCATTAGCCGAGGCTATTGCTGAACAAGACGTCAAAAGCGACCAAGATACAAAAGTTGGCCAACCAGAACCGGAAGTTTTGCCAGACATTACCAACGTCACACCTGCGCCTAAAACAGCCCAAGATGACGCCGAGCAAGCAGACCGGTCACAAAAAAAACAGCCAAGCCAGACTGTTCTGTACATATCTACCCTGCTAGCATTTATTTTTGTTGGCACCGCTGGCTATTGGTTTGTAAACCGCCCTAAGCCCGCTGAAAGCCCGCAACCGCAACAAACGACTCCAGCTGCACAAAACACCAGTAACGTCGCTTCTGACGTGCTAAAACGCGACCAAACGCGCAAAGACGACCTCAATAGCATCTCGGCGGCCCTAGAAGTCTATAAGCAACAGCAAGGCACATATCCCGAGGGTGACGACATCAAGGTCGTCTACCCCTTGCAATACACTACTCCGCCGTATATTAGCTATGTCAATTATGACCCCTCAAGTACCGACACAGAAAAAATAAAATACGCCTATAAATCCGATGGCAAAACCTTTACTATTGCTGCCAAGCTAGAGAATACTGGCGACCCTGACGGACAAGACGGCTACTACATTGTGAGAAGTAAATAAAAGAGGCGACCTAGAAGAACTAGATCGCCCGGGGCGGACAGGTCCTGTCGCCTGCCGCCCCATCAACATCTGCAACTACTTGGTTACCAGCCAGGCTCGACTCCAGATCCGATAAACCTTGTGATACGAGTTCTCGATCATCAGGCCGAACGACAGAGCCTCGCGTGCAAAGTCACCATCGCCCCCGAATGTTCCTGCCAACTCCTGGTTCGTAAAACCGGTGCCGTAGAGCTTCACCTGATCTTGGATGAAAGCCCATAGGAAATCCGGTAGTGAGATCGGCTGATCAGGAAACTCGTCGTACCCAACGTCACCGATGGCCCCAAAAAGGAACCTGAGACCGAACCTGTGGACCACACGCATCTGCCGCAAGTAGCCATCCTCCCCAGGCTGTTCCGAGTCCTTCACAAAAGCCCAGTAATGGCAGTTGTGAGCGTCCCCTACATCAAGGTTTGTGTTGGCAATACCAAGAACACGCAGCATGCCCATGAAGTCCTCCCTGTGCTTTGGAGGTCCAAAGAACACCACGCCACCTGCCGCCTCCATGATCTCCCCCATATGGAATGGGTCAACGAGACCACCTTGCAGCCCATAAACCCCATTGCCTTGGGGCGTGAACTGCGACAGGTCAGCAGGGCTCGTGTTGGTTCTGTTGTTCAGGAACAACGGAGGGCTCAACCGAACCTCTCCATCTGTGCCTCCTAGAGATAGGATTACTGGATCGACCATACCACACCTCCTGTGCGTCTAGAGAATGTCGACCACGACTATTTAATACTTCTTGCTATAGCAGTGCAAGCACTACTACTATTTCTTCTTACTCGCTTGTTCTTTCTTGAGCTTTTGCTTGATCTTGCGGTTATTAAGTACTACGAGCATTGGTGAGGCATTGAATATCGAAGAGAACGTTCCGGCAATGGTACCGACCAACAAGGCCAGTACGAATAAGCGAATTGACTCACCACCGAACAGCAATAATGCCGTAAGAGTTAAAATTACCGTAAGCGATGTATTAAGCGAGCGAGCAAAGGTTTCATTAATACTTAGGTTCACCACTTCGTCGAACGGCTTATTGTACTTACGAAGGTTTTCACGCACGCGGTCGAATACCACGATGGTATCGTGCACCGAAAAACCAATTGTCGTAAGCACTGCCGTTACAAACAAACTGTCGATTTGCACCTCAAAGAAATGGCCCAAGATCGAGAATAATCCAATCAAGATGAGTGCATCGTGAACCATGGCAATAATGGCGGAGATGCCGAAGTTCCAAGAACTTACTGGTGGCGGTGCATTACGGAATGCGAAGGCAATGTAGAGCAAGATGGCCGTAGAAGCCAGCAAGATACTTATTAGCGCGTTGCGCGTAATGTCGGCGCTTACCGATGGTCCGACTGAGCTGAATGATACTTGAGTATAGTTGCCTTTCGCTAATGATGACTTTAGGGCCGACTCTACCTTCTTAGAATCCTTGTCTTCCACACGATAGCGGACCAAAAGACCACTACTGCCCGTAGTCGTAACCGTCACATCCTGCGCGCCAGAGCTTATAAAGAGCGTGCGAACTGCAGATTGGTTTTGCGGACCCTTAAGCTCCATTTCTTGGCCGCCACGAAAATCAATACCAGGCTTGAGCCCCCACAGTGCGAGCGAAATCATCCCTGGAATAATCATTGCCAGCGATATGCCAAACCAGAGTCTGCGGCGAGCTACGATATTCATTTCTGCACCTCCTCTTTGAAGCCATAATTTCGTGGGTTGGAACCAAATTTAGTGGTAATGAGGATTTCCATGAGATTGCGTGAAATTGTGATAGCAGTAAACATACTAATGACAACACCTAAGCCTAGAGTAACGGCAAAGCCCTTGATAATTGGTACGCCGAACCAATACAGAATTAAACAGGTAATCAGTGTTGATATATTCGAGTCCCTAATACTATCCCAGGCGCGGCTAAAGCCAGCTTTAAGCGCCGCCTGCATCTCCTTACCATTGCGCACTTCTTCTTTCATGCGCTCGAAAATCAGAATATTGGCGTCAACGGCCATACCCACACTTAAAATAAAACCTGCTATTCCGGCCAGTGTCAGCACTATTGGACTAAATATGAAAAAGCCAGGCATAAAAACACTAAATTTGAAGTAGGCGATGTTGATTAGCGTGTAAATAACCAAGGCTACGCTCGCTACCACCCCCGCCAAGCGATAATAAGCAATCATGAATATCATAACCGCCAAAATACCAATGAGGCCTGCTACGATGCTTTTCGTAATCGATTCCGAGCCAAGTGTGGCGCCGACCGTGCGCTGTTCTACGAGCTTTACTGGTACTGGTAGCGCACCGGCGTTGAGTAACACAGCAGTTTCTTGCGCTGCCTTTACGCTCTCAAACCCCTGCAATTGCCCCTTACCATCAGTAATCGGAGTTGAAACCGTGCCGTTAAACAAAGCCTGACCATCAAGCACGATCGCCAGTCTACCGTTTGTCTGATTAATGCGAGTGGTTAGCTCGGCAAACTTCTTAGTTGGTTCACCACCCTTGAGTTCGAAGGCTACCACTGGCTGGGCGGACTGAGGATCAAAGCTAACCGTTACACTCGATAAGTCCTTACCAGTAATGCTGGTTGGAATTGGTGTCGTTTGGCCAGACTGGACTTCGTAAAAATCGAGCTGCGCTGTTTTGCCAATCAACGAAATGGCCTGATTAACATCAGTCACGCCTGGGAGTTGAACCGATACCCGGTCCTGGCCACTTGTTTGTACGACCACTTCGCTCGTACCACTTGGGTTAACACGTTTATTTACCACATCTATCACACCCTGAATGGCTTTAGCCTTTTCTTCTGCTTTAAGCTTCGAAAGATCGGCTTGGTACGTTAAAGCCGCACCGCCCTGAAGGTCTAAGCCTTGGCGTACCTTTAATTGAGCATTCTTCATACCCAAAGCAGAAAACACTCGGTCTTCGCGTGGCAGTGCGACCACAGCCACAAACAGAGTCAGTGCTATAATAAGATAGAATTTCGTTCTGACATTCAGCCGGCGCATATACTATAAAGTTAGTTTTCTATTCACATATTTGATAGTAGTCGGAGACAGACAAAAACACAAGACACGACCACTCGCGAACACATTTCGCAAAGTTGCCGAACACTCAATAAAAAACACCCAGTGAAACTTTCGTAATGAATACTAAGTTTATACAATATCTATGAAAAACCTTCTCTCCGTATCTGTTACAGGCTATCCGCAAAAAGACGTAAAGCTTTTTGATTACTACGACTCAGAGGACCAAAAGTCGACGGTTGGCAGCATTGTCGAAGTGCCCTTTGGGCCAAAAATTCACCTCGGTGTTGTCATGCACGTAACAACTGCCCAGGCTGTGGATAAATCAATTTTGGCGATATCTCAGCGGCTCGAATTACCGATACTGCCAACACATTATCTTCAGCTGGCCGAGTGGCTGATGCGTTACTACGCTGCAAGCCCGAGTGCAGTCTGGCGGACCATGCTGGCAACGGGGCTCAGACAAAAGCTCCGACTAAAACCTCGTGAAGACAATGAAAATCCTGAGCCCCCTACCTTGCAACTTTCAAGCGACCAGCAAACAGTCGTTGACTCCATTATCAAAAGTGATCGGCGCGGCCACTTACTTCATGGCATAACGGGGTCAGGAAAAACTGAAGTGTATATACGCCTGGTACAGCACGCTCTTGAGCAAAACCAATCTTGTTTTCTGCTGGTACCAGAAATCGCACTAACTCCTCAGATGGTCGACAGGCTTAAGCGCTACTTTGGCAATCAGCTGGTGGTGTCACATTCCCAACTCACGCCAGCACGTAGAAAACAAATCTGGCTTGAAGCCAGTATGAGTAAGCCAAAAGTCTATATTGGGCCTCGCTCTATCTTATTTCTACCCGTTAAAGAGCTTGGTCTCATCATCATCGACGAAGAGCACGAAACAAGTTATAAACAGGATAACGCACCAACCTATACGGCATCCACTGTCGCCGCCGAACTATCAAAACTCACAAACGCTAAGTTTATCTTGGGAAGTGCCACGCCGTCCGTCTACGCAGCACATGCTGCGCAGCAAGGACGTCTAGAATTACATGAACTGCGTGAACGAGCCCTAGGGGCTCAGCTGCCAAAGGTAGAAATTGTCCAACTCAAGCCGGGAGTATTGCTGAGCCCCCAGCTCGTCAATGAAATAAAACACACGCTCTCAATCGGCAAGCAGACTATTTTATTTCTTAATCGCAGAGGGAGTGCCTCGGCGCTCTTATGCGAAAGTTGCGGTAGTATTAGTCTCTGCCCGCGCTGCGATACTAGCCTCACCTTTCATGCCGACACTGCGCGCTTGATATGCCATTACTGCAATTACAGCACCCTGCCGCCAACTCAATGCCAAAACTGCCAAGCCACTACCCTGCGCTTTATTGGTAGCGGGACGAAGCGAGTCGAGCAAACGATCGCAGAGCTTTTCCCAAGCACCAATATCTGTCGTATCGACGGTGACAATAACAAGCTAGAAGTTCTCGAAGACGCTTACAAGAAACTTGCCTCTGGTGAAACAAATATTCTGATCGGCACACAAATGATTGCTCGAGGTTTGGATCTGCCGAACGTTACGACCGTGGGGGTTGTACTGGCAGAAAATATGTTGGCTATTCCCGATTTTAGCTCTAGTGAGCGCACCTTTGATTTACTCACCCAGGTTGCCGGTCGTGCTGGTCGCAGTAGCTTCCGGGGCAAAGTCATCATCCAGACCCATTCACCGACTCATCCGGTCATCTTAGCAGCAGCCCAGCATGATTATAAGTTATTCTTTTCAAACGAGCTCGAGCATCGCAAAAAGCACATTTACCCACCTTATGCTTATCTGTTAAAATTAACCTATCGTCATCGCAAGCTAGAAAAAGCGCTCGAGGTCGCGAAAGCCGAGGCCGAGCAGATTGTCACCGACTACCAAGGTGTCGTGGTACTTGGGCCAGCCACAGAAGGCATAAGACGACATGCTGGCATGTATGAACCGCAGTTGGTAGTAAAATCACTCAAACGTTCGACCTTAGTAGAAATTACCACGAACACCAAAGCAGGCTGGCGTCATGATTTAGACCCCATTAACCTCCTATAACTATGAAACGCAAACTTATCAACATCCCCAATCAAGTCCTCCGTATGAAATCCAAACGCATTGGCTATGTCGATGACTCTATTCGTGCCTTAGCTGACGAAATGATCAGTACAACACTGCAATATGACAAAGAAAGCGAAATTGGTGCTGCCCTTGCTGCCGTTCAAGTAGGCGAATTATTGCGTCTAACCGTAGTACGTGATGATCACGACAGCGGGCGAAGTGAAGACTTCAGCACATATATTAATCCAGAAATCGTCAAAGCCAGTCCAGAAATGGTCGAAGACATCGAAGGCTGCATGAGTGTGGCGGGTATATATGGCAAGGTGAAACGTCACCTGAAAATCAAAGTCAAAGCTCAGGATTTGGACGGTAACGAGGTTAGGTTAACGCTCGAAGGCTTTCCAGCGCGCGTTTTCCAGCACGAAATCGACCACATGAACGGTATTATTTTTCTTGACCACATTACCGACCCAGCCAAACTTCTGGCCGTCGACCAGCATGGTCAGCTAAAGCCAATGAAAGAGATCCCCCATGACATCAAAGAAGAACTCGACCACCACTAGTACGGTATTTTTTGGTACCGGCGACGTTAGCCTAGCTACCTTGCAAGGCATTCACGCTGAGCTTGATATTGAGGCTGTGATTACAAAGCCAGACCTACTCACCAGCTCGGGTCATAAAAAACCACCTGCAGTTAAGGTGTGGGCCGAGCAGCACAGTATTCCCTGCTACCAGCCCGCCAACAAGGCCGAGTTAAGCCAATTACTGCGTGACATAAAGTTTTCTTCCGCGGTTGGGCTTGTAGTCGACTACGGCATTATTATTCCGCCCGACGTGCTGGCGGCCTTCCCAAATGGCCTGGTTAATAGCCATTTTTCGCTTTTGCCAAAGTGGCGAGGAGCCGACCCGATCACCTGGCCGATTCTTGCAGGCGACAAAGAAACCGGGGTGACAATTATGCAGGTTGATGAGGGTATGGACACGGGCGACATTTTATACCAAGAAGCCATCGAAATTGCCGAGCAAGAAACCACTGCCAGCCTAACCGACAAACTCATCAAGCTCAGTAATCGTATGATCACGGAAAGCTTACCGGCATTTGTTGCTGGCGAGCTTGCGCCTACCGCGCAAGACAACGATCAGGCTAGTTATAGCACCAAGATTACAAAAGAGATGGGTGCAATCGACAGCGAACTAAGCGCTGCAGAGATTGAGCGTCAAATCAGAGCCTTCCAAGATTGGCCTGGGAGCCACCTAACTATCCAGGGCACACTCCTGACCATTAAGTCGGCCAAAGTTTCTCAAGCTAAGGTCGCCCCCGGCCAACTGACCTACCAGGGCGGTCAACTTTTATTTGGTTGCACGCAGGACAGTTTAGAAATTCTACAAATCCAACCCGCCGGAAAGAAGCCAATGGACGCCAAAAGTTTTGCCAATGGCTACGCACGCCTTCTGGCTTAAGAAAAGATAATTTCTTTCGTTCTTGATGCTAGAAAGAATCTGGTTGTTTATAAAAACGGCTTGAGTTTGTCTATTACTTGACTTGGAGTTAGGTCGGTCTTAATGATGTAGTCCCTGGCGCCGAGGTCGCGCGCCTCAGAGATTGCTTGAGAGTTCATGATGTTCGTTAGCACAATGACAGGCAAATCTGGAATGACTTTGTCTTTACTCAGTTGTTTAAGCACATCAATACCGCTCATATTGGGCATCATCATGTCGAGCAGTACTAAATCAGGCTTCTTCGCCTTAATTTTTTCTAAAGCCATTTTGCCGTCAACGGCTTCTTCAACAGTCAGCCCAGCCTTCGACAGCTTCAACTGATACATGTTGCGGATAAAATCGTTGTCTTCAACCAGGAGAACTGTTTTACTCATAGTGCTATGATAGACGCTTATGCCAGCGCCGTCAATCTTACTTTATATCTTTTAGGAGACGAGAGATGTGTTCGGCGTATTCTGCTGAATCGTCAAACACCAAATTAATGTGCGGGATCGTGCGCATTTGTGAGTGGCCTGCCAAATAGCGCGCGATTTGCCCTGGTGCGTGGCTGCTCAATGCCGTCTTTGCGTCCTCCTGGCCTTTGCCCACCATACCAATGAATATCTTGGCATTTTTAAGATTCGGACTTACATCCACCTTCGTTACGGTCAGGGCTAGGCCTGGAAAAACATATTCCTCATTTAAGACTCGTGCAGCCTGTTGCTGCAAAAGCGATTCTACTTTATCAGTACGTAAGCTCATTACAGACGTCGTGCCTTTTCTTCACGCTTGATGAACACCAGCTCGTCACCAAGCTCTAGCTTGTCGGTGGTCTCAAATGACAAGCCGCACTCTTCGCCCTCATTAGCTTCGCGAGCAGTTTGCTTTTCTTTTTGCAAAGTCGTAATTACTCCCGAGCCGACCTCTTCACCTTTTCTCATAATGCGTGCTTCGAGTCCTGCTACGAGCTGACCGCTCTGCACTCGACCGCCTGTAATAACGTGCGTCTTCGTAACCTTGAAGATACCCAAGATTTCCAAACGAGCGAGTTCGGTTTCTACGATTTCTGGTGGCAATAAACTCGATAGCCAATCACGCACATCGTCCAGAAGCTCATAAATCACTTTGTACAGATGAAAATCTACTTTGCTTCTTTTGGCTAACTGATTAACGGCGGCCTTAATACTGACGTTAAACCCAAGAATAATGGCATTACCTGCGTCCGCAGCTAGCACATCACTTTCAGAAATGTCACCCACTCCCGAAGAAACAATCTTCACGCGCACCTCTTCATTGCCAATCTGACCAAGGCTATCAACCAAAGATTCGAGTGAGCCCTGCACATCGGCCTTGACCAGAACAGCCAGTTCCTTTACCTGACCATCAACTACTGCGCGGGTTAAATCCTGCGAGCTGATTGATTTGGTGCCAGTTAGGCTTTTAATACTCTGCTTACGAGCCTGCTTGGCCACCCAATCCTTGGCAACCTTCTCAGACGCCACAACTTCGAACCATTCACCAAAATTTGGCACTTCTCGTACACCTGATACCACGACTGGCATTCCTGGAGTTGCTTCTTTAAGCTTGCGCCCGCGATAATCTTCGAGGCTACGCACCTTACCATAGGTCGTACCCACTACCAAGCTATCGCCACTACGCAGAGTGCCTTTCTGAACGAGCAAAGTTGCTACTGGGCCGCGCCCTGTTTCTAGGTGAGATTCAATAATTACACCACGAGCAGAGCCATCAAAAGCAGCTTTTTGTTCTTCAATATCTGCGACCAAGAGTACAACATCGAGCAATTTATCAATGCCGTCTTTCGTCTTGGCAGAAACTTCTACGCAAGGCACGTCGCCGCCCCAGTCATCAGCTATCAAGCCGATCTCGCTTAATTCTTGTTTGACTCGATTTGCATCAGCATCTGATTTATCCATCTTATTAATCGCTACAACGATTGAAACGCCAGCTGCCTTGGCATGCTCAATGGCTTCTTTGGTCTGTGGTTTCACACCATCATCACCCGCAACCACAATAATTGCCACATCGGTCATGCTGGCACCATGAGCACGAATTGCTGAAAAGGCCTCGTGACCAGGTGTATCTAAGAACGTGATCACACGATCATTCTTCTTAACCTGATAAGCACCAATATGCTGGGTAATCCCCCCGGCTTCCGACGAAGCCACGTCGCTTTCACGTATAGCATCAAGCAGCGAAGTCTTACCATGGTCAACATGCCCCATAACGGCCACAATTGGTGGGCGCGACTGCTCCTTAGTACCTTCCGCAGATTCTTCACCGTCATTCGGGCGCTCTTCGGCCGCCTTGGGCTCAGGCACGATATCAAAACCAAGCTCACTGGCGATAATTGCTGCGGTATCAAAATCAATACTCTCATTCACCGTCGCCATAACACCGTTTTTCATGAGCTCACCTACCACTTGAGCAACGCCAAGATCGAGCCGCTGGGCAAATTCGCCAACTGCTATTACTTCCGGGATTTCTACTCTACGTTTGTTGTCGTCTGTCATGGCTTCTTCCCTCTTGATTTGTTATGTCTTTGGTTGATCTTGGCTGGCAGTAGCTTGGCACATGCTTCGCTGCAGCTGTAGTAACCCCGCGACGGCATAGTCATGGCTTTATCTGCCACCACTACCCCGTCGACAATTACCCAGCGCTGCAGCTCTTGCTTGGGCGCATTCTTGCGACAAACTCGACATGTTCGCATTGGAATATGCCGAGTCACTTGTCTAATCCTCTTTTGGATCAGCTTTTTTTGAAGCCGCCTTCGCCTTAAGGCTTAGAGAAAGTTTGTGTTGTGCTTCGTCGATACCGATAATGGTAAATTGCTTGGTCTCGCCAAGTTCGACATGGCTTGCAGGGTCGGCCACATGCTCATCAGCTAGTTCTGAGATGTGTACCAATGCCTCGATCACCGGCGTTACCTGTACGAAAGCTCCGAATGGCGTAATTCGCGTAATCTTACCGTCTACCTTGTCGCCCACTTTGTACTTAGATATCTCTTGCAACCAAGGGTCTGGGGTAAGCTGCTTCATCGAAAGTGACAGCTTTTCTTGATCGATAGCGATAATCAACGCTTCAATTTCCTGGCCAATCTTAACGTACTTTGATGGGTTATCAACCCGATCCCAGGCAATCTCAGAAATGTGCACAAGCCCTTCGATACCTTCTACGTTTACGAATACACCGAAATCTACCACGCCAGTTACCACACCCTTTACCTTATCACCAACCTTAAAGTTAGCAATTTTGCTTTCGGTAAACTCGCGCTGTGCGGCTTTTTCAGACACAATCAACTTGTTCTGTTTACGGTCAAGGTCAAGAATGCGTACCATGAGTGTTCGACCCACAATACTGTTTAAACGATGTAAAATCTCATCCTTGTCAGCACCAGTGACTCGAGGGTAATTTTCAGCTGAAAGCTGAGACACAGGCAAGAAGCCACGGATACCTTCGATCTCAATCAGAAGACCACCCTTGTTGGCATCAAACGGAATAATGCCGAAGACTTCGCCATTTTTGAAACGCTCTTCAAGCAGCTCCCAGCCTTTTTCTTTGGCCACCTTTTTGAGGCTCAAAATAGCATAACCTTCTGGGGCTTCTGCTTCTAAAACAGATGCGCTCACTGTGTCACCTGGCTGGATCTGACCAACACCCTGTTCGAGCTCACGACCCATAACTACACCCGTACCGTACATACCTAAATCAAGCCATACCTCGTGCTTTTCAGCACTGATAACGGTTCCCTCTACCAGCTCTCCTTGGGTAAGATTTTTAATTTCGTGCGAGGCTAACAAATCAGCCATCACTTGGTTGTTGTTTGACAAACTATTCTCCTTTTTACCAGGTGTTTGGATTTACGCCTTGGAAGAACCGAGTACGCACAGCCTGGCTTTGGCGGTGCATATGTCAGAATACACACACCAAATTATCCAATATTATACCTGATATTGGGATTCTAGTAAAGAGATGGCTGAGCTATCGGCTTTGGCCGTCGAAACGCCATATGACCAAGCATTGGCAAGACTGCAATTGCGAGCATGAAACTTAACAATGCCGTGCTACCAGTAGCAGGAATTTGCGTAGCACTTACTGGCTGGGGTGATGTTTGAGCTACTGGAGCAGGTGCAGAGCTCGGTGTAGCACTCTTTTGAGGATTATTTGATTGGGTAGACTGGGTGTTGGCGGAGTCAGCTTGCTTCTGTGCTTCGGCTTTGCGTTCATCGCGCTTCTGCTGACTTTCCTGCTGAACTTCGCGAACCTTTTGAGCATCCTGAGCCCGCTGCTGTTTCACCCGTTGTTCGTTGCCATACATAAATGTAGCCACAACGATAATCACGATTAAAAGTGCTGCCAACACAAACCTGACAAGTGGTGATCGAGTCATATTTCCTCCCCTTTGTGGTCAGTGTATGCCCTTGCAGGAATTTTTGCAAGGATATTCCAGAAACCTCGCCTCAAATATATTGACAATGTTAGTTTATTATGCTATTATTACATTAATGAAGTCATGGGTTTGCTCGGACTTGCGGTGCATGCACCCTCGCCTGGGCAAACTCATGGCTTTTTGCTTGTTTTGTGTAGCTATTCGCTGCATAATGTGAGGTAAGCAAGGAGGGTGAATGGATATTATTGCGGCTTATCCTGGGTACGATTTTATTGATTCAGGCTATTTTGGTTTCGATGCCAGCGAAGACATAATCCACTACAGTAGCGACGAACTCAGCTCCAACGAAGGACGCCTATCACTTTTACACGAAATAAGCCACGCCTTACTCGGACATTTCAACTTCCTAAACGACTTCGAACTTCTCATTATGGAAACGCAGGCCTGGCACCTTACCAAGAAGCTGTGCCTGAAGTTTGGTGTAGGAATTAATGATGCCTACATTGAGGCATGTATCGCCACCTACGACCATTGGCTAAGCTCACGCAGTTGCTGCCCGCAGTGTGGCAACTTTTGTTTGCCGACTAAACAAAGTTCAGTATTTCGCTGCTTTTTATGTAACTGCGCCTGGGAGGCCTCGGCCAACCCGCATGAAGCAGTCCGCTTAACCGTTTTAAGCTATTCTTAGACCGGCAAGAATCCTGCATAATCAAAAACCGCCTTTGCATACAGCATCGGCGGTTTTTGATTATAAGTATTGCTACTTAAGGTTGTTAGGCGGTTTTCTTCTTTTTACTCAAACCACCCTTACGACCAGCTTCACGAGCTAGTTCTGGGTTAGCAGCAAAACCACCATTGCGGCTGATTTTACCACCTTTACGACCGATTTCGCGATAAAACTCGCTACCGTATCGTTTTTTGTTAGTCTGCGCAGCCAAAAGGCCACCTGTTTTTGTTCCTGCCATTGTCTTCTCCTTCTTTACAGTTGGAGTTTAAACAAAGGTTAACCCTACCAATAACACTCTATTAAACTCAAGGTTATTATGACTTCGCTATTCTATCAGCTTATGCTTGGATTGTCAATACCTTTTGTGCTTAGTTGTTTTAGCCGCCGAATGGCGCGGTAATAACATTGTAAATCTTCTGCCAGAAGGTCAGGTTATTCTTTACGCTTAAGACGTAGGAGTATTCTTGCCCTTTTTCGCCGTTTTGGTAAGGAACGATGGTCAATATATACTGAGCGTTCTTAAGTCGCGTAGTATCGAGGTTAAACGCGTAAGGTGACTTTTTAACAGTAGCTTTGAGCTTGGCATTGATGTAGTAGCGAACTTCATTAGCACCCTCTGCCATAGCGTCTTCGGGCGGGAGGATTTTCAGTTTGCCGCCGTAGGATTTTGATACTCCCTCACTCTCTACGTCTCCGCTACCGCTGGAGGTTTTTTCTTCGATTATTTTATCAATTTCTTCGGCGCTAGCATTGGATAAATCATCCAGGCTAACTTCGCCAATACTTGGCAATGCATCCGTACCGCCATCTAATGAGCTTGAGCCACTATCTGGGATGACGAAGCTATAATCTGGCCCAGGATTGTCTGTAGTAGGCGTGTTGTCCACTGGTTCGGGAGGGTTCTCTACGGGACAAGCAGGCTGGCCTGGGCACCCGCACGTGGTACAAGCCGGTGGCTGTGTAACGGTATTCCAGCCCGGCTTCATGTAATTCAAGACTTTGTCACGCAGCACAGCGTTGTTGTAGGATTTGACGGCAGATACAGAAAGAAACGCAACAATCACCTCGCCTGATGATTTCGAGGCAAATTGGCTTACCCAATATGTTTTACCGCTCGGATCAGCCGATCTGCCGAGTGTAGTTTGATACAGAGTCTCCACCTTCGAGTCGTTGTTTGTACCAGAGAATACAGTTTTAGCTCCCGCCGCACCAATAAAAGAATTTGCCGAAGTTGCAACGCCCTTAGTATTAATCTGATTGGACCAATATGAATAACCACTAGGGTCAGGATTCCGATTGAGAACCACGTGATAAAGCTTGGTCGACCATCCCTCGGCGGTTCCCTGGTAACAATCATAGGCAGTTGTGTTGCCTGGTGTAGGATTCTGGCAGTTTGCGCTTGCAAGTCGCGTAGGTCCAGCAGCAAATGTGCTCAATACAAAGTATCCTACAACCGAAAGAACACCCACCAAAGCAATAAGAGTAGGCAAATTAAAACGACTTTTGCCTCCTAGGAGCGTGGCATTCGCCTTGTTGCCTTTGCTTTTTCTGATAGTTTTATTCTTAGTCGCCATAAGCTTAAGTACTTACACCAAGCTTAACCTTTTTTTTATGATTGGTCAATGTGAGATAATCATCCATATATGAAAAACACCGAAACCGTACTGCTGCTTAACAATATACGTTCTGCCCGCAATGTTGGCTCGCTCCTACGAACGTGCGATGGCCTAGGCGTAAGTAAAGTCATAATGTGCGGCATAACTCCCTATCCCAAATTGCCCCAAGATTCTCGTGCCGGGCACATCATCCAATCCAACGCAAAAGAAATTCATAAAACGGCCCTGGGCGCCGAGGATATGGTCGCATTCGAACATCATGATGATGCCAAGATAGCTATTCTCGGCCTTAAGTCGGCTGGCTATGCGATATATTGCCTTGAAAATAATGTCTCCAGCCGAACAGTCGAATTAGAGAACATGAGCGTAGCAAACAAATTCGTCCTAGCCCTGGGCAGTGAAACAAATGGGCTCGAGCGGGAGATCCTCGACATAGCTGACGATATTATCGAGATACCAATGCAGGGCAGTAAAAACTCCCTAAACGTCAGTGTGGCAGGGGCCATTGCCCTACACTGGCTCCTGGCAAAAAGCTAGGCTAATAATTTATTTGCCATTGGTCGAATAGTGCCATGCCTCACTGGGCAGATTGTAGAACCCGAACCGACCAGCATTGGTGCGTATCCAGTTCTGGCAGGTCGCCCCTGACTGATTAAACATTTTGCCATTGCAAGCAAAATCGATAGCCAAACCCCACTGGTGCATTGATTTCCCCACAGGAGCAGCCGGATAGCCTCTATTCACAAGCTCCTCCTGCATTGCCTGCGTACGGTAGCTTCCATAGCCCCCGCCAAGTTCGTCATTAGCACCTAGGGTAATGCCTGCTTCCTGCTTAGCCGCACGACGCATCGCCTGGAATTTAGCTGCTGCAGCCTTATTGAGCGTTACATTGCTGCCATCAATATTGCGCTCTACCAATACGTCTTTTATCGTTCCGGATGAACTAGCCTTGCACAGAGGTGTTACGTTTCCGCCGAGAGAATACTGTTTACAAGGCTCGCCTTGATTACGTCGCACTGCAGCTACAAATGCCCTACATTCCTGCTCATTAAGACCATTACCACACAAACTTGCCTGAGGGCGATAACTAGCCGGCAGAGCATTTAAGCCTTCGAGGACAGAAGATTTAAGCTTGGTTTTAGCCTCTCGAGTATTTGCAAAAGCCGCAATTGTTTTAGGCGACCTATTTCGCTTCAAATACTTTAGCCAAAAATCTTTACCCGACTGATCAGGTTGTCTGTCCAACGTGTTCTGGTATAGTGCTGCGACCTTGTCAGTGTCAGACAATTTTAAATATCCTTGTCGAGCTGTCGGAGTGGTTAAGAGTTTTTTTACGAATTCTGTCGAATGATCCTTGCGTAACCCAACATAATAATTCGCCCATTTCTTAAAGCTAGCTGGATCGCTCGCTATATCACGACCAAAAAGCACTCGGTAAAGTTGAGCTGACTTGCCTTCTGCGCTCAACAGCAAGCACTGTTGCTTCTTTTCTTCAGACGTAGAGCCACTGGCACTCATATATCTGTTTGTTGCATTACAGTCTAATCGTGAATATGGCTTTGTGCCAGCCTGACTCAATAGCACGAAGGCTATACCGAGGGTAGCCAGCAGACCCGCTACAAGCAGCACACTCGTCATGGCAAATTTTGGCTTCTGCGTAGTGAGCGAGCGGCTACTCGTACGCGTTCGATTTGGCTTGTTTGTTACAGTTTTTTGTTTTGTCTTGGGCATATTGCCTGCCTTCTAGTTCTACATGAATTACGAATTCTTAGACTTTTTTGATTCAGATTTAGCTTCGGGGTGGAATTGGCTACCTGGCTGATGTGCCGCAGCCTGACCAGCGCTTCCTGCAGTTTGCGCAGTGTTAGCAGCAGTACTTTTAGCTCCGCCTCGTCCTTGCCCGAGAATACCGCTGGTATAAGCTAGGAGTAATAGAGTTGCGAGCACTAATGGGATCATGAGGAAGCCAAGCGCACCGGTTTGTGGCAAGACGTTGATGATTGTTTGTGTGATTGGCTTTTCGACTGGCACCTCTACCGTGTTTCCGTACACATTCGTCATCTTCCAGTCATACGATCCTGGTGAGCTTGTCTTCGGTGCATAGTTAGGAATTGGGCTCTTTACCTTCACGGTAAACTTACGCACATCTGTTTTATTTGGCTCAATGTCGGCTTTCCATGTCAGTACTCCATCGGCCAGGGTACCGCCACCGTTATCAGTTACGTCAGCATATTCAAGAATGTCTTTTACATCCTCGGTAATCACATAGCCAGCTAGTTTCTTTGAGCCTAGGTTTTTAGTGTTGAGCGTGTACTGGATTACATCACCAGCTTTTGCGACGTTCTTGCCGTCAGCCGGAAGTGGCTTGCCGTCGCTGCCATTACGATTAAGGAACACTGCGGATTTACTCTTCTCAACACCCTCGGTCGTGTGACATACCTCATCATAGCCCCAGACACCAAATGGTGAAGGTCGGCTATCGGCAATGATGGCGAGGTTACATACCTTCAGGGATACATTGCTAGCCTGTTTGATGCGGAACTTGATGGTAAAACCAACGGCCTCTTTTGGCTTGAGCGTCTTCATGGTGTAGCCCCAATACTTCCAGCCCTGACTTGCCTTACCGACAACCTTTTCTGCGATTTCGCTATCTGGCACAATAGTATTACCGCGCTTAAGTGGTCCGATCTCTACAAATTCATACCAGCCATTGTCTTGAATTCCATCCCAGACGGCAGCGTTAGTAGAATTCACCACACCAACGTTACGGCCAACTACATTGTAGGTAATAACTTCGCCAACTTTAACTTGTGTACCAGCAGGAACATTGGCATTCTTCTCTACCTGTAAGTTTGGTGAGCCTATGTTGTGGCATATGCTATTCGACTTACCAGGTATAGTTTGGTTTTGCTGCCAGGTGATGTAGGCTGTGTTACAAAAACCATTGCGGGTGTTGGCGTTTACTTTAACAGTTACGAGAATCTTGATTTCAGATCCAGGCGCTAAGCCATAGTTCGCCCATTTATAGATAGGTTGGCCGTTTTGAGCGTTCGTAACAGGCAGCCCGATGGCATTTCCAGTTTCTACTTCTGATGAAACATAGGTTGTACCAATTGGAATGATGTCTGCTACCGTAACGTAAGCGTTTGTATTTCCAGTGCTCTTAGCCACTAAGCGATACTTAATAGTATCCCCAGGCTTTACTGTGGCGCCGTTAGCGGGCGATACGGCGTCTTTACGAATTGTGGCATTAGGACTAGCTTGAAACTGTCGCAGGCTAGGCACAACTAAGTTGCCGCATTCGGCATGAATTAAAAACACTCGGCCATCTTTGGTTTTACCCTTGAGTACCGGCTGCGTCAGCGTAGTACCGGCCTTCCAGGCATACTTAACTGGCTTAGAATAAAACGTTGCGCCGCCAACCGTTAGCTCTTTCGTATCAGGCTTGCCGTAGTTTGTTCGTCCGAAAGAATACCAATTGGCATATGACGAAGTCGTTGGATTAATACCTGGTTCAAGTTTCGCGGCACGGATTTCGGTATCGGTAATTCCGAAATATGCAAAGAGTTGTTTAGCGCCCTTGTTCTCTGCAGCAGAACTATTGAGCTTTAATATTACCTCGTCCTGTGCAGTTTTGGCGCTAGCTGTGCTAAAGCCACCTCGCAACACATCATTCGGGTCATTTGGTGCTGTAGAAGCGAAGCTACGTAGAATAATAACAACACCGAAAAGTGCAAAGAGTGCAATAAACGGTGCGAGCAGCCATTTGCTTCGTTTACGTGGCGTCTGAAGCAATGAGCTGCTACTAGTAGAATGTTTTTTGTTTGTCATACGATCCCCTTAGGTAATATTATCCTTATGGTTTAGTCTAGATGAGCATAAGGGGAATGTCAAACTGGTGTAAACAAAAAGACCTCCGCGTAAACGAAGGTCTTGATGATAAAATCCGGCACCGTGCTACTTTCCCGTTTCCAGTATCATCGCCGCTGAGGAGCTTAACTTCTGTGTTCGGGATGGGAACAGGTGTGGCCTCCTCGCTAAAAGCACCGGCCCAGTCATCCGCCAGTTGGCGGAAGATAAGGTCGACACTCTGGTCGAAGATTTTATCTTTGTTTGGATAATACATGTAGGCTTGTTTTGATACCTACAAATTGTCAGTCATATGTTGCAATCGGTTCTTGCATATCTTTATTCATGCTGCAAGCAACACAATAGAGAAAAGCAAGAATTTAAGAAGTCAATCGGCTATTAGTACACCTCGGCTAAACACATTACTGTGCGTACACCTAGTGCCT